>QHPD01000016.1 GCA_003218975.1 Verrucomicrobiota bacterium
ATAGAGCGGCACATCTTTCGTGGTCACTTGTGCGACAACAACTGGCCGCGGGGGTGGCTGCGACGCTTTGACCTCGCTGATCCTATGTTGAAAGATGCGGTAGAGAACAAGGGCTGCCAGCACCACGAAAAGCAGATACGCCCATCGGGGAACGGCGTGGCTCGTGAGGCGTTTGCGTTTCATTTGGATTTCCTTCCGGCGTCATGGAGGCCCTTTTTCCCTGAAATCGAATACCGCAGCCTGTTCTGGCCGTTGTGACCGTGAGAAACGGCTGAAGTCGTGCTTCTGCGGACTCTATCGTTTTTCTCAGCTTTCTCACGAATTCGCGCCAAGACGTTGATGCAGGTTTGCAGCTTAGATCTCGGAATATCGGCCAGCAGTTCGTGCCTGAGTTTGTCCGCCGCCGCATTGATTTGAGCGATTACGCGCTGGGCGCGCCTGCCCAGCAGCACCATTTTGCAACGGCGATCGCGCGGCGAACTTCTGCGCGTGATCCAACCTTCTCTCTCCAGCCGATGCAACAGCGATACCATGGTGGGCTCTTCAACGCCCAGCCGCGCTGCAATCTCTGCCTGAGTAAGCGCGCCTTGAGCAAGAGACAGATGCAGAAGCGTCCGCCATTTTGCCTGGCTCAGGCCCATGGGCTTAAGACGCTCGTCCAGTTTTTGCCGCCACGCGCGAGCGGTTCCGTGGAGCAACGGGCCAAACGTTTCCCAGTCAGAGATCATGGCTACACAAAATTGGTTAGCATGCTAACCAATTCCGATTTGTTAGCCTGTCAATCTTCGTTTAAGGACCAACCTCAAAGAGGATCATCTCGCGTTTGCCGTAATCTATGACGCGAGCGAGTTCATGCGTCCGACGGCGAGTCCACTTTTCCGTGGTCGCTGCTTCCTCTCCCTTTTCCGCGCGGATAAGAAAATAACGAGTGTCAGCTGGAAGCTCTGTGGTGCTGCGCACATATTCCAAGGGCGCTTTCACATAGAAAAGAACGGGCTGATAGTGCGGATTCACGACGTAAAGTGTCTCGCCCGCCGGTACAGCAGCGTTAATCGTTGCGGCCGCCCTTTTTACTTGCTGCTTGTCTCTTAAAGCAAGCGCAGCAACCGGGTAACCGATTCCGCCAATCAGCAACCCGACTACGACAAAAGCAGTCACCACCTTCGCCCACGCGCGTTCACTTCCTACGTGCGGTTTGTTATGCCAACGCAATGCACCGCCGGCATAGCTCATTGCCAACAACCACGACCCTGGGACCAAAGACGGCATGCTATAGCGAGCAGCCGCCCCAGGCACAAGATTTACTGCAAGAAACGGGACCAGAGTCCCCCACGCCAGAGCATCCGCAAGCTGCCGCTGCGTATCATCGTGAAATTCCGAAAATCGCATGAACGGGACCAGGATGAGCCAGGGGAGGAAATAAACCAGCCCGCGAGGTACATTTTGGATCCAGTTTAAAAACTGGAAGTTGGTGCCACTGAGCCGTTCGCTGAATTGAATTGACCATTTGTGCATCGCCAGCTGCATCGTTGTAGTCTTGGCAAATGGAACGGCCCAGGCTCCAAAAATCCCGAGCATGATTGCGAGCGCGACAAAATGCGCCGGGTGAAACAGCAGCCGCCAATTCCTGGTCTGCCAAAGAATAGCCAGCGCGATGCCGTAGAAAAATACGAGAAGAGTGGGACCCTTTGCGAGCATGCCGAGCCCGAGAAAAGTCGAGGCCGGAACCCAAATCAACCACGCGGATTTCTTCTGAGTCCAAAAACTCAACCAAAAAATGATGGCAAGGCCGGAAAGCGAAACGTACAGCGCTTCAATCTCGATCAACCGGCCCTTCTCTATCATTCCAATATTCGTCAGCCAAATGAGCGAGGCTACTGTCGATCCACGTGGTCCAAGGCTTGCGCGCGCGACGGTCACAAACGCGATCGCCACTGCGAGCACAGCAAGAGCTGAGGGCAGACGCGCTGTCCATTCATTTCGTACGCCAAAAATTTTAAACGATACCGCCACAAGCCAGTTTACCAACGGCGGCTTTCGGAAATACGGATTGGTGCCCACTTGTGGAACAACATAATCGCCCGTCTCAAGCATTCGGATCGCCGGAAAAATCCGTCGCCCCTCTTCGCCTTTGATCGCGAGAGAACCAAGCGCCGGAAGATAAACCACAGCCCACACGCAGAGCACAATCAACAAAGCTTGCATGCGCGAATTCATTGGAACGTTGGGATGTTGGACATTGGGCTCTTAAGGTCAAATCAAACCGAAGCCCGGCTTGACGATCCGGTGAACGGCCTTAAATTGATTTTCTAGTCCGCGCACTGAACGGAGTGGGAAGTGGTGTCCCACTCTTTTTAGTCTGCGGGCTATATGTTTTTATGAACGCGGAATTCATTGCCATGCTCGATTACCTGGAACGGGAGCGCGGAATCAAACGCGAAATCCTGCTCGAAGCGGTGTCGAACGCCCTCCTCTCAGCTTCGAAAAAGAGCGTGGGTGCGTCACGGGATTTACGCATCGACATCAACCCAAAGACCGGCGAAATCCGCGCGCTCGCGAATTTGCTGATAGTTGATCATGTGAGCAATCCACAGGATGAGATCGAGCTCGCCAAAGCGCGCAAGATCAAGCCGGACGCGAAAGTGGGCGACATCGTCGAGATCGAAGTCACACCGCGCAATTTTGGACGCATCGCTGCACAAACTGCAAAGCAAGCAATGATGCAGCGCATCCGTCAGGTCGAAAAAGAAATGATTTATGAGGAGTTCAAGGATCGCGCTGGAGAAATCGTAAGCGGCACCGTGCGGCGGTTCGATCGTTCGGACGTGATTCTTGATCTTGGAAAATTCGAAGCAGTCATGCCGCAGCGAGAACGCGTGGCGGTGGAAGATTACAATGTCGGCGATCGGCTTCGCGCTTACGTGGTAGCGGTCGAGAACGGAATCCGTGGTCCTGAGATCATCGTCTCGCGCAGCCATCCGAACTTTGTGCGCCGTCTTTTTGAGTCAGAAGTGAGCGAGATCGCCGACGGCACCGTCGAGATTCGCGGAATCGCGCGCGAGGCGGGTTATCGGACAAAGATGGCGGTTTGGAGCGTGAACGAGAAAGTGGATCCAGTCGGCGCGTGCGTCGGCATGCGCGGCTCACGCGTTAAGAACATCGTCCGCGAATTGAACAACGAAAAAGTCGATATCATCCGGTGGAGTTCCGATCCGCGCGAGTACATCCTGGAAGCGCTCAAGCCAGCAAAAGTGAAGAACCTGATTTTCGATACCGAGAAGAAAACCGTCCAGATCTCTGTTGACGAAGATCAGCTTTCTCTCGCGATCGGAAAAAAAGGGCAGAACGCGCGGTTAACGTCGCGGCTTACTGGTTGGGAAATCAACATCGACAAGGACACTTCGGCCACGGCTGCGGTCGAGCAAAAAGTGGCGCAAGCGGCACAAACGCTCGCCGCCGCCCTGCCAATTACTGAGGAGCAAGCGGTTACCCTCGTAAAATCCGGATTCACGAATTTCGAAGGATTGCGCGATGCCGATGTGCAGGATTTTGTAGATATTCTTAGCGTGGACGAAACGAAAGCGCAGGAAATTCACGATGCCGTTCCTCGAGAAGAGGAAGCGCAGAAAGAAGAACCGCAGAAAGCTGGCTCTGCTTAAAATGCACGAGCCATGAAAGAGATCTTTTATAATGCCCACCAAGACGACCAGCAAAACCGCGACGCGAAAACCGGCTGGGAAGAAGCCTGCCGTCGCGCGCAAGCCAGCCGTCTCGAAGGCAAAGCCGGCGCCTAAAAAAGCGGAGCCGCAAAAGAAAACAGCGCGCACGCCTGCGGCGGCGCCCGTAAAAACGGAGCGCGACGTTACGCTTGAGCCTTCAGCGAAACTAGCGCCGGCGAAAGCCGGACCTTCAGTTTCACTTATCGACAAAGCAAAGGCGCACAAGGAATCGAAAGATGGTCAGGTAAAAACGAAGAGCACGGTGCTACCGCCGATCTCGAAGCTTCTGCCGAAGCTTGAACCACCTGTGCCGGCCAAGATAGAACCTGCGATGCCGAGACCTCCGATCCCGGCTCCAACGCCGGCGCCATCAGCACCCGCGGCTACGGCGCCGGAAGTAGCTCCCGAGGCAAAGGCACCGACCGATGATGACGCCGCTGCGCTTGCAGAGGTAGAGGTGCCGCCACCAAAAGTCATTCATATCAAGCCGCCCATTGTCGTTAAGCAGTTGGCGGCTGAACTCGGCTTAAAACCGCACCAGCTCATCGCCGAGCTAATGACGTATAACATTTTTGCAAACATCAACCAGACAATCGAACCGGACCTCGCGTCCAAGATCGCGGAGAATCATGGGTTCGTTCTGGAAAAGGAGCGCCGCGAAAAGGGCGCCGGCGTTCACAAAGTGGAACAAGTGGTTGTGGCGCCGCCTCCTCCGGTCATTGAAAAGGAAGAGGAACTTGAGCCGCGCGGTCCCATCATCACGTTCATGGGACACGTAGATCATGGGAAGACCACGCTCCTGGACGCGATTCGAAAGACGCGCGTCGCGGCTGGCGAAGCCGGTGGGATCACGCAACACATCGGCGCTTACAGCGTCGAGCATAATGGAACGAAGATCACCTTCATCGACACACCGGGCCACGCCGCCTTCACCGCCATGCGCGCGCGCGGCGCTAATGTGACCGACATCGTCGTGCTGGTTATCGCAGCCGACGACGGCATCATGCCGCAAACGGTCGAAGCGATTAATCACGCCAAGGCCGCACCGCACGTGAAGATCATGGTCGCTGTCAACAAAATGGATCTTCCGGGCGCGAACATCGACCGGGTGAAGAAACAACTTCAGGAGCACGGTTTGACCCCGGAAGATTGGGGCGGCGAAGCCATTGTTTGTCCCGTTTCGGCAACGAAAGGCACTGGAATCGATCACTTGCTGGAGATGATGGCTTTGCAGGCGGAGGTGATAGAACTCAAAGCCTCGCCTACCGCCAGACCACGCGGCACCGTCATCGAAGCGCAAGTGGAACCCGGACGCGGCCCCACGGCCACGGTGATTGTGCAGATGGGCACATTAAAAATCGGTGACCCGTTCATCTGCGGCGATTACAACGGCAAAGTAAAATCGCTCCTTGACGACCGGGGCCAACAAGTGAAGGAAGCCGGGCCTTCAACGCCGGTCAAGGTGCTTGGCTTTACCGGCCTGCCAAATGCGGGCGATCAATTCCTCGTGATGGAATCGGAGCGCGCAGCGAAGCAACTAAGCGATGAACGCCTCGAGGCAAAGCGCGCGACCAAGCTGTTCGTTCCGCAACGCGCTACTTTGGAAACCTTGCTCGAAACCGCTCAAGGCAAAAAAGTCCTGCGCATCGTTTTGAAGTGCGACGCGCAAGGTTCACTCGAAGCGCTCGTAGGCGCGTTGAAACAGATCGAAAGCAAAAAGGTCGATTTGGAAATTATCCACTCAGCCGTGGGGCCGATCTCGGAATCGGACATTTTGCTGGCGAGCGCATCGGACGCGGTCGTAGTCGGTTTCAACGTGAAGGTCGAGGCCATGGCGGTCTCGGCTACGAAACGCGAAGGCGTGCAGATCAAACTGTACAGCATCATTTACGAACTGCTCGATCAGATCAAAGACGCCATGGCCGGGCTGCTTGAACCCGAGCTTCGCGAAACAGTCATCGGACACGCGGAGGTGAAGCAGATTTTCAAGCTAAGCAGAGGCATTGTCGCGGGTTGTTTAGTCACCGATGGTCGCATCCTCCGCGCCGCGCGCGCCCGCGTCCTGCGAAAGCGCCAGCCGGTTTACGACGGCGGGATTTCGACATTGCACCGTTTCCAGGACGACGTGAAAGAAGTGCGTTCCGGTCTGGAATGTGGGATCAAGCTAGGCGTCTTCGGCGAGTATGAAGTCGGCGACGTGATCGAGTGCTACCAGCTCGAACAGATTGCGCAAAATTTGTAAATATAGCCCAAGCTTCCAGTTCGCGCTGCAGCAAGCCAGAGGCTTGCAGTATTCTAGAAATGAAACATCGACAACTACGCGTAAACGAACTTGTAAAACGTGAGCTGAGCGCCATCGTTGCGCGCGAAATAAACTTCGAAGGCGTGCTGGTAAGCATCAACGCTGTCGATGTTACGGCCGACCTGAAAAGCGCGCACGTCTTCGTAAGCACTCTCGGCTCGGCAGCAGGCGCGAGCGTGATAGATAAGCTGGAAGCGCATCGTCCCGCCCTGCAAGCTGAACTCTCCCGCCACGTCGTTTTGAAGTACACGCCGCATCTGGTTTTTCATCTCGACGATTCCATTGAACGCGGCGCGCGCGTCCTTGAGATTCTGCGGGATATCGAAAAACCCCGCAGCGAGGACGAGTGAGCAACACCACGTTCGAAGAAATCGGCCAGGTCCTGCGCGGCAATCAGTGCTTCGCGATTTTGAGTCACGTTCGCCCGGACGGTGACGCGCTCGGCAGCCAGCTCGCGCTCGCTCTCTCGCTTCAGCAACTTGGCAAGGACGTTCGTATCTGGAATGAAGACGGCATGCTCGAAAAGTATTCCTTCCTGCCGCGCGCCGAATTGTTGACCAAGCCCCCCTCCACGGCCATTGATGTCGATGTTGCCGTCGCACTCGACACGGCAATTCAAAATCGGCTTGGAACTACGCTCGCCGCGGTTGGCTCGGCAAAAATCTGGATCAACATCGACCATCATCGCAGTAATCCCGGGTATGGCGATCTGGTAATCATCGACTCAAGCGCGCCCGCCACTGGAGAAATCATTTTCAGATTAATCAAGAGTCAGGACCTGCCGTTCAATCATGACA
Organism: Verrucomicrobiota bacterium; assembly: GCA_003218975.1. GTDB lineage: Bacteria > Verrucomicrobiota > Verrucomicrobiia > Chthoniobacterales > UBA10450 > Udaeobacter. The sequence goes on from QHPD01000016.1 coordinate 6,819, forward strand.
TCGCAGAAAATCTTTTTGCCGCGATCTCCACTGACACAGGCTCGTTTCAATATCCAAAAACCAGTGCGCGCACGTTCGAGATTGCGGCGGAACTCGTGCGCGTTGGCGGTCTCGACGTTGGGCAAATAAGCCAGCAATTGTACGAAAACTATCCCCGACGCCGGCTGGAACTGTTGCGAGACCTTCTCCGGACCATGCGTTTTGGTGAGGACGGACGAGTGGCGAGCTTTAGCCTCAGCTTAAAAACCGCCGCAGCCTTGGCCGTTCTTCCCGAAGATAACGAAGGACTGATCGATCATCTCCGGGCTATCCGCGGCGTTATTGTCGCCGTCTTCTTTGAGGAACTGGCCGACGGAAAGGTGCGCGTGAGCATGCGTTCCAAAGATGAAGCCGTCGATGTCTGCGCGATTTGCCAGAAATTCGGCGGCGGCGGGCACACACTGGCCGCTGGCGCGCGCATCCGCGGAAGCCTCGCCGAAGTCGAAGAAAAGGTTCTGGAGGAAATTGGTGAAGTCCTTAAGCGCGACTCCTGACGGCGTCCTGCTCGTCGATAAAGCGGAGGGGATGACGTCGCATGACGTCGTCGCACTGACTCGCCGAAAACTCGGCACCAAGAAAATCGGTCATTGTGGCACGCTGGATCCGATCGCCACTGGGTTGCTCCTGCTCACCGTGGGGCGTGGCACGAAGGTTCAGGATTTGCTCATGAGCGAAGATAAGGAATACGCCGGCACGTTTGTGCTTGGCGTGACGACTGACACGCAAGATCGACAAGGCGAAGTGGTTCAACACCGACCGATCCCCGAGCTGGATGAAAATCAAATTCGAGCCGCGTTTGAAAAGTTCCGGGGCGATTTTTATCAGCTGCCACCAATGGTCTCCGCCAAAAAGCATGGCGGCGTGCCGCTTTACAAGCTCGCGCGCCAGGGAAAAGTGGTGGAGCGCGAGACGCGCCTCGTACACGTTTACCGTTACAGCATCGATCGGATCGCGTTACCCGAAATCGATTTCAGCGTCCTGTGCAGTAAAGGGTTCTATGTTCGCACCTACGTGCATGACATCGGTGAGGCGCTTGGCTGCGGCGCGCACTTGAAATCGCTGCGCCGAATAAAATCCGGCCGCTTCGACGTGGCGAACACGATCACGGTCGATCAAATCAAAAACGCGCCGCGCGAAGAAATTCTTAGCCGGATGCTGAGTCTTCCAGAAGTTTCGAGGATGCGCGGAGCGTGATGAAAATGACGAAGCTCGAAGGCAATCCAAATATCAAAGCTCGAATGATTTGACGCGCATCGAATTTTCGCCATTCGAACTTCGTCATTTGTCATTTTCTTGATGGAAACGCTCCGATCCATTTCCGAATTGTCGCGGTTGCCAGGCCCGCTCTTTCTGGCCATCGGCGTTTTCGATGGCGTGCATCTCGGTCACCAGGCAGTCATCTCGACTTCCGCAGAACACGCTCGATCGGCCAACGGAACGCCTGTCGTAGTCACATTCGACCCGCATCCGGAGAAAGTACTACGGCCGGAAGCGGCGCCGCATTTGCTCACCGCCACCCGGCACAAGATCGATTTGATTCGCAGTCTTGGCATGGCCCATCTTTTGATCATTACGTTTGATAAGCAATTTGCGGCCACCGAGCCGGAAGACTTCGTGCGGCAATTAGTGAAGCATTCGAAGCCCCTGCGCGAAATCTGCGTCGGCCACGAATGGTCGTTTGGAAAAAATCGGCGCGGCAATCTCGAATTACTCAAGAAGCTCGGCACACGCTTTGATTTCGACGTCGTCGGAATTCCGCCGGTAACAGTCGATGGCGAAGTGGTAAGCAGTACGACGATCCGTCAGGCTGTGGAAGCGGGTGATCTGACGAAGGCGGCAGAGATGCTGGGCCGCGAATACACGATTCTGGGAACAGTCGTGCGCGGCGACAATGTTGGAAAGAAAATCGGATTTCCGACGGCAAATTTGAGCGCCCACAACGAGCAGTTTCCGCCAAACGGCGTTTATTTCGCCGAAGCGAAGCTGGATGGAGTTGTTTATTCCGGCGTAGTGAACCTCGGTTATCGGCCGACTGTGAGCACCGGCAAACCTGAGCGAATTCTGGAGATTCACCTGCTCGATTTCGAACGCGATATCTACGGCAAGGATCTCGAAGTGCGATTCATCCGGTATCTCAGGCCGGAAAAAAAATTTAAAAATGTAGATTCGCTCGCCTGCCAGATCGAAGCGGACGTCAAGCAGGCGCGCGAGCTGTCCGCAGCATAACGGAGACGCCGTTTCAAAACCGCAGCCGGCCAAGATCGCGGACCTCTGGCGTCTTGCGAATGGCAAAGATGACAGCGAAGGCGCCAACTACGAGGCCGCAACCGAACGCGAACACGAGCAACAGCCAAATCGGGAAGGTCGATAACTGGATCACGCCTTCGCGGACGAAGCGGCCGCCACCGGAAAGCAAGTAGGCGACTCCGCTTCCTAGTGCTGTCACGCCGAGCAGAACCATTGCACGCAGCCATCGCGGCTCACGCCGCGGGGCTGGCAACCTAGCGATAACGCGCGCAGTGAAGCCTTCGTCGTCGATATACGGCGCCGCGTCGCGCAATTGTCGATCTAGCGTGTCGTCGTCGTTCATCGCGTTCATTGTATCAATTCGGTCCCCACTCGGCTAGCGTGCGCTTCAGTTTCTCGCGGCCGCGCAAAACGTTGGTCTTTACGGTGCCGAGCGGAATGTCGAGGACGCGCGCGGCTTCGTCATGCGACAAACCATTCTGGCAACAGAGCACCACAGCCGTGCGCTCGTGCAATGGAAGCAAACTTAAGGCGTGCATCAGATCGTGGCGCAATGCGGGATCGACCGTCTGCGGATCGTGTTCGCGCTCCAGTTGTTCTTCGTCGATGCCGACCAGTTCCTTACGTTTGCGCGCGTGCTCCCGAAAACAGTTGTAAGCAATCCGGTAAAGCCAGGTGGAGAAACGCGCCTCGCCCCGAAAGTTGCGCAAATTCTTGTAGGCGCGCAGAAACGTCTCCTGCGCGAGGTCATCGGCCAGCCCAATGTCGCTGCCAGTGAGCTGGCGAAGGAGACCGCGCACAGTCGATTGATGATTTCGGACCAGTTCAGCGAAGGCATAATGATCGTCATCAACAAGAGTCCGAGCAATAAGCTGCGCATCTGTTAGCTCCACGTCATGATACTACGTTACCGGGGGCGGAGGAGGAGGAACGTCCTGCTTCCCTTCCAATTTCCACACGATGAGATAGCCGAGGCCGATTAGAAATGGAATTAGCCCTAATGACCATGTGCCGCCTTCCCAATCGTTCACGGCGCCAAAGAAGATCATCGCACCGAGCCCGATCATGGTCCAAATAACGCCACGCCGCACATCCGACCGCTGGCGCACGGCTCGCTTGGTCGGTGCAAGCAGTTCTGCGGGAACCGGCTGACCTTTCTCCACCATCATTCGGATAGTGCGCTGCCGCGTGCGGCTGATTAAAAGAGCGAACATTCCTATCATAATCACGATCAGCACAGGCGCGCCGAATATCGACAGAAACACGATCGCCACGATTGGAATCGCCACGAATTCGCGCATCTTTCGAAGATCGGCATCTTCATCGTGATCGCCCCCATCAATGATGATTCCGTGTTGGCCGCTAAGCTTTTTTTTCAGCTTCTGTTGGATCCTGTCGGCGAGATCCGATGGAGACACGCTGGCGGTGACCGGCGCTGTTGCTGCCGCTGAAGGCGTCGGCGACGTCGCCGGGGCCTGAGCAAACAAGCCCATCGCCAGCGCTATCGAGCAAATGCAGGCAATGATCAATCTTTTCATAGTGGTTCTCCTGAACATGGGACGCGCTTAATGCCCTGTTTGGATTCAACTATTTGAAGAATATTCCATCCTGTGGGGCAATTAAAAGGTTGCGCCGGGCGGTTCACTGGACATTATTTTGTTCCCCCTGAAAAATGCGGGTGTAGCTCAGTGGTAGAGCACCTCCTTGCCAAGGAGGACGTCGCGAGTTCGAGCCTCGTCACCCGCTCCAGTCTTCGCTTGACGCTGAGGAGGCAGGGCTTAACGATGCGAAGCGTGATCGCCGTTCATTTCGAAAATCTGCTGTTCCTTTTGCTGATCGCGGCCGCGCTTTTGTTCCAGTTGCTGACGAGAGCCGCCAGCAAGGCAAGCAGGAATCAGAGGGAGCAAACATCGACACCATCTATGCCTGAAATGCCTCCGCCAAACCGGAGAGCATCGACGAAATCGGATGAAGAACGCATTCGGAAATTCCTCGAAGCGCTTGGCCAACCGGCAACCACGCGCCCACCACCGCCAGTCGCTCCGCGCACACACATTCCACCCCGACCACTCGCGCCGGTACGGCCGCCAATTGCACCGCTTTGGAATCTAACGCGAGAAGAGCGGCGGAAACGCGACCTAATCCAAAGAGAAAGTCCTCCACCGGGAATTGCGAAACGCGCGGAGATAATAGACACGCCCCCATTCGAAGTTCACGAAGGACTGTTGCCGGTTGAACAGCCGCCGATCATCAAAACGCCTACCGCAGCTTACGCGCCACCCATGTCGCCAGTTGCCAAGGGGGCAGATTTTAAAACAGACATAGCGACCTTGCTTGCATCGAAATCGGGTTTGCGCGACGCAATCATTCTACGCGAAATTTTCGGACCGCCGCGAAGTTTGCAACCTCTGGACCTCGTTGCGAATACTTGAGCGCCGACGCGGGCTTCGTAGCTTCCGATTGCTTGTGCCGGCGTGGCGGAATTGGCAGACGCGCTGGACTCAAAATCCAGCTTTACACTAGGGAACGACCGGCCCATTGACGCATCATTGACACTTTTTACGAATGCCCTGCCCCGCTGCATAGCATCGCGCTAGAATCGTTTCTGATTGCCGGATGGTAAATGATGCGGCCATGATGGCATTGACGATTTCTGCACACGTTTACTAAGGTCCTTATCCATGTGCTTACATATTTAGCCGGTCCGATCTCTATCCAATATAATGAATACCAGTAACGACTAAGAGTCGCCTTTGACTACCTCCTCGGCAGGCGGGGTACCGTGTGGGGGGTAGACATTTTGTGCACGGATGCAGAGTGCAAGCGAGCTTTTCTCCGTCCAAGTCAAAGCCAATCTATCCAAGCTCCCTATTGGCCATGCGCAATGGGCAGGCAGGCCCTCGTATGCTGGGGCAAACGCAATCAGCAACGCAATCGGCTACGCCAAGTTCTACAGCCGCTCACATGATGCTGTGATTCGCGTTTACGATGAAGCGGGCAATGTGATTGAAACACACGAGCAAGCGGGGGATTTCAAAGAAGGGTGAAAAAGGCTAACGGTGCCTGCGACGATTCTTGGTTTTTCTCGCGGCGCGATATTTTATTTCGCGGGCGTCCATTTCGCTCTTTGGAGTCCCCATCACGCGCGTTGTCAGCCGTTTGAAACGCTCAAATGGCGTTTTATCTGGGGACGACTTCGACGGTTCCACGACTTACGCTACGGCGCCTCAGCGTTTGTTCAATAGCAAGGCCCCGGGACAATTCTCGTTAGACCGCAACGCGCCATGCTGGTTTTTCCCTTCTTCGAAATTCTGAATTGGGGGTGCGTCTTGCAGGCTCGCAATAGCCCCTCATTTTCTCCTGTCGTTGCGCACGGAAAAAGATAAGCTTTCCACGCGGCCAAACCTGGAGGAATCACAGGATGCACATGTTCACTCGAAAGACCGAACCCGCGGCCCACGCAAACGAATCGGCCAGACCATCTGTCGTCTCAGGGCCATCCAACCGCGCGTTCTTGCCAACGCAATCCGGCGCTCTTCTCTCCCAAGGAGTTTCGATCAAAGGCTCGGTCAAATTCCTGAACGAGCTGCTCATCGACGGCGAGGTGGAGGGCACAATCGATTCCACCGGAACGCTCATGCTTGGGGAGCACGCGCGCATACGCGGTGAGATCAGGACGAAATCGGTGAAGGTGCGAGGGACGGTGGAGGGCAATATTTTCGTGACTGAATGCTGCGAGCTCCAGGCGGGTTGCACGCTGCGTGGTGACATCGAAGCGCCCCGGCTGATGGTTGATGAGAATGCGACATTTCTTGGCAGCGCAAAGGTCGGGACGAGGAAGTCACTCCCGGCCTGACGTTCGCTCCGGAGCTTGTGGTCGAAGTCAAGTCCCGCTGCGTGCGAATCATTCCAGCGGCATCGGCGCTGCTGTCAGCCGCGAGCGCGCAAAGTTTTTCAGCCGCTCACATGATGCTGTGATCCAGCGTATACGATGCAGCTGGCAACGTGATCGAGACGCACGAGCACAAGGGCGATTTCAATCGGTCGCTCTATCTGTTATTTGGCGCTGCTTCTTTCGGCGCGCTTGATGCGGATCGAACATCGGATCGAGCCGGGGTAGTGCAGGAGTGGCAGGTTCGATTTAAAAAACACAATTCCCAAGACACGAGTGATAGAGCCTTTGACAACCTTGGATATTGAGGGCTTGCCTCCGCCCATCGGATCCCGACTTAGCCAAATCACTACAGCGATTAAAACTCTCGAGACAACTTCGATGGCAGGGGCCCTCCACTCGACCACGACCTATTGTAGAGCGCTGACCTAGCGCCGTGGTCGATGCTGCCTGCCAAAGAAAACCCAAGCCTAGGGAGATTAGAATTGCGCCTGTTATTTTTCGCTTCATTGATTTCACCTCCTTTTTTGCGGATACCGTTTTTGAGGGAACCGCGGAAATCTGTCAAAGGTTTATTCAGGGCCCTGCCTGGCGCACGCGGTGAATCGAGACGCACGAGCACGCGGGCTATTTCAAAGAGTGGTAGGGGTGGCGAGTTATCGCAAAACGCAATTCCCCATACACGTGTGGTACTTTTCCCTGCAACCCATTATGACGAGAGATGCAACACGGCCTAAACCAGTCTTGACGGGGGCAATACAGTCCATAAATCCTTGCTCGCAAAGGCGATGGCAGTTTGTTGGTTTGGGGACTCCTACTGCCTGCCAAAGAAAACCCAAGCTTAGTGAGATTAGAATTAAGCTTGTTATTTTGCGCTTCATTTTATTTTTTCCTTTCAGTGCACGAACGTCTTTCGAGCTTCTCCCGCGATGATTTCCCGGAGGTGGCGGGTTCAGCGTACGCAATTCCCCAAACAACGGTGATAGCCCCTCGTGCAATTTTGCACAGCGTTGGCTTGCACTAACCCGTCGAATCGTGCCTTCGCTGAATCTTCACAGGCCTTAAAGCTTTCCCAGCATAAGGTATGGCAGTCCTTGCCATTATCTGCCAATGCCTGCCAAAGAAAACCCAAGCTTAGGGAGATTAGAATTAAGCTTGTTATTTTGCGCTTCATTGATTTCACCTCCTTCGGAAACGCCCCATTTGGGCAAATTTCTTGCTACTGTCAAGACCAAAAATCTTCTTCACATGATGCCGTGATTCGCGTTTATGATGAAGCTGGCAATCTGATCGAAACGCACGAGCACAAGGGCGACTTCAAAGAGTGGTAGCGAGGCGAAACAAAAAGCCGCCACACGGTGAAGTGTGACGGCTGATTGCGAAAATGCGGCGCGGCTTTAGGGATTGTTAACCATTCGCGTCGCAGGTTTGCTCGCTTCAAGCTGTGCGCTCACCTTTTGGATTTGTGATGCCTGTTCTTTCAGCTGTGCCGTTAATTCTTCAATTCGCTTGTCTTGTTCCTCCATCCGTCGGTGCTCTTTGAGGAACTCATTGAGCAACATCGCGTTCACTTGGTCGTAGCGGACGGAGTAGATTTCGCCTTTCTCGTCGCGCACGACCAAGTCCGGATTCACCTTCTCGACATCCTCAGCAACAAGGCCAAACTGCGACGTACCCTCAGGGTCGAGTTCGCGCTTATAATGGAACGTAACCGGTTTTAGCGCGTAAATCGCTTCGCTCACCTTTTCCATGGGCCTGATATCATCCTTGAAACGCTGCGATGAGGTTACCGTTCCCAGTTGACCATTGGCAATGGTTGCATAAACTTGCGCGGCCGGAAAAACTACTCTTGCCCCCGCGATCCCGGCGATGTAGGTCGCTTTCTGGGTTCCTTGCGTGCCAATGCGGATGGTGTTGGCGTCACCGGCCCTATTGAGCGAGAGCGCATCAGTGCCGATGGCGACGTTGAGGCGGCCATCGATGTTATTGCCGAGCGCACCAGCGCCGTTGGCTGTGTTCAAGCTGCCGTTAATGTTCTTCTGGAGTGCTGACTCGCCAGTGGCAGCGTTCAGGGTGCCGGTAGTGTTGCTAAAGAGCGCTCTAAACCCAGTGGCCGTGTTGAGAGAGCCTGACCTATTGTCATGCATAGCCTTAAAACCAATGGCCGTGTTTTTGTCGCCACTATTGTTGCTAGTCAATGCCTCAACCCCGAATCGCGTGTTTTGGTCTTGTGCTTGGCATATCGGGGAGAGCGCAAAGCAGACGAGCGCAATTGTAACTAGAACTGGTGGAATGCTTGTCTTCATATCCGGGGAGTCTCGGAAAAATCTCGTCCGCTGTCGAGGCCAATTCGCCGCTGCCCCGAGTCACCGATTCCAATTCCAAAAACGCCGTCAACTTTTCATCCGCACGCACAACGAAACGCCTTCCGTTGCCGCGATGTGCGTCTGCAACGAAGATCGTTCGACCGTTGGAATCCACGGCTGAGACGCAGCCCCAACTCCAACCCGCTTTGCTGAGATTGTCAGCGATGATTTCCAAGTAATTCACCGCCGAGAAAAGGATTAGATGCGTTTGCCTAATTTGGACGGATCGCCGCAGCATTTCTTGAATTTCTTCCCGCTGCCGCATGGGCACGGCTGATTTCGTTCTACTCCTGTTGCGACCGTAGTTATCGCGGCTGATGCTTTCACAAAATCGATGCGCTCCATCGACGGGTAACGATACGAAAAAGTTGTTTTCCCGTTTAGCTTTGTTACCGCAAAATCTCCCGCACCGATTATATCCATCCCGATAAGCACGTCTGCGCCCTTTACTGCGGCGCGTGAGACCCGATGTGTAGCGAATGCGTCGATAGGTGGCTTTATCTTCATGCCGTCGCGCCTTTCATTGGAACAACATTGTCCGGCTGCTCGGTCGTCATCAGCGCCGCCATGCGTTTAGAGTGCACAGGATTAACGTGACTGTAGGTGTCTAGGATCAATTTCCCGCCGTCTTTGTGGCCTTGCCAGAGCGCGATGACCTTCACATCAACGCCAAGCTCGATTGCGCGAGTAATGAACATGCGGCGGAATGAGCGATGACTGAAAGCTGGCAGCT
>QHPD01000017.1 GCA_003218975.1 Verrucomicrobiota bacterium
CGTCTAAAATGTCTAGCGCCGGTGTAGTCTCGCCCGCAATCGCGTAAGCGTGTCCGAGTTCTGCTTTTATATGCGGGCTGTTTCCTGAAAGATTTACCGCCATTTGCAACTCAGCGATGGCTTCCCGATACATTCCTTTTTGCTCATACGCGAGACCGCGAAAATCGGCTGTTTCGGGATAGTTGCGATCGAGCTCGGCGGTCTTCTGGCACTGCTGTATGGCTTGGTCGTACTGGCGTGCATACAGATAATGCCACGCTAAATGTCCGTTCAAAACCAGCGAAAGCGGGTCGAGTTCCAAGGCGCGAAGGCTTTCGGCGAGGGACTCGCTACTGCGACCCATAGCCGTTAAATAATGGGAGTACTGATGATGAGCCTCGGCGAACCCTGGGTTCAACTGAATGGCCCGTTTGAATTCCCCCTCAGAGCTGGCCCACTCCCATTCGTACTCCATTTTAACGAGAGCCAGAGAAGTATGGGCTTCGGCGAGGTTGTCATCAAGCTCCAAAGCTTTCGTCGCCGCTGCCTTTGCTCTCTCGTAGCTCTCTTTTCGAGAAAGTCCGCGCAAAAAAGCGAGCTTGAGCAGATACATGTTTGAGTCAGCCAGTCCCGAATAAGCCAGAGCGTAGCCGGAGTCCTTGTCGATTGCCTGATTGAAAAATTCGACGCTCTTCTTCAATCCTTCCTCTGTTCTACGGCTCAAGAAATAGCGGCCTTTCAGGTAGAGCTGATGTGCTTCACTGTTTTCGGTGGGACGCGCGGCGATTGCTTGTTTTTCCGAACCGGTGAGCTTCGCTTGAAGTGTGTCAGCAATTTTTGTGGCGATCTCACTTTCGACAGCAAAGATATCGGCCAAGTTACGATCGAATTTCTCAGCCCAAAGATGTGAGTCAGTCTGGGCGTTGATCAGTTGCACATTCACGCGAACTTGGTCAGCCGCCTTCTGTACCGTGCCTTCGAGGATGTGCGCTACGCCAAGCTGCTTGGCGATCTCGAGCAGATTCGTCGGCGTGCCTTTGTAACGCTGCGTCGAGGTACGTGAGATTACTTTCAGATCCGCAATCTTCGAGAGCCGCGTAAGAATTTCTTCCTGAATTCCGTCGGCGAAATAGGCGTTGTCAGGATCATGACTCAGGTTTTCAAACGGCAGAACCGCGATTGATTTTGCGTTCGCTGTCGCAACTGCCGGGCGATTTGGCGTCGGTCGCGAAAATTTTACGAAACCAATCAGCAGAGCAATCAAAAGAACCAAGCTGCCAATGAGAATCATCGAACGGGACGGTGCTGCTCTCGCGGCCGGTGGCCGCTGCGCCCGACATTTCCGGGGAAGGTTCGGATTGCCGATTGCGTCGGTATAAAAATTGACGAGCGAAATTTTGCGGCCGTGTTTCACTTCGCATTCGCCGAGATCATGCAGATGCGGGTTCCAGCGCGGAAATGGCGCCAGATCATCCGCCACCCGTTTTGACAGAAGAATGTGGCCGGCATCGCCGCAATCCATTACCCGCTGTGCCATGTCGATACCGGCGCCGGCAACATTCGCACGATCGCTAACATCAACGACCGCATTCACCGGGCCGCTGTGAATTCCTATTCGTAATCCAATTTCGGGATGAGATTTGAGGGCCGCGGCGATTTCCATCCCGCATTCGATCGGCGCCTGTGGATCATCGAAGAACACGAGGGCCATGCCGTCGCCAGTCGGAATCCGGACGAGCTTCCCTTCCGATTCCCCGCGCTGGAACCGCTGGGTATTCTTCACAACGCTCGTCAGTTCGCCCATCACCTGCGTCTGCTCCGTGATCAGCAAAGTTGAGTACTCCACCACGTCCATCGTCAGGACGTGCGCAATCTCCACTTTGGGATGGCGCTCGGCTTGGCAGCTCATACAACCACTGCTCCCTGAAGCTTGCCACAGAAATCCTACAACGGCGATATCAACTCAACGGCAGCCAGTTACCCGGTTGAGGCGGTGGTGTCGTGCTGTTGAGAGTGAGGTAGGTGTATTCCTGAAGGAGCCGCTCGTAGTCGGAAAGAAGTTTCATCGCATCGTTTGGCTTAAGCCGATCAGTCTTGATGGCGGCATCGACCTGCGTTTTCAGCAGGCGCATCAATTCGACTTTGTTCCACTGGGTCATGGCAAGCACTTCGCCGATGGTGCTGCCCTCGATAACTTCCTCGATGTACCAGCCCGATTCTTCATCAGGATCGAGGAAGACGTGCACTTCAGTGACCCGGCCGAACAAATTGTGAAGATCGCCCATGATATCCTGATATGCGCCCACCATGAACACGCCGATGTAATACATCTCGCCGGGCGGGATGCGATGGAGCGGCAATGTTTCCTTCACATCCTGGAGATCGATGAACTTGGAGACTTTACCGTCAGAATCACAAGTGATGTCCACGATGGTGCCGTGTCGATCCGGCGGCGTGGTAAGCCGATGGATCGGCATGATCGGAAACAATTGACCGAGCGCCCAGTGATCGAGCAGCGACTGGAACACAGAGAAGTTGCAAATGTATTGATCGGCCAGCGTCACTTCGAGCTCTTTGACTTCTTCTGGCACATAGCGCAGGCCGCGATGCATATTGACGATCTGGTGGGCAAGCTGCCAATAGGCGGTGTCGATCTTTGCTTTGGATTCGAGATCAAGCAGGCCCAGGTCGAAGGTTTGTTGCGCTTCTTCCTTGATCTGTTGGATGTCGTGGAGGCTCTCGATGCGGTTGCCCCGTTTGAGGCGCTGTTTCACGTCGAGAATGTCGTGCACAAGCTTGTGATCTTTCTCGCTGACTTCGACCTTAAGTTTGGGCGCAGTTTTCTCGATGGCGCTGAACGCTTCCAACACCAGCACCGAATGATGCGCCACGATCGCGCGGCCGCCCTCGCTCACGATAACCGGATGAGGGACGCTTTCGGAATCACAGACGTCCATGATGTTCCAAACGACGTCATTGGCGTATTCCTGGAGTGAATAATTGGTCGAACTATCGAAATCGCTGCGCGACCCATCGTAATCAACACCGAGGCCGCCGCCGACATCGAGATAGCCAAGGTCGTGTCCCAGTTTGACAAGCTTTGCGTAGTAGCGCGCCCCTTCGCGCACTGCGCGTTTGATCGTGGAGATGTCCGGCACCTGCGAGCCGAGGTGAAAATGAACAAGCTTTAAGCAATGGGCGAACCCGGCTTCTTTCAACATCTGGCTGGCAGCGACCAGACTGGTTGTGTCGAGACCGAACTTGGCGTTCTCGCCGCCGCTGGGCGACCATTTGCCCGAGCCTTTGGTATGGAGGCGCACCCGAATTCCGATCAGTGGCTCGACGCCCACTTCTTTTGCCGCACGAATAGTTTGCTCAAGCTCCTCGAGTTTCTCCGCAACAATGATGACCGATTTATCAAGCTTGCAACCGAGGAGCGCAATCCGAATAAAAGCAGGATCCTTGTAGCCGTTGCAAATGATCAGACTCTCAGGGTCCTTATGCATGGCAAGCGCTGCAACCAGTTCCGGTTTACTGCCCGCTTCGAGACCAAAATGAAATTGTTCGCCCGCGTCGATGATTTCTTCGATCACTTCGCGCAATTGATTCACCTTGATAGGGAAAACGCCGCGATACTGATTGCGATAACCGAACTCAGACATCGCGCTTTGAAATGCGCGGTTAACCGATTCGAGGCGGTGCCGCAGCAAATCCTGAAACCGGACCAGTAGTGGAAAGCCCAGGTTTCTCGCGCGCGCTTCATTCACTACTTCCAGGATGTCGATGGAGCCGCCGTTCTCCTTCAACGGCTTCGCTTCGACGTTGCCCGAACCGTTGATCGCAAAATAACCCTTACCCCATCCCTCCACGTTGTACGTGGCGATGGCGGACTCAAGGTCCCAGTCGGTTTTCATTTCGCTTCGTGGCGCGGCCGCAAACCGCAAAGCGCATTTTCAATCAGCACGCCGAACATGCAAGTTTGCTCCTGAAAAATTTTGGTCTGAGAGAGCGCCGCTTGTTTTTCGTTTTCGCACGGGTACCGTTTGCATGATGAACAAAACGGTGATCGAGGTGCAAGTGCGGGCGGTTTTGCCGACGAGCGGGGGTTGTGCAGTGTTTATCGGGAACAACGACAAGGTGTTCATCATCTATGTCGATCAGACCGTGGGGAGCGCGATCACCATGTTCATGCGTCAGATCACCAAGGAACGTCCCCTCACGCACGATTTGATGGGGCACTTGATGACGGCCCTCGGCGCAAAGGTCGACCGAGTGATTATCAATGATCTAAAAAATGCCACCTACTATGCGCGGGTCATCATCCGCGTCGAAAACGAATTGCAGCAGAAAAAGATCATCGAGCTCGATGGTCGGCCAAGCGACTGCATTGCGATGGCCACACAGCAGAAGGCTCCCATTTATGTGAGCCAGGACGTCTGGGATGAAGTGGACGACATGAGCGACATCTTGCGCAAGATGGAGGAAGAAGGGCTCAAGCCCGATCCGGAAACGGAAGAGTGAGAAGCGACATTCGTGACTCGTAACTGGTTAAACGGGCTCCGATTCTCGATTCACAAAAATCTCCATTTTAACGCCCGTAACACTAGCCCAAAAGATCGCCGTAGTGTTTGTCTGCCAATTCCAGGCAACGCGCCAGAATCTCTGACGGCGTATCCAGCTTAAGGGTTTCCTCGACCAACTCGCGGCACTCGGGAATGGCGAGACTTTGCACCGCCCGCTTGACTCGCGGGACGAGCATCGCGCTGGTACTTAACTCATCCATCCCGAGGCCCAGCAAAAGAGGGGTGAGCGCGATATCGCCAGCCATCTCTCCGCAAACACCGACCCAAATGTTGTTCGCATGCGCGGCGTCAGCGATCATTTTGAGCAAACGCACTACTGCTGGATGGGTCGGCTCATAGAGATGGGCGATCTTCTCGTTCACGCGATCAACTGCCAGCGCGTACTGAATTAGATCGTTGGTCCCGATACTGAAAAAATCCACCTCGCGGGCCAGCACGTTAGCAGATATGGCGGCGCTTGGGATCTCGATCATCGCGCCGACCTCGATTTTGTCGGCGATGTCGATCTCTGCCTTACGCAACTCTTCTTTGCACTCCGCCAGCACTTCGATGGCGCGACGTAATTCATCCAAGCCGGAGATCATCGGGAACATGATTTTCACGTTGCCCACCGTGCTGGCGCGAAGAATAGCGCTCAGCTGCGTTTTGAAGATGTCAATGTTCTCGAGGCAAAAACGGATCGCGCGCCAGCCAAGGAATGGATTCAATTCATCGGTCATATCCACGGTGCCCGCGGCCAGCTTGTCGCCGCCAAGATCAAATGTTCGAATGATCAGTGGATGCGGCCGGACGCGCTCTGCCACCTGCCGATACGTTTCATATTGTTCCTCTTCCGTCGGCAGAGTGTTGCGATTCAAATAGAGAAACTCGGTGCGATAAAGTCCAATTCCCTCCGCACCATTGGCGAAGACCGCCTCGACGTCTTCGGGAAGCTCGATGTTGGCGGAGAGGACAATATGGCGGCCGTCGCGCGTGGTCGAAGTCGTCTCACGCAGTTCTTTCAGTTGCGCCACAACTTTAGCTCTTTTCGATTCGATCTCCGCGTATTTGGCAAGCGTCTCCGCTGTTGGATTGACAATCAGCACGCCATCGATGCCGTCGAGTAGAACGTACTGACCCGTTTCCAACTTTGCGGTGATGTCGTGCAACCCGACGATCGCGGGAATATTGAGTGAGCGCGCCATGATTGCGGCGTGCGACGTGCGGCTGCCAAGATCCGTCGCGATCCCGAGCACGTGCTTCTTGTTCATAGACGCGGTGTCGGAGGGCGTCAGATTATGCGCCACAAGAATATGCGGCTCCGTCAAGGCTAGAAATGCCCTAGGCGCTTTTCCCTGCAAATTCCGGATCACCCGCTTGCACACATCCTGAATGTCCAGAGCGCGTTCGCGCAAATAAGGATCATCGATTTTGCTGAGGGTCGCGGCGTAACGGGTGGCGACTTCCTGAAAAACCCACTCGACATTCCAAAGATCGGTTTCCAGTTTCCGCAACACTTCGTCGATCAACGTGCGGTCCTCGACTACGAGAAGATGGGCATCAAAAATTGCGGCGTCTTTGGCTCCGATCGATTCCGCGATGCGCTGCTGCATCTTGAGGATTTGCATCCGCGTTTGAATGAGCGCCGCTTCGAACCGCCCAATTTCGTCGGCGATCTGAGATGGCGCGATGCGATACCGCGGCACATCATCGAGTTCATCGCGAACGACGTGGATCTTGCCGCGGGCGATTCCTGGTGAAGCGCCCGCTCCGAAGAAGCAAACTTCTTGTCTCGCGTTATCGGCGCTCATTCAGCTGCCAGAGTAAAGCAGATGTCAAACAGGCGAAACTTCTGTTTGATGCGGGGCAGCGCTAAGAACTTACAGGTCGCATGCGCCTGATATAGCCATCTAATCTTCGTTAAACCGCGCGTTAATTAATGCCTCCAGTTCCTCCATGGCCTCCTCCGCATCCGGGCCTTCGCAGCGGATGCGCAGCTTCGATCCCTGCCCCGCCGCCAGCATCATCAGACCCATGATACTTTTGCCATTGACTTCCTCACCCTCTTTCGACACCCAAATTTCCGAGCGATAACGGCTGGCGATGCGCACGAACATCGCAGCCGGGCGCGCGTGGAGACCGAGCCGGTTCACAATTAAAATTTCCTTGTCGATCTTCTGCGGCGGCGCGACGCGGCTGGCTCTTCGACTTAGCAAGCTCATCACTTGATTCCCCTGTGCTCCATCAAATTGAGCAGCTTGGCGTTAAACTGGATGGCGCTGTCGTGGCCGAGGCCCTTTAGTTTCTGATCCATCGCAGCGACTTCGATCAGACGCGCCATGTCGCGACCGGGTCTCACCGGAATCGTCAAATGCGGTACTTGGAGCCCTAGGATTTCGTAAAACTCGCGATCAAGTCCGATCCGATCCACCGACTCGACCTCCTGCCAATCTTTCAGCGTCACAACAAGGTCGAGGCGCTTCTCGATTCGGATGCTGCCGATGCCAAAAACTGAGGCCACATTGATGATGCCGATCCCGCGAACCTCAATGTGATTGCGCGTGAGATCGGGCGCCGTCGCCATAAGCTCGCGCCCCTCCAGCCGCGTGATCCGCGTCACGTCGTCGGACACGAGGCTGTAGCCGCGCTCGATCAATCCGAGCACGCATTCGCTTTTGCCAATGCCGCTGGACCCGCGGATCAAGACTCCTACTCCGAGGATGTCCACCATGCTGCCGAATTCTGTCACGGTCGGCGAGAAATCCATCTCCAACGCAATGGTGGCCGCGTTGATGAACTTCATCGTGATCATTGGCGTGCGAAGCACCGCGATTTGCGCTTCCGCAGTCACCGCCAGCAGGTCGGGCGCCAGATGGAATCCGCGCGACATCACTAGGCAAGGGATCTTGCGCGCGCATAGGTCGCGAAATCGCTTTACGCGGGTCTTGGGCGTTAGACTTTTCAGATACGAGTGCTCAGCCGCGCCCAGCACCTGCACCCGTTTCTCCGCGAAATAAGTATAGAACCCGGAGAGCGCCAGACCGGGACGGTTAATCGTCGGCTCGCGAATTTTGCGATGGAACCCCACGCGGGGGCCTTCCAATTTCATCTGCAACTTTTCGGCGTGCGAACTGTAAAAGTTCTCCACCGTGATAACTGGGGCGCTCTTTGGCTGATCGCTTGTCGATGTAATGGTTGGAGTCCCGCGTTGCTCTGGCATGAGGATTAACTTCTAGCGTGAATACCGCGCAATTTCCAATCGACATCGCGTGGCATCGCCACGCGGCGTTTCATAAATTACGCGCCGGAATCTGCACCGACGCACGAGGCGTTATCTCAAAGTGTGCGCGATGATATCAGCGAACGCATTAAACGCGTTGGGCGGTGCCGTCATGATTTCTGTTTCCACTGGGCGCCGCCGAGCAGCGGCAGAACGAATAGATTTGCCAGGATATCGATGATGCATCCAGCGAGGACCACAACACCGAACCGCTGGGTCGGTGGAAAATCCGACAGCACGAAAATGGCGAAGCCGGCGGCGATGATCACGTCCGAATAAACGATCCCACGCCATTGTTCTTCGCGTGCCGCCACCCACGCAGTCCAACCTTTTTTTCCGTCGCGCTGCGCGCGGCGGACACCGAAGACGAGATGAATCATTGAATCGATGGCGATGCCGATGCAGACATTCGTGGCCGGCGCGGAAATGATGTCCACCGGCACATGTAACCAGCCCATCCCGCCCAACATCGACAACGGCACGAGTGTCAGACTCGCGATCATTGCGACCGCGCCGCGCACGGATCGAGCGACGACCCACGCGATCACGACGAACAACAAATTTAGCCAGAACAAACCGGTCACCAGGCTTTCAGCGACCAGTTTGGCCAGTCGCCCTTGCAAATAATAAATGCCGCCGACCAGGTCAGCCTTAAATCCGTATTTGCGGCAGACCGCGCGAAGATCGTTGACAACATCGACACGATACTTCGTCCGGCGCGCCTCGATCATTCGAACCATGAATACCGCCTCTCTGCGGTCCTCGGTCACAAAACTCTTGGCTACGCGGGCGTACTTTGGTTGCTCCATGATTTCCATCATTTTTTCGTAACTGATGAGAAAGGAAAACGGCGTGCGATCGCCTTCGGCTAGAAGAGTCGGCAGCGAAATCACGGTCCCGACGTCTTTGTCATTCTCCAGCGCGCCGTGCAGCGTCCACATCTTCTTGTAAGCCTCGTCGGTGTTCAGTGGGCTTCCGTTTGCTGCAGAGACCACGAGCGTCAGCGGATTCGAGCCGCCGGTGCGGTCCACGAATTCCAATCCATCACGTAATTCCTGATGCGGTTTGAAATAATCGAGAAGACTTGGATCCGTGTTTACTCGGGTCAGGCCAAATCCCAAACTAATGCCGAGCAAAATGGCGCCTAACGAAAGCAGCGCAAAAAGGCGCGACCAAAATGCCTGCGTAGGTTCCGCCTCCACGATTTTACTTTTTCGCGGCACAGCCCAGCGTAGAAACGCCGGATACATCAAATACGCACAAATAAACGCAATGACCGTGCCGAGCACGCCGCCAAATCCCAGCTCCCGCAGCGGTTTGGCCTGCACAATAAGCAGACTGGCAAAGCCCAACGACGCGCAGACCATCGACCAGAACGAAGGCGGAAAAGTCATGCGACGCGCGGCTGCTGCGAGATCCGGCGACTCTTTGCCCATGCGGTGTGCGCGGTCGGCGAGCGTTTGCCAGTTGAACGTCATGTAAACCAGATGCGACAACGCAATGACGAACACGATCGTGCCGAGGTTCACCGTCAGGATACCGATCTTGTGCCCGAGCATCGATTGCAGGAGCAAGGTCAATAAGACGGCGCTTGTGCATGTGCAAAGCATTCCCACAAACACCCGGACCGATCGGAACAGCGCCGCCATCGTCAGCCCAAACAACACGATCGCCGTGAGGCTGAAGTAGCGGAAGTCGTGCGCCAGACTGCGCCGGAGCATTTCCACCACGTACGGCGGACCGGCTATGTGAATGCGAAAATCTCGCGCGTCGAGCTCGTGCACGATTTGCTCCAGACGCAGGATCGGCTTTTCAGTCTGCTTGCCTTCGATGAAGATGATGACGTTGCTGGACTTCCGGTCGTGCGCGATTAGCAACCGGCTCCAGAACGGGCTCTTGAGCGCGTCGTCAAAACTCTTTGGCCCCTCCGCCAGGCTCTTGACCGCGTTCACTCCGCCGATGGTGTGGACGCGCTGCGTGAGTTTTTGAATTCGACTCAGATATCGCGGCGAAGAAATATTGCGCGACGACACCGCCAAAATGACTTCCGGCTGCGACGGGAACCGTCGCTCGATCTTTTTGGTTTGGAGGATTCCGGGATCATTGGTTGAAAAGAAAAAGTTCTCATCCACCACGGGCTTCAAATCCACCAGCATCGCGACCAGCGCGAACAACACGCTGGCGATCACCAGCATCAACCAGTGCGACCCTAACGGGATTCGAACCCACTTTGAAGTTTGCGCGGCTCTGCGCAATTCCGCCACAAACATGCGCTAGGCTGCGTGTTAGAGTGGAAAATGCAAATCGGATCGTTTGCACGATTCGCGCAGAATTATGCACTTCGAGTGTCCGATTTTGTCCGAAAAAGTTTTCTCTCGCGCGTGAGCAGCAACGGAAATGACGGAAACCGTAATAGCCGGGCTGTGCTTGAAGCCTGCTGGACCATTGAGCCCTGCCGGAAAATCGGGCAACGGCACAAAAAGGAGCTGAGCCTTGGATCGAGGTTCGCCGCAGTTCAGAGCCAGTCGCGCACGCGTTCCGCGCGCGCGTACGCGAGGCACTAGTCGAAACATCCCTTGCTGGTGTCACACAACCTTTGTCCGGTCCGGCCGATCTGGGCGACCACGGGAAACCAAGGGTGTCACAGTTACAGTCCCGTTGCTCACAGCCTGCGAAATACGCGCCCTGAAAAGGCCGGAAGCTTCCTCAGTATAATATTGCGCCAGACCACTATCGGCGGGCACGCGGATGGTTGCCAGCTCCATCCAAAACCTGCCAGCCTTTGTAGATTCCGGGCAACACTCAATCGTTACCGCTCCGGCTGATACCGGCCCTTCTCCGCGGATGAGAAACCTAACCCTGCGCGGCTCCGGTAGCACAAGCTTTTTGCCCGCCCCGGTTGTGGCCTTGTCTTGCAATGGTTTAAGAACCCTCATCATAGTTGCGCGCTCCTTCATTGGGATATTGACAGGACAGGGAAAGTTGCCGCTGGGACATTTGCGATAGGGCGGCACAGGATGGCAGGCGCGGTCATCCCAGACTGAGCCACTGCGCGCCAAAGAAATATTACTGGGAAATCATCGCTGACAACCTCAGCAAAGCCGGTTGGAGTTGGGGCTGCGTCTCAGCGGTGGATTCTCGCGGACGGACAATCTTTGTTGCTGACGCCCATCGCGGCGACGGAAAACGTTTCATCGCGCGCGCGGGTACGTGTGACATGTTTGCGAAAAGACACAGAGTCAGAAACGCAGTTGAAGCCACGTGAGCGCAATTACCCAGCGTACGTGGCGATTTTTTATTCGACTCGCGCCGCGCGAGATCGTATCTGCGGTCTGTCGAGCTCACTGATGAGCCTAGCATGCACGGCTTCGCTCCAGAGCATCGCGCGGTTATCGGGGATAATGCCAGAGCCGAACTTGCAGGCATAAACCTTCGTGAACTCGGCGCCAAAAAACAAGGTACAGGCCGAATAGTAAACCCAAAGCAACACAATGATCACCGACGCAGCTGCGCCATAAGCCGAGGTGATACTGCTGGCGCCGAGATAAAAGCCGATGAGGAATTTGCCGAGGACGAACAGCAGTGACGTGACAGCCGCGCCAAGCCACACGTCACGCCAGCCGATGCGGACATTAGGCAGAATCTTGAAGATCATGGCGAACAGCACAGTGATCACGCTGAGGGAAGCCAGAAAATCCAACGTCTGCCATAGGAATACTGGCAAAGGCAGCAGCCAATTCATGTATTTGCTGAGCGCAGTCAGGATAGCGCTGAGCAGCAATGACACTAGCAACAGGAATCCTATCGATAGAACCATTGAGAAGGTCATAAGCCGATCTCGGATTAACCGGAGCAATGTGCGACCCGGTTTGACGACGACACCCCAGATAGTGTTAAGAGCATCCTTCAACTCGGCAAATACTCCCGAAGCACCAAACAGCAGCACCGCTATCCCGGCGATTGCGGTGAACGTTCCCGTTCTTTTCTGCGTCGCCGTTGCGGCCAGCAGCGTCTCGAGTGCATCCGCCGCACGAGGCCCTGCCAATGCTTCAAGTTGCGCGCTGACCTGCTCTCGCACGGTTTCCTCACTGAAGACCAGCGCGGCGATAGAGACAGCGATGACCAACAACGGAGCCAGCGAGAAGATTGAATAGAATGCCAGCGACGCACTCAGGCGCAATGCATTGTCCTCCACCCATGCACCGGCACTCTCCAGCAAGACCGACGGAAAATCGCGCGCGCGCATCAACTAGAAATTCGCAGCCGACAGAGGCTTCTAGCGCGTTCTTTAAGTAATCGCAATGCAATCTTTCGCGCGCATAGGCTTGTAAGTGAAACGGCTGGTCAAAACGGTGGTGGTTTTTGGCTGCTTCTCGTCCTAGTCGCAGCGGTCGCCATCGTGCACGTTTATCTCGCCATCTGGGTGCGCGCTTATGTTAATCGCAAACTCTCGGAGATCCCCGGCTATCGCGCACAGGCGCAAGCTGTGACGCTGCATCCCTGCGCGACTTCGGTCGAAATCAACCTAAGGTTGCCTACTTGCCAAATCTGCAAAGGATTATGGCTCTTTGAACTCGGCCGCGTGCTCATGCGTCTCAATCACATTGTCGCCTTCATCGTAAACGCGGATCACATAGCACGCTCGTGCAATCGCCATTCAATTTTTGTGAGGCAGCTCTCCCCGCGCGCGCGAATATCATTTTCTGCGAAACGTCGCCGCAAGCTTCCCAATAATCCATCGCAGTACAACCCACATCAGCCACAACACGACAAGAAACCCGACGACTTGCAGCAGGAGCTCAATGAGCTTCCAGAAAGACCTTTCGCCGCCTGGAATATATGATGGCACTTGCGCAATGGCTAAGAGAAACTCTTCGCTTTGCATATGGAATCCGATGCGCCTAATCTCCGCCGGAGAAAGACCATCAGCAAACGTGGAGTGGTGAGCTAAGCTAAAGCCGTGTTAGGAAATCGAGACCGCACAAATGCTTACGCACACGCGCGGGCGTAAGAGCTTCTGGAAATGCCGAAATTTCAAGAAGTTCTTTTTGCTATTCCAACTACTGCTTCCGACAGCCCTTCGCCCAATCGTCCTGCATCTCCCTAAGCTTCAACTTTATCGGCTCCGGTCCACTGGTCAATTCCTGGTTCGTGTCATCACCCCATGGATGCAGAGTTGCCTTGCTATCCTCTGCGAGCACGGTGACAAGAGCGGAACGGCTTCGCGTTGACCCCTTACTTCACGGCTCCCGATAGTAATGGACAATTCGGCGGAACGATCAGCCGAATCGCCCTTGGTACGGCTTCATATCGGACGCTTGAAAACCGTACCGGCTCGCCATCCAGGTTGACCGGAATCGCTTCTTCGGGATAGACCTCGGCCCAAGGAGTCTGCCAATATGAGATATACTCGCCATCCGGTGAAAGCTGTTGCAACTCTCGCGCGGCGGAGAGCAGCGCGATCGCCGGGATATGACGAACGACAAGCACATCGAGCAAACCGTCGTCAATACGTGCGCGGGGAGCGACTTGGACACCGCCGCCCGTTTGGCGGCCATTCCCGACGATCGCCACTGGGCCACTGCCAATGATTTCGCGATCCGGCAGGGTGAGCGTTCCGTGATATTGATGAAGGTTCATCGCCAGAATTGCGCCCATCACGGCGTACGCGGCAGGGCCAAGCAACTGTTTGAGTTCCGGCGGAGTCGTCGCTGTGACCTCGGCGCCGAAGCCAACGCTGGCTGCGTTTAGGAACCAGTGCTCATTGGCCTTACCGACATCGATTGGAACTCCGTCACCTTCCATACAGAGCGCCAGCGCCTTCTCCGGATCACGCGGAATGCCGCATCCGGTAGCGAAGTCATTCGCGGTCCCTAGTGGCACCACTCCCAAAACGGGCCGCTGGGCCATGGAGAGATCCATTAAACCGTGAACCACCTCGTTCAGTGTACCGTCCCCACCGGCAGCAATCAGCAAATCCACTTCGCCTGCTTCCGACACAAACCGCCGCGCGTCTCCCTTTTCCGAAGTCACTCGTACTTCGATGCCATGCCCGACTACTCGCTGCCGAACAACTGCGGTCCGGAGCGCGTCATTGCCGGCCACTTTGCCGTTGAGAATCAACTGAACTTTTCTACTCCTGGCCCTGGTATCCATAGAGACGGACGCAGCGGTTCGAAAAGTGTCCGACTTTGCAAGGAGAATCTTTTGTCCCCACGCGCGTAGTGGCCATTAACTTAAAGCTATCCATGTCAGCCCAAACGCAAAAGCCATACCCAATTCGTTCGCTTGACGAAGCGGGGCAACGTGATTGAGGGCAGGAGCCCACGGGCGACTTTAGAGAATGAGCGCAACTTTGCATCGTCTGCTGGCAACGCAGTTCTTTAATGAAGCGCTGTATCGAAATTCTTCGGGGCGGTGAGAATCCCAAGGACTAATCGTGCGACACAGTATTTGAAGTCAAAAAAATCAAAGGCAGCTCGACATTTTGCACATCCCTTTTTTACCCCAAATGCGATTACCGGCTGGAACCCTTTTAAATCTATGAAAACTCTGCGTCGGTTTAGTCAAAATCGTTTCTTCTCACACCTGCGCATCTCCGCCGCGGTCACGTTTGTGGCAGCCGCTGCGGTCAGCGCGATTGCATCCTTCACAGCCGATCCCGAGGCGCGGCTCACGAACGACGACCCGGCGCTGAGCGGGTATACGAGTGACTACACGCTCGTCACCGGGATCCCGTATACGGA
>QHPD01000018.1 GCA_003218975.1 Verrucomicrobiota bacterium
TTTCTACGGGCGCAGGTTGATTTTCGTCGTTGTTTTCGTCCATAAGTAGAATCTTTCTTGGTCCGCCGCGGCGGACAGCTTTCACAAATTTCAGCGGCAATCTTTTTTGGTCAGGCTGGCAACACGGCCAGCATTTCGTCAGGAATTTCTAGATTTGAATAGACGTTTTGCACGTCGTCGTCCTCTTCGAGCGCGTCACACAATCGCAACACCTGGCGCGCCACGTTCTCATCGGCAACCGGAACAGTCGTATCGGGAATGAATGTAAACTTTTGCCCATCGGTAGTTACGCCCGCATTTTTGAGAGCTTCAGCTACAGCGTATAGCTGATCGTGGGAAGTGATGATAAGATACTGATCCTCGTCGGTTGTCAACTCTTCCGCTCCAGCCTCCAGCGCAAGTTCCAAGATCCGGTCTTCATCGATGCTCGATCGCGGCACGGTGATCTGGCCCTTCCGGTGAAACATGTACGAAACGCTGCCGCTGGAAGCGAGGTTGCCGTTGTGCTTGGTGAAGACGCTGCGAATCTCCGCGCCGGTGCGATTTTTGTTGTCGGTCGCGGCTTCCACAATGATTGCAACGCCGCCCGGGCCGTAGCCTTCGTACACAATCTCATCGAAGTGTTGCGCGTCTTTGCCCTCGCCGGTGCCGCGTTTGATCGCGCGCTCGATGTTATCGTTCGGCATGCTCTGCGCGCGGGCCGCCTGGATCGCGCTGCGCAAACGGGGGTTGCCGTTGGGATCGCCACCGCCGGTTTTCGCGGCGATGGTGATTTCCTTCGATAATTTGCTGAAAATCTTGCCGCGTTTCGCGTCAATCGCGCCCTTGAAGCGCTTGACCTTCGACCATTTGCTATGTCCCGACATGGATGCGGATTTGTTGTTTGGAAATGAAGTTGACTAAGAGCTGCGGTTTCTGAAGAGCGCCCCGCGAGAGAAGAACTAGCGGGGAAGAAAATTACCGCCATTATCTAACCGCAAGCAATCGGGTTTGTCAATTACGCAACTCCACCTGGCAATCACCGCTGCACAAAAATTTTCATCCGATTCGGCGTCGTGAGACCAATTAAATAAATGCTACTGCGAATGTATGCGGATTTGGCATGCAGCCCAGATCGTAATCGCAGCGATCCTTCGTGTTGTCAGGCGAAAAACGGCCGCCTAGCAGAAGGGCCGGCATTTGCCGGCCCTTCTCAACAAATCTTCGGGATTCTCTTATGGAGTCGGATCCGCAAACGAGCCACCAAAGATGTCGCTGTTGCCGAATGTGGCTGGACAATCCTGCTGAGGAGCGGGCTTCGTCGGCACGGCCGTCCCATTGGCGATGGCATCCTGGGCCGCTTGCCGCCAGGTGTCAATGGCCGGGCAGTCGGCCGCGTTGCGGGTGTCGTTCCAGACCGCCGCGCCGTAGGTGTTCGTCGCGACGGCGTAGACATAGTCGCCGAGAAATTCCAGCCACAGGTTGTTCTGGCTGGAGCCCCGCGGGTCGCCAGGCGTGCTCCGGTGGAGATCCGAGAACCCGCCGAGCACGCCACCGCTGATGTCCGCATGCTTGACGACCCCGACCAGCGATCTCAAGCTCGTGGTGTCGTTGCGGAACGGCGTCGTGAACGCGTTGTAGACGAGGTAGGCGTCCCCTCCATTTGGCGAGATCGCGATCGCAGAGTAGTAGCCGCGATCGCCGGAGGTCTCCTGCGAGACGGGCGGAGACCACGTGTTGCCGGCGTTCGTTGAGACGCTGGTGTAGACGTGCGGGCTGGTGACGCCGTCGCGGCCGTCGACCCAGGTGCGGAGGATCTCGTTCGTCGCTCCCGACCCGGTCGGGGCGCCGTTGGCGATGTCGATGCTAGGAGCCGACGAGAGGTCGTCACGTGCGCCCGCCACGCCGTCCTCGACGCAGCGGAAGCTGGTGCCGTCGAACTGCACCGAGAAGCAGGTGTCCACGGCGAGGCCGATGTTCTTCGGCGGAGTCCACGTGTGCCCTCCGTCGAAGGACTTGACCAGGATGTGCGAGCCCTGACCAGGCGTTCCGACTGCGAACTGGTTTGCCAGGACATAGACAACACCGTTGCTGTCAGTTCGCACCGTGCAGCCGGAGCGGCCGAATCCCTGCTTCGGGTTAAAGGGATTGTTGCTTGCGGTGGTGACCTGCTTCTGTGTCCAGGTGTTTCCTCCGTCCCTCGAGGTCGCGACCACCATCGGATTCGGCGCGGCGTTCCCGCTGCTCAGGCTCTGGAACGATGACCAGCATAGGTAGCAGTTGCCGAAGAACGGGCTACTCTCCGCGTTGTCTGCCCAGATCTGCTCCTTGTCGCTAAAGGTCGTGGCCGACTGCTTGGAGACGAGGACGGGCACTTTCCAGTTGTTCTTGTTTGACACAATGGTGGGCGTCAAGTCAGGCGCGCCGTCAATACGCGACACGGCGATGGCTTCAAAGCCCCTGAACGTCTCGTCCCGCGATGGGGGGGGGAAGCCGTCTGTAAAATTGTGGGTCAGGTTTGCGTAGTAGAGGCGCGAGCCATTCGCCCATGAAAAGTGACCGTTGGCATCGGGCTTGGGTCCGAACGCGAGCGCGGGGTCGCCATCACTGACCAACCCGTTTTCATAGTACCACGGCAGCGTGCCGATAGGTCCAACAACAGGCGTACATCCAGCATCGGGGCCTACCACGCCAAGACAGGCGCGCGCGCTAAAGCCAGTGTAGGTCGGCTGGATCCAAGTGGCACCGCCGTTAAACGAAAAGTAGACTCCGGATGTGCCGACGCCGGGCGTGAAGGGACAGGTGTTGTCCGCACCCGCATTGCAGGCTTCAACGTCAATCTCGTCGTTCGCGCCCGCAACGAGAACGAGCGGATGATTGGCATCTACCGCCAGCGCAGGCTCATTTTGCTTGTTTTGTGCGAATGGGCTGGACGGGCTGCCGACGTTGACGAGCGGGTCGATGGCGACAACAGCCATTGCCGCTGCGGCAGAGAATAACGTCACTGCGGTTGCGGCGCGTAAATAAGAAAGGACAGACTTGGAATGACTAAACCAGTGATTGGATTTCATAAAGTATTGTTAGTTAGAGGTTGGAGTTTAAGGGTTGAGCAAGACTGGACGTGTAAGTTTGCCGAAATGACACTGAAAAGGTCAGGCAACTTCATAGATCTGCGAGAACGTATTCGCAGCGCGACCGCATGCCGGCTGTATCTATTTTCTTTTTCCGACGAAACTGAGCAGCGCGGCCTTAATCAGCGTCGTGCAAGCTCAAATCGAAAAAGTACAGGTCGAAATCGGCTATTTGGACCTGTGGTTTTTGCGGCTCTCCGCTGAGTTCAGCTCAGGGGGCCGTCGCGTAAAAAGCGTCTTCGCCCGCTCCCCTGCGTGGCGGGAAGAAGACAGTATTGCGCATATCGGTCCACAGTGCGGCCACGCCGGTTGTAGCAGCAATGCCGCTATAATCACCCAAAAAAGTGGTGGGATGCGGGAAAGCGGGATTCGGCGTACGCCCTGAGAACCAGCGATCGCCCATTGTGGGATCGGACAGGGTCGTCGTGACCTGCGAGGTCGTGAAGGTCAGTGACCCAGCAGTCGTTTCTGTGGCTAGTGTGTATCCATACTTGTGATTTGCAGCATCATAGGAGCGATCAAAGTAGCCGATGCGGAGTTTGCCGCTTGTATCATAAGCGCCCCAGGGCTGGAATTGATCGTTCGATACCGTAATCGCGGTTGGCGCTGACCACGTCATACCACCATTGAACGATTGACTGACAATGACATCAGAGTTCGTCGTCGCTGAGTACGGGTTGCTAGGTGCGGGTAGAGTGCTGTTCCTCATATCCGACCAGACGACTGCAAGGTGCGACGCATTGGTCGGATCAGCGGTAATGTTTCCACCCGAATTGCTGCGGAACTGGCTGTCGTGGTAAGTCTGGCGCCCGTCGATGTTGATCGGATAATCAGTAAAACCGTCTATGATTCCGGCGACCTTGTAGGGACCGGCAATACGCTGTCCCGTCGTCGGGTCAACCTTGACGACCAGATACTGATCACGTCCCGTGGCAAAATCCGAAAAGTTTTCGAAAGCCACGTAGATACTGCCGTCCGCCGCGACTGTCGGTACGGCGAATTCGTCCAAGTCACAAGCGTTACCGCCCAGTGCACCGTTACAGAAAGCTGCCGATCCTGAGATCTCGGTAGGCGTAGACCAGGTCTTGCCGCCGTCATGAGTGACGGAGGCAAAAATTGGAGCGTTGATAGTGGCTCCCCCGAAGCCATCGGTAAAGCGCGCCCAAGTCACGATCGCGTTGCCGTTGCCCCAAGCTGCCACGTAATCCTTATCGTTGAAAATGCCAGGCCCAGTTGCGTTACCGGTGCCGCCGGCCACCCGTACTTCATCCCAAGTCTTTCCGCCATCGGTAGAATGCGCCACCAGGATATCGGGATTCGTGAATCCGGGTGACCTTCCCTGGGAAAACACGAACCCCAGCGTGCCATAGTAAGCAGTGCCGTTGGCGTCGAAGGCTAGAGCCGGATCGCCGGTAGCCGTGTATCCGTTAAATGGAACAGGATAAGTTGTCCACGTCTGGCCACCATCAAAGGTGACATGGGCCCGCGAGAGAATGGTCTCCGTGACATAACCGCCGGAGGTTAGGACAAGTTGATAGTCATTGGCGCCGCCGATCCTGTTTAGCGAGTTAGTGGGATTAATCGCGATGCTGGTTTCGTTGGACGGGCCGGCGTCTTCACAATCCGTATTCACATTAGCCGCCAGGCTTGTCGGCGTGCTACAGATCGGGCTGGGCGGATTCTTGTAGGTGCCTTGGTTAATGGGGGCATCTGCGGATTCGGTAAGCGGACCTATCACACCATTGAATTTCAGGGGCTTGGCGGGTTTTGCCTTACTACTCTGGGCGTGAATGCTCGTTGTACTCAGCGCCACGAAGGCTACTGCCGCGGCTGCGGAGACGAACGCGCCCGCCGTGAAAATGCGCAGAAGTGATGGAAGACGATTAAGACGATGAGTTTTCATATACTTTTTATGAGTTTGGGTTGTTAGTTAGAGGTTGGAGTTTAAGGGTTGAGCAAGACTGGACGTGTAAGTTTGCCGAAGTGACACTGAAAAGGTCAGGCAACTTCATAGATCTTCCTGCAAAGCATTCGCAGCGCGACCGCATGTCGGCTGTGTCTATTTTCCTTTTTTTGTCGGATTCAACGCTGGCTCAGACGGCAAGTCCTAGCGGTTGAGCGCAAGGTCGCGCAAGCTAAAATCGAAAAGGCGGAAGTGGAAATCGGTTAGTCGAGTAATGACATCGCCACAAAAAAATTTAGCGGGATAGATTCGCTATCCCGCCCAAAGGCTAACTTTAATCAGGCTAATCTTTACGGCGTCAGCTTGCTGATACGCGTGTTTCCAGTCGGCGAGAGCGGTTCGCGTGCCTTGAACCCAAAAAGCATGCGATTGCCGAGTTCAAAAGGCGAAGTTGAGGCCGCTGCGGAACATTCCAAAATTATTTTGCGGCCCGTCGATCACGCCGAAGCTCAAGTCGTTAGTTAAACCGACGCGCCGCGCGATTCGGAATTCGAGACCGGCTCCAAATTGGCCGAGCAATTTGGTTTCGCTACCAAAGTGATCCGTCTGGGCATGGACAGCGAACGCGTCCGGCGGCCCCTGCGTGTGAAGGACATCCCTTTCGCCGCCGCCGAAAATTGCACCGACACCACCCCAGGCGTAGGGCGCAAAACGTGTGCAAGGAATTGGGTAGCGCAATGTAAGCGTCCCTAAAACAGCGCCAACGGTATGGTCGTGATTGATTCTTTTACGAGTAAAGATGGGGATCGTCGGGTCCTCAAAAATATCGAAGCCGTTTTTGCTGGTGTCCAGCGCAAATCCTTCAACGCCCAGCCCAAAGTAGCGGCAGAAGAAATATTTGATGTCCCCGCCGCCGCCCCACGCGTGATCGCCACCGATGTAATGGTCGAAGGTGCCGAGCACGGGGTGGCCTTCACTGGTACTTTGTACGACGTCCACCAGCCAAAGATTAGGATTGTACTCGGTGTTCGTGAAAGCATAGGTGCCCCATAGATTCACGTTCCACTCGAAGTCGCCGTACCATTGGGGACACGGCGCGAACGCGACCTGCTTGATTTCTTTTCCGGATTTCGCATCGGCGAAGCTAACGTCCGAGTAGTAACGGAACCGCGTGGACACGGGCGCTTCGGCTTCGGCGCGTTCGCCGCCGAAAAGCCACGAAAAGACAACAAACACATCAGCGACGGGGGAGTCGTCGGTGCAGCCAAACAGCGGCGAGATATCCAGGCGAGTTTGCGCTGTCGGTTTCCATGCGACGGTCGGACCAATGACGAAACTGTTCAGGGGATCGCCGCGTGTGTCTTTCGTAGTGACATCTTTGTATTCCATTTCCAGGCCCAATTTCAGGCGCTCGTTGGGCAAGAAAAGGGGAGTCATGAGGCTCTGGGAGAAGCCCCATTCGCGGCCGCGATCCCCGGTATTCTCTTTTTCGAAGAACCAGTTCATGGCCCATTCAAAGCGCTCGTGGAAGTCCTGGGCGAGTAGCAAGCGAAATTCGTACGCATCAGGGACTTTGGGCGGTCCGCCTTCTTCCTCCTCTTCTGTTTCTCCTCGTGAGGGAGGTGGAACTTCTTCATGTCGAATAGTGCCGACGCCGAATTTGTATTCGGCGAAGAGTGTTGGATTAAGCGGAATCTTGTTCCAATCAGCAAGAGCCCATCGCGCTTCCAGACTCACTGTCTCCGCGCCGCCGCCACCATTAAATCGTTCGAACTTTCCTTCCGCGGCGACTCCGAAACGATAGGGCAAACCCATTTCGATCTCTTGAGTGAAGAGATAATCGGGCGGCCCATGGCGGAACCCCTGGCCCTCAAAGATCTCGCCAAAGAAAAATGCCCACGGCGGCAATACATAAGCCTGCGTTGTGTTGGAGAAACGGCTGCGTGAAAGTCCGGGCGGCGCGCCGTAGGCGGTCGGCACTTCCTCGCCCGTGACGACGATCGCCTGCTCGGTTGCCGCCTGCGCGAGGGCCGAATGATTACTAGCTAGGAAAAGCAGGCATACACATGCAACAGGTGGAATGAGGTGCCGCGCGACTCGGCAGTGAAAGCGGGATGCAATCATAGGTTGTTTCTCGATTTCGGCGGCGAATCATTACAAAATTGTCATGTTTGGCAAGACAATTTTCGCCTGGAGTCGGAATCGATGATCTCGATGGAGCATCAGAAGATTCCGTCAGATCTGCCGGGATCACCGATCCCGGCTACACGGGCTCGTTCGGGAAACTAAGCGTGACGGTTGTACCGCGACCAACTTCGCTCTGAATTCTCGCCGATCCGCTGTGAAGATCGACAATTGATTTGACCAGAGCCAAGCCGAGGCCCGCTCCATCGGAGCTGCGCGATGACTCGGCGCGGTAAAACCGATCGAAGACACGCGGCAAATGTTCTGGAGCTATTCCACTACCATTATCGCTGACTGCGACCTCGAAATTAGCGCCGTGCTCGGCAAGCGCGATTTGAATTGAGCCGTTCTCCGCGGTGAAACGCACGGCGTTATCGACGAGATTGCTCACGGCGCGCTCGAACAAGGCAGGGTCGGCATAAATCTGACCTTCGCCGCTGCAACTGATCGCGACATGATGATCGTCCGCGATCATTTGATAAAACGCCGCAATCTTCTCCACCGCCGCGCGCGCATCGAACCGCTTGCGTGCGATTGGTTCGCGTGCTGCATCGACGCGCGCAACGAAAAGCAAGTTATCGACGATTCCGGAAAGCCGTTCGCATTCACCGATCGTGGATTCGATGATTTCGCGATAGTCGGCAGGAGTGCGATCGCGCGTCAGAGCGACCTGCGCTTCACCTAGCATGTTGGCAATAGGCGTTCGCAATTCGTGTGCGAGGTCGGCAGAAAATTGAGAGAGCCGCGTAAAGGACTCGTCCAGCCGCTTGAGCATTTCATCGAAAGCGATGGCGAGTGGTTGAAGCTCGCGCGGCCAGTCCGCGGGCGCGACGCGTTCCTTCAAGTGAGTGGGGCCGATTCGTCTGAGCGATTGCGCCATCTCTCCGAGTGGCCGTAACCCGCGCTTTGTGACCGTGATGGCAATCAAAGTCGAGACCAGAACGCTGCCTGCAAGGACTATGATAAACAAAACAGTGAAGTTCCTTTCGACTTGCTCATCGCTGGAGCGGTCCTGCGCGACTTGAATCGTGTAACTCTGACCGCCGGACTCTTCGTTGAGCGCGACCAGGGAAAACAGTCTCGCCCCTCTGCGATAATCCTTCGGGCTGCGAAGCGTCGTCGCTACTGTTTGCCCCGTTGGAAAAATCTCTGGCGGAAGCAATCCATTCATTCCTGGCGTCTCCGCGTATGTATGGCCCTGCGAATCGAGCATTCTGATCCAATAAGCGGCATGCTCGTCGGCTCGATGGGTTTTCAATTCTTCAGCAACCCTGGCGGATCCGCTCTCTTTGAGGTCCGCAGCCAATGCGGAAACCTTGTCGGCCAGAACGGCGTTGTCTTCGGCGAACGCGTGCCGAACAACGATCCAGTAAAACACGCCGAGTCCGCAGGCAAGCAACAGGGCCGCGGCCAGCGTAAAAAGCAGAATAAGCTGGGCGGCAATGGAGCGAGGTTCAACGCGCTTTAAGGACATAACCCACGCTGCGGATGGTATGGACGAGCTTAGTCTTGAACGGATCGTCCACCTTTGCCCGCAAACGGCGCACCACGACATCGACAACGTTTGTATTGGTTTTGAATCCTATGTCCCACACGTGTTCCGCAATTTCAGCGCGCGATACCACTTCGCCGGCCGATCGAACCAGGTGCGTCAGAAGGAGAAATTCCTTCGGCGTGAGATTAAGCGGCACGCCGGAGCGAATCGCCTTGTGTCGTCGCATGTCGATTTCCAAATCATCAATGCGCAAGCGTTCTGTCTGTCGATGAGGAGCGCGCCGCAACAACGAGCGAACCCGGGCGAGCAATTCGGAAAATGCGAACGGCTTTACCAGATAATCGTCTGCACCCAACTCGAGTCCTTTCACACGGTCCCGCACACTGTCGCGCGCAGTAAGAAAAAGAATCGGCGTGCGAATTCCGCGGCGCCGCAGGTCTGCGACAACTTCCCAACCATCTATCTTTGGCAACATGACATCGACGATAAGGAGATCAAACTTGGCTGCGCACGCGAGCCTTAAACCTGTTTCGCCATCGCGCGCGGCGTTCACTTTGAAGCCGCCCTCCCGAAGACCCTTTGCCAGAAAGGCTACCGTTTTCTCTTCGTCTTCGAGTAGCAAAATTCGCATCCACTGAACTATAAGACTTCAGTGGGTTCGCTCAATTCGACTATCGACGAATCCGATCCTGCCAAGGGATTTCACTTCTTGACCTAGACCAATTTATCGCCCCGATTGAATCGAGTGGCCTTGAATTGAAAGCGGCTGCCATGCCCCGATCCCTTGAGTGAGGGGACTGTTATTGGCGCGGGGACCGATTAACTCGAGCAAGCTTTTGCTGCGTGCGCGGTGTACACTGAAAAGCCGCCTCCACTGTCTGATAAAAAACGGCGCTATAGCGCGCCCCTCGCGAAGCCAATGACAACGTTCATATCGACGCGGACAGTTTGATCCGACACAACCGTGAACGGTTGCGGTCTCGCACGGAGACGTCTCGCTGTGCGGTCTTGCACATCCAGAAAATAAGCGCCGGGCGGTAGCGCTACGCGATAATTTCCGTTCACATCAGCAGTGACTCGCGCGATTTCTCTCTTGCCGTCCGCGCTGAAGACGATCAGCGGATATTTGGCATAGGTTTCAGGCGCGACCGTCAGTCGCGGCATCGCATCGGAAGGTTCAACCGCCCTGGGCGAAACAATCTTCAGATGTCCCTCCATGGTGCCTGTTGGCAAAGCAGCACCCGATGCGGTGCTAGTGGCGAGCACCAGAAAGATGCCCCCGAGAATCAGGTTGAGGAACATAGCTTACCCGGCAAAGCCTCCAGGCGAGGCAGATTTTCGCTGCCGCGCCTGGAAAGCTAAATCCTATGGCAGGCTCACGCGCCAGGCACCCCGGCCATGCGTTGCGGCATAGAGGACCCGAGCGCTTGAGTCGATCGTCAGCCCGTAGCTCGCCACCGGCGGCAGGCCGGCTGCGGCTGGAACCCATGTGCTTCCGCCTGACGGCAGCGTGTTGACGCCGAAGTCCGTAGACACATAAAGGTCTCCGGTGTTCGAGTCGAGTGCGATGTCCGTGATCGGCTCGTCGCCGAGGTTATGGTCGATGTTCGTCCAGGTCGCCGTGTGGCCTGTTGAATCGTAATGAACATCGAACACATGCCCCGGCTGGGTCGGGTTGTACGCATTATAGCCCGAGAACGAGATGAACGCGTGATTCGGGTCCGACGGGTCGACGGCGATCCCGCTCACGAAGCGAGTCGGCGTCGACGAAGTGTCGATGCGGAAAAAGACAACCTGACCGCCTGCCTTATCGGCGTTCGACGAGATGAAAACGCGTCCGCGCCTCAGTCCCGCCCAAAGCGTGCTGTTGTCGCTCGGCGCCCGCTCCGTTGCGACGATATACTGACCGGGCGCTTTGTCCTTCCCAAAGGAAGTGCCGGAAAGGTCCTTCCCGATAGCCTCCCAGTCTCCGCAGGCACCAGTGAAGATCAAGTCGCCCTTGGAAAAGCCGCCCGGAAGAAGTGGGAACTCGGCACAGTGCGCCTCGAGAAAAGCTTGGTTACCGCCGTTGTCCTGCGTCCGCCAAACGTGCTGCGCGCCCAAGAACCATGTGCCGCTTACGCTCGGGTCGGCGATCAGTGGGATGTAGAAGGACATGTTCTCGCCGCTCAAACTGGGTGGGTCCCCGATCCAGTTCCAACCTTCCTCACTAAAAGTTGTCTGACTGATGCCTCGAAAGTTCACGTCGACCTGCGACAGCCCCGGAGCGTTAAAGTACGTGTGCATCCGGACGTTGGGATTGCCGACATTGGTGTCGGACTGACCGCCATCGCCAAACACACTCACGAACCAGCTGCCGGAGTTGAAGGCGTGCGTGCCGTTGTCCTGTGTGCCACCCATGATGTCATTGAGCGGATTCTGCACGTTGATCGACAGGCTCTGGTACTGAAGCGTTCCAAGTCCCTGGTTCATTGTCGCGATTGTCGTTGGCACCTTCGACAGCCAGTTCTGGCAGTCGGTCAGGTCGGCGCCGGTGAGACCGCGCGACCCGCACTGACTCGAGACGTCCGAGAACGAGCCGTTCAGCCTCCAGAGACCGCCGTCGTTGGCGATGAAGACGATGTCCGGATTAAACGGAGTCGTAGCGATCGCGTGCTGATCCGGGTGCAAGCTCACTCCGTTCGTATCGATCGTCATGTCCGTGAAGTTGGTGCCCGCGTCTTGCGAGCGCTGCACCGCTCGGCCGTTTGACCGCTTGGTGATGGGCGGGGTGCCAAAGGCCTCGTCGTAATTCATGGCCCCACCAATGTAGACGATGTCCGGCGAGCCCGGAGGCGAGAAAACGGGCATGTCGTAGGAGCATTGCCCCTCACAGTAGTTATACGAGGCAAAACCGGGCGTGCCGTTAGTCGAACTCGATCGCTTCGTCCAGCCGCCGTTGTTCCCGCCGACCAGTGTCGCCGCCGTCACATTGGCGTTGGCAACCGTATAGAAATCCGCTGGCCCGCTGCCGGCGTCGCCGACGTAGATGCGCAGGGGCCGAGGATTCGGGCCAGTCGTGATCGGTGCTAGCGAGAACTCGGTGCGCGAAGCCAATGAGTTTGCAGCCGTACCGTTGCCCGCCGACTTAAAGATCTGGTTGAAATTGCTGTTTCCATCCAGCGTTACCGACCGGCGAAAGACGCCGTAGTCGAAGAACGCCGCGTAGACCTGCGTCTCGTTTCCCGGACGGTAGAGCTCTATGTCCGAACAGCCGCCGCGGAAAAAGTCGCCGCCATTCGCGCTGGCCGGGTTGACGGTGTCCTGCGTGAGGATTACAGCCGGCGAGAAGGTCGCTCCGCCGTCAGTCGACTCGTAGAGGCCGACCTGGGCACTTCCCGGTGGCGTGAAGCGGCCGCCGTTGACCGACGACGACCCGTGACGGGCTACGTCGGTGCCGATAAAGATGTGGCTAGCGTTAGCTGGATCGACTGCGATCGCACCGATCGAGCGCCCGGTGGCAACTGCACACGTCAGTGACGAGGGATTGGAGGCGCAGGGCGCCGTGTTCGCGGTGCTGCCAGCGACTAGCGACCAAGAACTGCCGCCGTTGGTCGACTTATAGAGACCGACGCCGGCCTCAGAGTCCCCCGAGCCATTCGGCTCGCCGGTTCCCACGTATAAGGTATTGCCGCTCGCATCATTCGGGTCAAACGCGATCGAACCGATGGCGTTCGACGGAATTCCCGTGTTCGACGGAGTCCAAGTCGGGGTAGCTGCGAGAGCGTTGGTCGTCTTCCACACGCCGCCGCCAGCTGCTCCGATAAAGACGGTGCAGCCCGACCCCCCCTGCTTACAGGTCGGAGACACGGCGATCGCCGTTGCGCGCCCGGAATAGATTGTCCCAGTTGTCGCGCCAGTGGATTCGCCTGCGACGAGAGCATCCGCCGGGACGCCGCTCGGTCCGAGCTCCGTCCATGGGGTTGCCAGGGCAGGCGACAGAGCGGCGATCGCGCTGGCCGCGTTTGCAGCAGCGACCTGTTGGGCAGCGTCGATCCATTTCCTTGGATACGCCCGGTTATCGTAGTGTTCCTGGGCACGACCATTGTGGATGCGGCTCGATTCCGGTTCTCCACTGCGTGTGAGTCCGCCGAGTCCGCCATGCGACGTTTCCAAGGTGTCTCGTCGATGGAGCACCCTGAGGTCGCTTAGGGACGGCTTTGCGTGGCTAGCCGATGTGGATGTTTTTGCTGCGACGAAGGCCATTGCTGCGGCTGCGGAGACGAGCGCGCCCGCGGCGAAAATGCGCACAAGTGATGGAACACGATTAAGACGATGAGTTTTCATATATTTTTTAAGAGTTCGGGTTGACGGATTGAGCGAATTTGAAAGAACGCAAGGCTAGCAAAATCATA
The DNA here is from genome assembly GCA_003218975.1 of Verrucomicrobiota bacterium. Classification (GTDB taxonomy): domain Bacteria; phylum Verrucomicrobiota; class Verrucomicrobiia; order Chthoniobacterales; family UBA10450; genus Udaeobacter. Next base: position 13,087 of record QHPD01000018.1, read on the forward strand.
TAACGAACAACCGCGGTTTGCTTGCCGTTTTTCGAAGATTAGGCCAACGGCGAGTTTTCATGGATTTGCAAGCTGTAGAGTAGAGGTTGAGTTAAGAGTGAGTGAGTTTCGGAACGCAAGACTCGAAAAGTAACGCCGTTGTTACTTTTCAGGGCGGGTTGTAAGCTTGCCGAAGTGACACTGAAAAGGTTAGGCAGCTTCATAGACCTTGCAGAATGCGTTCGAAGCGCGACCGGCTGTCGGCTGTATCTATTTTGTTTTTTTTCGCTCCGGTTCAAGGCCGCTGAAGACTGGGCGGCGCGATGCTAATCAAGGTCGTGCAACCCAAAATCGAAAATGTGCAGATGAAAATCGGTTAATCGAGTAACGACATCCCCGAAAAAATGGGCGGGATAGATTTGGCTATCCGCCCAATTTTCAAACTACGCCTAATCCGAGTACGCGGAAGCTTGGCCCTTAGCAGGTCCTATAAAGATAGTCATATCGACGCGAACAGTTTGGTTCGAGACAACCGTGAATGGTTGGGGGGTCGCGTGGATGCGTTCCGCGGCGCGTTCTTCTCCTGAGCGTTCTTGCACGGCGAGAATGTAAGCGCCGGGCGGCAGCGCGACCCGGTAATTCCCAGACTTGTCTGCAGTCAACCGCGCGATCTCTCTTTTCCCCTCCTGAGTCAGGATGATTAGCGGATACTCGGCATAATTCTCGGGGAGCGGTATGTTATCTGGTTCAACCGCCCTGATCACGACAATCTTCAAATGCCCCTCCATGAAACCTTGTGGCGCAGCCTTAATGGACGCAGCGCAAGCCAGCATTAGAAAAATGCCAGCAGCCGCCACGGAGTTGGGCATCAATGACATCAGGACAAAAAAACCAGGCGGATAGTTTTCACTATTCCGCCCGATTTTTCAACGACCACGCCAACAGGCGAAGAGGGCCGCCACTGCGGCCCTCTTCCCAGAATCAACAAGCAGCGTTACGGCCCGCTGCTGCCTAGAGGCAACTTCCACATGCCCTGCGAGTGGGACGCTGCGTAAATCTGAATCGGGCAGTCCTTCTTCCCGAGCCCAACGCAGGTGGCAACTCGGGCCGACGGCTGGATCTCGAGATGCGTGATCTCGAAGCGCGGCAGGCCCTTCGTCACGTGCCAGCCTTCCGTGCCATCTCCGTCGCCCCGAAGGACGCCGAAGTCCGTGGCGACGTAGAGCATCTGCTTTGCGTCGTCGCGGACGATGTCGGAGACGGGCAGGTCTCCATCGTTCGTGGGCGTCGGGAAAGTTGCCGTGCCAGCCTCGACGTTC
>QHPD01000035.1 GCA_003218975.1 Verrucomicrobiota bacterium
AAAATCGCCGCGAAATTGGGAAGCGAACCAAAAACCGAATTCTGGTACGTAGCCGCCGCGGAGCCGGGGGCTGAACTTTTTCTCGGATTCCGTGAATCGACAACGCGGGATCAATTCGAAAAAGTATTACGCGAAGGATCGGCGGCCGAGCATATTCATAAAATTCGCGTCAAGGCGGGCGACGCTGTGTTCCTTCCGGCGGGACGTTTTCACGGAATCGGCGCGGGCAATCTGCTGGTCGAAATCCAGCAAAACAGCGACACCACGTATCGGGTATTCGATTGGAACCGTGTCGACCCCGCGACCGGCAAGCCACGACAGTTACATATTGAACAAGCGCTTCAATGCATCGACTTCAAGGATGTCGGCCCGAAATTAGTCGAGCCACAAGGTGAGCTTCTTATTAGGCATAAATTGTTTGAGGTCCAAAAATGGAATCTCGATCAGCCGCGCGAGATCGCGCCGCTCGGCGAATTCGCAATCATTTGTTGTCTGAGCGGCGCGCTTCGCTCCGGCGATGTTGATCTTTTACCCGGAGAATTTTTTGTGGTTCCAGCTTCGTTGCCGGACCGCAAGGTGAAGCCGCTCGACGCGCGAACAACTCTTTTGCGTGTCACAATTCCAGCCCTCCTCAGCCGCAGATCACACGCCCACCGGTTTGGGTGAACCGCCGCTACCTTCAATTCCGAATCAGGTCACAACCCAAACGGGCCGTGCAATCTCGCGGTTTTTGACCGGAATCACGTTCATCCTTCGCGGCTCGCTCTCTTTGTGCGCGGCCGAGACAATGAAAGTGCCCGCTCCGCACAACGAGAAGCAGAGGAAAACGATCGCGATCTTCGTCATCAAGCTCACGGATTAGTTCCAACCCCCGAAAATCCTGCTCGCGAAAGCTTTCGGAGTTCAGGGCTGCCCTCTTATACAAAAGCTTCTCCTAAGCGCCGCAGGTAAGTAAAGCTGTAAATGCCGGTGCTGTGACCATCCGCCCAGCGCGGCTGCAGCGCGTAACCGCCTACCAAATCGAAGCCGGTCAGCCGAAAACTTTTGTCAGCATAACTCACGTGTGGGCGCGAGACATTGCCCAAGGCGTCTGGTTCGCCGCCACACGCTGCACACGGGCATGCGCGCCGCAGCATTTCGAGTTTGAAATACGATTCCGTGCCATCGTTCCAAGCAATCGCTAGCTCGTCGCCGATTTGCTGGATGTTGGTAGGCTCTAAACGCATTTAAATTAATCGAGAATATTTGGCCACAGACGGACACGGATGAAACACAGATAGAGATGAGGATCCAAGAACCAGAAATCTCTGAAACTGTCTGTTCATCTGCGGCTAGTCTCTGCGTGGCTTTAACCTTTCACCAAAGATTGCCGTCCCTACGCGGACCAGCGTGGCGCCTTCCTCGATTGCGACCGGAAAATCTTGCGTCATGCCCATCGAGAGTTGCGCGAGATCGACGCGAAACTCCGTTTGTAGACGATCGCGCAGCTCACGCAATTGAACAAAATATTTCCGTGACGCTTCCGCTTCTTCAGCAAGCGGTGGAATTGTCATTAGGCCCAAGATCGACAATCGCGGCAGCGCGAGCAGGCCTTCCATTTGGTCGCGGAGCTTCTCGGGTGAAAATCCAAACTTACTCCCCTCGCCTGCCACATTTACTTCGAGCAGAACGCGCGGATGCAATCCTTCTTCCTCCGCAATCCGATTGATGTCTTCAGCAAGGGCGAGCGAATCGACGCTGTGAATTAACTCGAAGAGCGGCAGCGCATGCCGGATTTTGTTTTTCTGGAGGTGTCCCACAAAATGCCAGCGCAGGTTCGACGGCAGTTCCGGAATCTTCGCACGCGCTTCCTGAACACGACTTTCGCCAAACAAAGTCTGTCCAGCCTCAATCGCCTCGCGCACTTTCTCAGCCGGATGCGTCTTGGTGATCGCAACGAGTTCGATCTCATCAACTGCGCGCCGCGCCTTCGCGGCAGCCTGCGCGATCTGTTCCCGCACGCACGCAACATTTTCAGCGATATCCATCGACTAGGATTCTAATGAATTCCGGCTGTTCCGAAACCGCTGGATATTGCGTTCGATCATCATTATTTGCTCGCAAATCGCTCAGCAACCAGGCAGAACGAGTTAATCATGAAACGCTATTCACTTCTTCTCGGAATCATGGTTGCGGCGGTCAGCTGTTCCAGTTTGCTCGCCCAAGAAAAAGCCGTCCTGCAACCTAATGCCACCGTCCTCAGCATCCTTCAGGGCAGCGCCGGCAAAACTGTCGAGCTGCATTTGAGATCTGGAGAAAAAATGGGAGGCAAGGTCGCAGAAGTCACTGACAACGTCGTCCATCTTTCCAATTTGACCGGCGCGGAATTTTTCGACGCCTTTGTCGACATAAAAGACATTTCGGCCGTCGTAATTCGCGTGGCCGGCAGATAGCAGTTTAGTCTTCGGGCGGGGTCGGTCGGTCCCGGCAGAGCCTCCTGCCGCAGTGGGGCATGCCCAGATCAAGCCAAGTAGAGAAGCCTAGAACTCGTCTGGTAAACGGCGCTGTCATGTTAAGCGAAGCGAAACATCTCTGGTTTATTTGCAGTTGGGGATTGGTCCAAACTGATCCGAGATTCTTCGCTCCACTCAGAACGACATTATCACATCGCTTGTAGTCAAATGTGACAAAGCAATTCCAACATTTGCTTCGCGAGTTTCGGGCCGATGCCGCTTTCTTCGTGTTTGAAATAGACGAAGGCGTCGCGCCAATGTGATTTTTGTTCGCGCACAAATTCGGCCCAGTGTTCGACGTCAGTCTTTTGATAGTCTTCGCGGCGGAGGCGGAGATAACCGTAGTCGGCGGTGATTTTTTTCGGCGTCGCGAGCGTGTCTGTGTCAGCAATGCAAAGCGCGATGTTGCGTAACTTGAGCAGCTCGAAGATTTCGTCGTCGAACCATGATTCGTGACGGAACTCGAACGCGGCGCGTATCGAGGGCAGTTCGCGAAGAAATGAGTTCAAGACATCCGCATCTTTTTTGAAAGTTGGTGGTAATTGAAACAAAACCGGGCCAAGTCGTTCGCCGAGGTCGCCTACGACTTTCAAAAAATACTCCAGTGTGTCCGCACAATCGCGCAACTTTGACCAATGCGTGATTTTCTGCGGCGCTTTAAGCGCGAACCGGAAATTTTCCGGCGTCAGCGTTTTCCAATTTTCAATCGTCTTTGGCGCCGGGATTCGGCGAAAAGTGTAATTGATTTCGGTGGTAGAAAATCGCTCGGCGTAAAACGGCAGCATCTTCGCCGCCGGCAAATCTTCCGGGTAAAAATTCCCCTTCCATTCCGCGTATTGAAAACCCGAGGTGCCGATCCAGAATTTCATGCAAGGGATTGAGTTCCAAAATTCTCTGAGCAAGTGGATGCTTCAAGCGCGATTAATGAATTTGGCGACATCCGCCGTGCAGGGCGCATCCGAATTTAATATGGCGGTAAGCTCTTTCCGCCGGCGCAAAATTGACCGGAAGAGGGAGGTCTATTGCCGTCGCAACTAAAACAAGAAAGGGGAAATCATGAAGAAAGTGCTCTTGAGCATTGCCTTGGCATGTGTGGCATCGTTTGCGTTGGGGCAGACCTCGCGGCAGCCGCCTATGCAGACGCGACAGTTGCCGCAGCAGCCACAACAGCAAACCACAACCACCACGACGACCACAACCGAGGCCAATGGGACAATCACGGAGTACACTCCGGGGAGCGCGATTGTCCTTAGGGAAAGCACTGGTGCGGTGCGCTATCGCTTCGGCAAGACCGTCACGTATGTGACCCGAAGCGGCAGAGTGTTAGACGAGGATACGGTGAGAACAAGGATCAAAGTAGGCGTTCCCGTCCGCGTCCATTACACCGGGACAGCTCCCGACATGACGGTTGATCGCCTGATCCTCGAGGAGGATTGAGACCTAGTCTCGTTTGTCTCCATCGCGCCTTACTGTTCTGCCTTAAATGGCGGAACAGTGCAGGCGCGTTTTGTTTATGAGCCCATGTCTCCACTGGAGCCCAGGGTTTGCGAACTGGCGGAAGTCTACCGTTATTTCCAAAACGACCGCACAGTCTTTAATCAGCGATCAAATTGCGTGAAGGTTATTTTACGTTTTGCAATCATCGCCGTCTTGATCTCGAGCGGCGTTCTCCCGGCGACGGCGCGAAGAAAGCCAGCGCGCGAGCCCACTCCAAATAAGGCGCACATCGAAGCAGCTACTCGTCTCCAGATTTTTCTTGATCGAAACAACTTCAGTCCCGGTAAACTCGATGGTCGCTACAACGAATTCACCTGGAAAGCGCTAGCGCTCTATCGCGAATCGCGCGGAGAACAACTGCAAATCCCTCCTCCACAGGGCAAAACCAAATCAGATATTGCGCCAGATGTGACCGGCCTTAACCTCGACGGCATAGGGCCCGTGTTCATTTCCTACACTGTCACGGATGCCGATCTTGCGAGCGTCGGCCCGTTGCCGAGCAGCGTTTCCGCGCAGGCCAAATTAAAATTTCTTCCTTATCGCGATGCAGCCGACGCCATCGCCGAGAAGTTCCACAGCGATGTGCATTTGCTGGAGCAACTTAATCCAGGCAAAATGAAAACAATCAAAGCCGGCGATCAGCTCACGGTTCCCAACGTCGAACCATTTGAGCTCGCTTCGGTGAAGGAGATCAAGCCAGGTAGCGACCGCAATAGACAGCCCGCAAACGACATTGAATATCAGTCCGACGCACAAAGTGAAAGTACAGACGAGAACAAACAGATGAAGAAAGGCGAAGCCGCATCAGCGCCGGTCGCCATAAAGATCGACAGCAAAACGAACATGCTTGGGGTATTTGAAGGAGACAAGCTCGTCGCCACGTATCCCGTCACAATTGGCTCCGCGCATACGGCCTCGCCTATCGGTGAATGGAAAGTAAGCCGCATCACGAAGATGCCTACTTTCCGGTGGGATAAGGAAATGCTTCAACACGGCAGGCGAAGCGGCAATTTTCATTTGCTTCCGCCGGGGCCGCGCAACCCAGTCGGTGTGATGTGGATAGCGCTCAACAAAAAGGGCATCGGCATTCACGGCACCAACAGCCCCGATTCGATCGGTCGCGCTGCGAGCCACGGTTGCATTCGTCTCGCCAATTGGAATGTAGTACGGCTCGCAACAAAAATAAAGCCGGGCGACAACGTCTCCATCCACTAGGCTTCAATGATGAGTGAAACGCTCGCTGCTCGCGCGCTAAAGACCCTGCACGAGTGGGTCCAATCAGAAAGCCTGCGGAAACATTGCTATGCGGTCGCGGATTCGATGAAACATTTTGCCCAATTGCGCGGCGAAGATGTCGATCTTTGGGAAGCGGTGGCACTGTTACACGACATGGATTATGAGCGTCATCCGAATCTGGAACACAGCCCAAATGAAGGGCATCCGTTCGTAGGTGTAGCGTGGTTGCGGGAGAACGGTTGGAGCGAAGAAATTTGCCGCGCGATTCTTTCGCACGCGGATTACGCAAACATCCCGCGCGAGACGCCTCTAGAGAAAACTCTCTACGCGGTAGATGAACTAAGCAGCTTCGTTATCGCCGTCACGCTTGTGCGCCCGACGAAGAGTATTCACGATGTCGATGTGCGAGCGGTGAAAAAGAAAATGAAAGACAAAGCATTCGCGCGCGCCGTGAATCGTGATGACATCATCCGCGGAGCGCAAGAACTGGGTATGCCACTCGACGAAGTCATCATGGAAGTTATCGCTGCGCTTAAGTCTGACGCGGAGCGACTGGGTCTTGCTAGATCGCAAGTTAATTGATCGTCCGAGCTTGTTTTTGGATAACTTTTTGCCACCTAGTAGTTATGAACATCGGCATCGTCGGAGCTGGAAACGTAGGTGGCGCGCTTGGGAGATGCTGGGCCGCTGCGGGCCATAGCATTAAGTTTGGTTTACGCGATCCTCGCAAATCAGAAATTGTCGACCTTGTAAAGAAGTGCGGTCCGAACACCAGTGCGGTTTGCGTCGCCGAAGCGGCTGCGTTTGGTGAAGTGGTGACGATCGCGACCCCATGGCCAGCGACACAAACTGCGATCGAAGGTGCAGGAGATTTGAGCGGGAAAATCGTGATCGATTGCAGAAATCCGCTGAAATCTGACCTGAGAGGACTTGCCATTGGTCACACGACATCGGCCGCCGAGCAGGTCGCTTCTTGGGCAAAAGGTGCGCGGGTAGTGAAATGTTTTAACACCACCGGCGCGAATAACATGGAAGACCCAAACTACGGAGGCGATCGGCCAGTAATGTTCTTGTGCGGCGACGATAACAATGCAAAGAAAATGGTGATGAAGCTTGGCGAAGATATCGGCTTTGAGATGGTTGATGTCGGCAAGATCGACATCGCGCGCCTGCTCGAGCCGGTAGCGATGCTCTGGATTCATCTCGCCTTTACGACTCCGCTTGGACGCGATTTCGCATTCAAGCTTCTTCGCCGCTGACGTTCCATCTCCATAAGCCCTGTGATTAACGAAGTAGACGACACGTCTGCCTCTACAGCTTTTCAGCGATAATTTCCAGGACCACCGGCGTAAGCATCAATGCGTTCGGATTCGCTTCTGCACGGAAGCAACGCTTGCGAGCGTCGGTTTACCGCGAGCATTTCGGTTGCGACGTTGAATCAGTGTTAGTGATGCGCTAATACCAACGGCAAGGTCGGCAGCTATTATTTTCTCCGTCGTGGTTGCGAACAGCAGGACTCTTTTGAAATCAGGTTTAGTGCGAGTGATCTTCCAATGCTTATCCATAACGTCACGACTTCCCTTTCGCGAGCAGGTCGATCGCATCCTTGCGGAGATAGTTCTTGCGAATGGCTTTGCGAAGGAATCGGGTCGTGATGCTGCCCTGTTCCACGCACTCTCTCAGTAACGCGAAGAACAACTGTTCTTGGCGTGGATCTGGGTGGGTTTGGTAGCGGACCGTCCGGTCCCCTATGGCGGAGACTATCCGGCGAGCGACCCGCTTCAGCGCCTTCAGCCAGACGGGGCCTCTTGGCGCGTATTCGTGGTAAACGAGCGGCAAGCCGGTCTTCCACGGCTGCGTCGGGATCTCTGTATTGTGCAGGAGCTTCGTCTTCTCGGTCAGCGTGTCGAAGTGGTTCCATTCTTCCTCGAAAAGCCCGATTCGCTCTGGCGACTCATCCAGCAAGTGGAGCCACGGGCCCATCTTTAACCGGCCTCTAAAGATATCATCGATCTCACGCTCCCACTGCCAGTGCGTCAACTTGCTGCAATCGAGCAGCATGACGGCGGAAGAATACAGGCGCCGGCCCTGCAGCACTCTCTCGCGGCACAGGATGGCCTTGCCGCGCATGTCCCGACTGAGCAGCTCATACACGTCGTCGATCGCGAAGACGTCGGGATCGATAACGAGCGCCCGGCCTTGGAAGCCAAGGAGGGTTGGGACCATGCGGCGGAGTGGGGCGAACGCTTGCAGATCGCGCCGGCGCCAGACAGACGGCGCGCTGCCGTCCCACCAGAAGAATGTCTGATTGTGTCGCTTGTACAGATGCGGGGTCTCTTCCAGCCGGAGCAGGCGGACATCGAACAGGTGCGGGCTGTTGGATCTGGACTTAAGCGAGTGCGCGCCGACCAGCGCGGCGACCATCTGCTGGTCATTGGTGTAAATGACGACGGTTGGTTTCGTGGCGGCTATGTTATACGCGGCGCTCCGCCACCTTCCAAGCGATTTTGGCTTACGCACGCTAATTTGAGGGTATACCAACATTAACGGCGCCGCCGTCCTCAATCGCCGGCACGATCCGGAAAGGTTCGAACCGAGCTCCAAAATCGCTGGATTGATAGGAGGCGAGTACTTAGCAATAAATCGTGCCGTTTTCGATTTCGTCTCTGGCACGATGTACTTGCGGCCACCATTGCAGTGAATCACTCAAATTATTTTTCCGCAATAATCTCCAGTACCAGTGGCGTGAGCATAAGGGCGTTGCGATTGCTCACTGCACTTGCCAGGTCGGCACGAACTTTGTCGGCGAACTTCTGATCGATTCGTCCCATCTCAATGAGCCGGGGAAGATAAATTTCGATGAACGTAGCAGGCCATTGCCACATATAATCGTTCGGCCGCAGGCAGAACACGTGTGGCCGAGCTGAACGAATCACAAAACCGCTGCCCGCAAGCAGCTCCGGCAACCTGGCCGCGCCGTCGGGGTCACCGCCGGATTCGCGCCAGGTCGCAATCACGTGTTCGCGGAAACGTTCCTGCATCGCCAGTCGCGGGAAAAAGCGCCAGGTCTCGTAATGCCCATACTCGTGGAAGATGGACAAACTGCCTTTCGGCATGACGCGGGCAAGTTTTTGAATGAGCAGCGATGGATCATTAACGAAAGAGACCACCCAGCGGCCCCAGGCGAAGTCGTAATCGCCCGGCGGCAACTCATCAGTCATCAAATCGATCTCGTGAATCTGAACGTTGCTAAGGGAGCGCACGTGAATCATTTCTCGGAGCGCATTTGCGAAATTTTTCGACCGCTCGAGCGCGACCACTCCGCCACGTTGCCCAACAATTTCAGCAAGATCGACAGTGGCGTAGCCGGGACCGGCGCCGATATCGAGAACGCGTTTGCCAGCAGTGATGCCGGCTCGTTTCCAGCAATCCAGCGCGACCGGGCGCCAGACGTCGTGTTGCAGGCCGAGCCGGGAAATTTCTTCCTCATGCGTGCCGAGAATGTAATCGCGATCCGTTGACATACGGTCACCGTCGCCGATTGCGGCGAGATTACCACGCGATAGTTGCGCTCAATTCTGACCCATTCTATTCATTTCAACCGGTAGAGGAAAATCACAGAGCTGACCATCGCAATGACGGTACCGACCTCCAATCGTACCCGTTCGTTGTAAGCGATTTCATTAACGATGGGTAACGAGACCTGAGTCAGGCGAAGGCTTCGACGAGCAATATCGGAGCTTCGGGCGTTTCGATCCTTTTGACGCGAAGCGACTTTTGAAGCGCTTCGGAGAGGCAGATCTTCGGTTTCAAATAGATCCGCAGTCGTTTGTCGCCGCAACGCCTAGAGCGACACGGCGTCGCCGATACAATTCCATCGAGATATTTATTCATGAAGAAGATGAGGAGAGAGCCAGAAGGATACTAGGTCAAAACCTGCGGGTCTGAGGTCATCTGGTCTACGCGTCCTCTTGAAGCCTAGGACCTAGACCGGAATGCAAACACTTCCTGTTTAGCTATGACCGGATAGCGGGTTAGAATGGTTAACCTCGATAGTTGCACCTCGAGCTGGCGCTGGTATTTCGCTCGTAATCGACGACCGTTACGAGGACGCGATATCAATTGCCATGGATTACGTAATTCGTCCGCTCGTGGCTGAAGATGAATCCATTCTTTGGGAGATGTTGTATCACGGCCTGTCCTCACTCGCCGAACAGGAGCGGCCGTCGCGCGAGATCGTGCACCGGCCAGAGTTCTCACGGTACGTTGCAGGCTGGGGCCGTGCTGGCGACACAGGATTTGTCGCGCATGACAAAAAAGATGGGTCGCTGCTAGGCGCGGTTTGGCTGCGACGGCCGATTGGCAAAACACACACGCCGCCGCAACTGGCTCTTGCCGTGAAACCGGAGCACCGCGGGCATGGCATCGGTACGGCGCTGCTAACGCAATTGGTTCGCGCGAATCCAGAGCAGTCAACAATCTCGCTCAGGTTCGTAGCAGGCAAACCTGTGTTGCGGCTTTACGAGCGATTCGGATTCAAGGTTATTGAAAAAAAGCCCGGCGCCGTCGTGATGCACAGAGAAGCCTAAAGAGTGCTGAAAAGCTCAGGGCGCAAAAATCAAAAGCACAAAGACAGCGAACAACAACAAATGAACGCAACCCTGCAAAACGTTCGTCCTGCCGCTGGTGAAGGTAACCACGCTCACGGCTAATGTGAGCAGGAGGAGTGGGAGATTCCCGCCTTGCACGCCAAGTGTGACTGATCGTTTCGTGATCAGCCCGATCGTCAGCACAGCGGGAATGGTTAGCCCAATGGTCGCCAGCACTGACCCGAGCAGAATGTTTATTGAACGCTGGAGCTGGTTTTGGAGGCTCGCGCGGATGGCACCCAGCCCTTCGGGAGACAGCACCAACGCAGCGATAATCGCGCCGCCAAATGCCTGCGGCATATGAAATCGCTCAATACTGTTATCTAACGGAATGGCGAACTTTTCCGCGAGCAAAATTACGGTAAACAGGTAAACGAGCAGCATCGCCGAATGAAAAGCCGTTGAGCGAATCTGGAGGGGCCGATGAGAAGAACCCGCTGCCAGCGCGATCTCTTTTGACTCCTTAAAATAATGTCGGTGTCGCACGGTCTGGATGAGCAGAAAAATCGCGTAAAGCAAGAGTGACACCACAATCAGAAAGACTGCCTGCTCGGTGGAGAACGTTGGCCCGCTGGTTGAAGTGGTGAAGACCGGCAACACCAGACCGAGCACAGCCAGCGCCATGATCACATTGAGATACGAGTTTACACCTTGCAGATTATAATGCTGCTCACGGTGACGCAGTCCTCCCCTTAACAGAGAGAGCCCCACCAAACCGTTAAGCGCGATCATAATTACGGCAAAGATCGCATCCCGTCCGAGCGTTGGATTGTTTGCGCCGTGCAACATTGCCGTAGATATCATCACCACCTCGATGCTGATCGCCGAAAGCGTCAGGATTAAAGTTCCATAGGGTTCGCCCCATTTGATGGCGAGACAGTCGGCATGGCGCACCACACAAATTGCCGACCAAAGGATAACGGCAAAAAGCCACAGAAAGACAACGATCACCGCGACTGGGTGCGCAACGATTTCGACCAACTGACCTCCAGCTGCAAAAAAAATCGCCGCGGTTCCCAAACCGATTAGCAGCGCAAATTCACCGCGTACGACCTCTACAAAATGCGGGGCGCTTTTGGTCTGGCGCGTTCGTTCTGCCTTTCCCGACATGCGCGCGAGCATATGGAGCGCATCTCCGCCATGCAATCACGCGATCACGCTCGCCTAATGTGACGTAAGCGTTTCGCCTGCGCCCTGTGGACATTCCGCCAGCGTCGACGCTTGCGGTACTTTGCGTATTAGCTGTACCTACTCTTTTCGCTGGGCAAGCGGCAGGAATTCCTCGCGCACAACTTTGCCGTCTTTCACTTTATAGATTCCCACCTCCGACATCTGCATGCGCTTCTTGGAAGCTTTCTCGGTTACATCGATATCGAACTGCACAACAAAGGTATCGCGAGCCACAAATGGTCCACTGACTTTCGCACTATGCACCTCCATGTTCTTCTCCCACCACTCGGTTTTCCCGCGCACTTGATCAATGCCGCGCATTTCCGCCGGCATGTTTTCCATCTCGCGCGCCTCCACGCTGACAATGTCTTTCGCATAGAGATCATCGAGCGCCTTCATCCATTCGCCTTTGCGGCAATAGTCCACCAGTTTCTTTCCAACTTCTTCTGTATTCATTCTTTCTCCTTTAGATTCGGTTCATGGGGATGCAAACGTTTTGTTTAGGGTCTTCACGATTAGCCACCAGCGATAGCTCCAATGATGAGAAAGGGCTCCGATCCCTTTGCAATCACGTCGGGCAGCGGAACATCTGGCGGTTCGTGAGACAAATCCTCTCCGCAGGCAAAGAACCGCACCATTGGCCGCCGGAGTCGCGTGACATGATCGCGTATTGTTCCCCGCAACATCGGATATTGCGCTTCGAGCGCATCGAGCACTGAACGCTGGGTCACGGGAGTCTTAACCTCGAGTTCCACTTCGCCGTCAACGCGCGCGAGCGTGCGTAGATGAGGTGGGAGAACAACACGAATCATATTAAATGATGCTACAAAGAAGCCTCATAGATATCTCAACAGCATGCAACCCGGCAAGGCACTACGATCCAGGTCGCATCGGATCCAGCACCGCATCGGATCCAGCACCGTACAATCTTGCAAAACGTGCGCCACGGTCCCGAGGTGGAGAGACAAAAAGCGAATGCCGGAAATCAATCCCAACGGTGTGACAAAAAATCTTGAATCGGACTGGCATCCGCGGTGCATCTCACCGGAAACACTCAATTGTTGAGGATGAAAGCAATACCACATGGAATTTGTAACGCGAGTCGCCCCACTTCCGTTACTCCCATCAAAAACGAGCGTCATAATTTTTGGAAAGCCGTCTTCTTCACGGTGATTGCCGGCACTGCATTCCTGCTGTTATGCATTGTTCAGGCCACCTCTCCGCCAGCGGCTGTTAAGGTGACAGTCAAACCCGAACGACCTCTCATCGAGCGGCGTGATACACTGCAGTCGATCAACTTCGATTTCGTACTGGAAAATACAGGATCAAAACCGTTGCATCTAAATCGGATCGAAATCGCGATCTTCGACAGCGACGGTAAACTCGAACTGCGACGTGAACTGGACGAAAACGGCCATCCAAGTGGGATGACAACGATTGAAACGCGCGACTTGCCGGCCGGCAGCGCAATCGGGATTTTCAACCCCTTCACCACTTTTGGAGACGAGATCACTCTGGCGAAGGTTTCTTACACATTTTTCTTTAACGAATCGGATTATCGGACGGCTACACCGCTGGATTATCAATTCATGGCAGAAGTTACGGTAACCCCTCAACAATACATCGGTAAGACAGAGCTTGTCCTCCCAGTCCGGGCGCGCACCATCGTCTTCGATGGCCATGATCTTTATGCACATCACCGACGACTCAATCCGGCGGATCCAGAGGTTCGTAAATTCTTGCCCTCCGGTAATGCCGACCGATACGCCTATGATCTATGCCCGGTGAATCCCAATGGCGAGATGTACAAGGATACTCCATACGAAAAGAAGAATTGGTACGGCTACGGAGTACCTGTTTACGCGACGGGAAACGGTCGCGTGGTGTTCGCTGTGAATGATGTTCCCGAAAACAGCTACCAGTACAAGAAAGTAATTTATGCGGATTTGCCGCAAACTGACAAGTACAAGCGGTCTAATGGCAATTTCGTTGTCATTGATCACGGCAACGGCGAGTACAGTCATTTCGATCACATGAAGCCTGGTAGCGTTCGAGTAAAATCTGGCGACCAGGTAAAACAAGGAGATCAGATCGGCGCAATCGGGTTTTCGGGCGACGCATTTATCCCACATCTCCATTACATGCTCACCGACAATGCAGATCCATTTCACGCCGAGGGCTTGCCTTCCTATTTCCACAACTTCCGCCGCATCCTCGGTTCCTCAACACGCGATGTCGATAAGGGACAAATTGATAGTGGCGACATCGTAGAGCCAAACACAAACTGACGAGCTGTGTCATAGATTCCTTGGCAGAATCAGAACGCAACCGGGCAAAAGCACTACGATTCAGCTCGCATTCGGATCCGCCAACCCGCGATAACAGCTGCTACAACCCACGGCCCGAGCGCCAGTAGCTGCGCATCGGGCTCCCACATCGTGAAAGCACACACGTTCGCGGATGCGTGGAACAGCATCGCCGGAACGACGCTGCCCCGCGCGCGCATCACAAGCAATGTGATGACCATAGACCACGCCATCAACATCAGAGCAAAAGGCAGAAAGCCGGTCCCATACTGAGGCGTGCCTGCGATCATGAACAGCGGAAGATGCCAACAAGCCCACGCGACGCCGAGGATCAGCGTCCCCACAATTGGGCCGAACCGCGCGATCAATCGCGGAAGAGCAAAACCGCGCCACCCCGGTTCCTCGCCCAAGACCACAATGGTCTGCCCGAATAGCAGCGTCATCACAGTTCGTGGTGGATGGTGAAAAAGCGGCCCATGAGGCAAGCCAAAGCCGAGGACGACCGCATCACGCATCAGATAGATGATTGGTGGCACGCAGATCGCCAACATTGCCCACTGAAACGGTACTTGCCGCAGGACCCGGCGATAAAATGCTGGTAGTCCACCGCGCCCACCCTCAGCCGCTGTGGTCACGACCGCCGCGGCGTGTGGCGCTACGACGGCCGTCAAATACAGCCAGCGCCCAGGTCCTACCAAAAAAGAGAAGTGCTGGGCGAAAAGGGTAGTCCAAGCCGCCCAGCTGATCGCATACGCGATGAGAAAGAACATCGCGAGTCGCGTGTTGCTTGGCTGGGTGCCATTCAATGCAAACAATGTTGCTACCGTACCGATCCGCCAGCAGGGATCACGGCAGCGTTTGGACTTCCACCGAAAGAACAGCAGGCAGATCACGCACAATCGGCTTCCAGCTGTCGCCGGCATCGGCCGATGTGTAAACTTGTCCGCCAGTCGTTCCAAAATAAATGCCGCACGGCTCGAGCGAATCGACAGACATCGCGTCGCGCAAGACATTCACGTAACAATTGCGTTGCGGCAGACCTTTCGTGAGCGCTTCCCATTCGTTGCCGCCTGTTCGGCTGCGGTACACGCGCAGCCTGCTATTAGGCGGGTAATGCTCCGAGTCGCTCTTGATTGGCACGACGTAAATCGTCTCCGGCTCATGCGCGTGAACGTCGATCGGAAAACCGAAATCACTCGGCAAGTTGTCGCTGACTTCCTGCCAAGAATCGCCGGAATCGTCGGTGCGCATCACGTCCCAGTGCTTTTGCATGAAGAGCGTGTTCGGACGCGATGGGTGCATCGCGATGCGATGAACGCAATGACCAACCTCCGCATTCGGATCGGGAATGTATTGTGAATGCAACCCGCGATTGATTGGACGCCATGTTTTTCCGCCGTCATCGGTGCGGAATGCGCCTGCAGCCGATATAGCGATGTACATCCGTTGCGGGTTCTTTGGATCGAGAAGAATCGTGTGCAAACACATCCCGCCTGCGCCCGGCTGCCATTTCGGCCCGGTGTCGCTGCCGCGCAGCCCGGCGAATTCGTGCCACGACTTGCCGCCATCGGTGGTACGAAACAGCGCCGCATCTTCCACACCAGCGTAAACGGTGTCGGGATCGTCTAACGACGGTTCCAAATGCCACACGCGTTTGAATTCCCAAGGATGCTGTGTTCCATCGTACCACTGGTGCGTAGTGAGCGGCTTCCCGGTCTCGGGCGAAGTGTCGTAAACGAATTTGTTGCTCTCGCCTTTCGGCATACCGTCGGGGCTTTTCAGTTCCTCCGCGCTACTGCCGGGCGTATTCCAAGTTTTCCCGCCGTCGTCAGAACGCTGAATGATCTGTCCGAACCAGCCGCTCGTTTGCGACGCGTAGACGCGGCTCGGATCAACCGGCGAACCTTTGACATGATAAATCTCCCAGCCCGCAAAATGCGGACCCCTCACCTTCCATCGTTTGCGCGTGCCATCCGCTGTTAGAATGAACGCGCCTTTCCTTGTGCCGACCAATACTCGTATGTTGCTCATGATTTAGATTTCTAACCGCGGATTACGCGGATAACACGAATTCATTTCCCAAGATGTAGCATCTGTTCTCTGTCGCATCGTATCAACCCTTGACCTCTCCCATCCGAGCTTTGACCAGCTTTTTCACGAGGGCCGCGGGTAAGGGTTTCTCCGGTGAAAAGCGAATCGTGCCCTTGCTGATATGGAACGCTTTCAGATCGTTCCGAAATTTTTTAAACGTGACCGAATTCCCTGGATAAAACGCGCAATGATTCGCCCAGGCGCCGAAGAAAACCAACGAACGCCCATTTAGCCGAAACGCAGGAATTCCGTAACTGATGCACTCCTCTGCTCCTGGCGCGGCGGCCAGAATGGTTCGACGAAGCTTCTCCAGAGTCGCCCGCTGATCGGAATTCACTTTCGTGATGTATTCGTCAATCGTTCGAGGTTTTTGTCTTGCTGAAGCCATAACGATTCGGATCATTTTTCCGCATAAGCGGCTTTCAATTTATTGATGTCGATCTTCTGCATTTGAAGCATCGCTTTCATGACTCGTTCGGATTTTTCGGGATCCTTGTCGTGCAACATCTCGCTCAAAACTGTGGGCACGACTTGCCACGACAAACCAAATTTGTCCTTGAGCCAACCGCACGTTGATTCCTCGCCGCGGTCAGCAGTGAGTTTCTCCCAGAAATAATCCACCTCCTCCTGGGTTTCGCAGTTCACGACGAACGAAATTGATTCATTGAATTTGAACAGCGGCCCGCCGTTGAGCGCCACGAATTGCTGGCCTTCGATCTGAAATTCAACGGTCAAGACCGATCCCGGCGGGCGGCCACTCTGTGATATTTTGGCTGCTTCTTCATCGTAGCGGAGAACTTTTCCGACTTTCGAGTTCTTGAAGATCGATGTGTAAAACTTCACTGCCTCCTCGGCTTGATCATCGAACCACAAAAATGGAGTAATCTTCTGCATATTGCTTTCTCCTCCAATTTCATCTCCGGACACGAATTACACGAATTGCCACGGATCTCCTAACCTTGAAATTGATTCGTGTCCGTTCGTGAGATTCGTGTCTCTATTCCTTTGTCGGCGGCGGGTACTGCGCGAATTTCGGGATCGCAGGATCCATTTGGTCCCACGGTTGCGCATCCGAAACGAAAATATCCATCTGCGGACGAAACCAACTTGGATCATCGAGGGTGGAAGCCAGGATTCCCACAAACTGCGGTTCCCCTTCTTCAAATTCGCCTCTCGTCATTCGGGAACCGCATTCAGGACAAAAACCGCGTTTGTGTTTTCCGCGGGCCATGCTGGATGTGAAATGGTAACGCAATTGTCCGCGCGTTAGTCGAAGAGCCCCTAGCGGCAGTAAGACTGCTGGAGCGAATCCGCTGCCAGTTACGTGCTGGCAATCGCGACAATGGCATTTGAACATCATGATCGGCTCAGCCGTGCATTCGTAGCGAATCGCGCCGCAAGAGCAGCCACCGGTAAATGGAATCTTCATAGAATCATGTGCAAAGATGCCCTCGTTTCCAAGACAGCCTCAGGTTTGATCCGGAATTTCAGCCTCGACCAGTTTTGCCAGCAGGCTGAGCGATTCCTGCCAGCCGAGATAGCACGCTTCGGCGGGAATGACAGCGGGCACGCCTTCCTGCACGATGTTCAGTTCCGTTCCGCAGAAAACTTTTTTCAGCGTGATCGTCGCCTGTATTTCCCCGGGCAAGTTTGGATCGTCAAATTTGTCGGTGTAGCGAATGCGTTCGTGCGGCGTCAGTGCGACATACGTTCCGCCGAAGGAATGGCTCTTACCTGTCGAGAAGTTCGTAAACGACATTTTGTAACTGCCGCCAACTCTCGCGTCCATCTGATGAACCTTGCCGGTGAATCCGTTTGGCGGAAGCCATTTGGCCATCGCATCGGGATCCAGAAACGCGCGATAAATTTTCTCCGGGCTCGCGCGGAGCACTCGGTGGAGTCGGATGGTGTTTGCTGACATGATTTCTTCCCCTTTCGATGTGGTTGTGTGTCACTGAAGTGATCGTTTGGTTATGTCGCGTTTGTATCTGGCTCGATGATTCCAAATACATTGCCGGCTGGATCCTCTGCGTAGGCGAGCCAGCCGACTTCAGGGATTGCCATCTTCGGCACACAAATTCTGCCACCACCTTGCTCAATCTTCTTTATCGATTCATCGAGCGATGAAACGCCAATTGTGTTTAACGTGCCGGGGCTCTGGCCTTCCCGAGGCCGAGTGAGCCCGCCGTTGATCCCCGACTCCTCGTCATCCCCCGTGGTGACCAGCCAGTAATCAAGCGGGCCGCCAAACTTCTGGAACTTCCAGCCGAAAACATCCTGATAAAACGGACGGACTGCGTCCGGGTCGTCCGTGTAAATTTCGAAGTGAACTACGCGTGGCATCTTTCAATCCCTTCTGAAGATTTAGTTAAGTTTGTGCGTTCAGTACCGATCGTGGTGACGGACCCACTCCATCGTAAAGTCGAGGCGGTCCTCGTCACGCCCCTTCGGCACAAGATCGAGAAAATTGTAAGCGCCGACCAGAATATCGAGCCCGCGCGCGTAGGTGGAATAAGTGTGAAAAACGTCGCCGTTCTCAGCTTTGTAAAACACGCTCAAGCCAGGTAGCTCGTCGCTGATGAGTTCCTGCGTTTCGTAGTTGTAATACATTTTTCCTTTCGCCTTCTCTTCCCCGGTCGCTGAGACGTGATAGTCGAAGTTGAAATCGTTACCGTGCGACGAGACCCATTTGAAACGCCAACCCATCCGTTTCTTGAATGGCTCGATCTCCGACAGCAGCGCTCGTGAGACCACCACAAACGTCACGTCGCGATGCGGAAGATGCCAGTTGGCGCCGTCAAAGTGGTCCGCCAAATACGAGCAGCTCTTGCAACCTTCTTCCCAGCCAGGGCCGAGCATGAAGTGATAGACGATCAATTGACTGCGACCGTCAAAGAGATCGGCCAGCGTTTCTTTGCCATCCGGCCCATCGAATACGTAATCCTTGTCTATTTTAACCCATGGCAGCTCGCGTCGATGCCGGCTCACTTCATCGCGCAACCGCGTCAATTCCTTCTCACGCGTCAGCAGGTCCTTGCGCGCAATGAGCCATTCGTCTCTCGACACGACTTTAGAAGGGTTGAGTTCGCTTGTGTTTGTTTTCGGTTCCATTGTCTCGATTTTCATTTTTTCTCCTCCGGTTTCATTCGTTTGATCATTTCGTTCGGTTTTTAAAAATAATTTCCTACCGGCGAACGCGCTCAACCCGCCGGCTGAGATCGCGCTAACCGCGGCCAACGTCGCATTTGCAACGCAAACAGGGCACATAAGATGCCTCCGTTCCGCGGTTCTCGTCGGGCTACGAACTGAGGATTAAGATCAGGCCGTAGCAAATTGCGCTTCGCGTTGGGTTTCAGCCGAAAGCGGACATTCCGGCGCTACCGCTCTCACCTCCACGCGTATGCCATATGGCAGACCAGGACATTCCTTGGCAATGGCGAGGGCTTCGTCCATCGTGGCGACGTCCAGAAGAAAATAGCCGCCTATCGCCTCTTTGGATTCGGCGAATGGGCCATCGGAGACGATGCGGTCCCTGCCCGAAACGATTTTCCCCTCGCGTTCCAGTGGATTTCCGGCTACCGCTTTGCCCTCTTCGGTCAGCCGCCTGAACCACGCCATCCAATTGTCTGTGACCTTTTGCAGTTCCTCTGGCGAGAGGCTTTTGCGCAGGTCGGTGCCGCGAAATAGCAGCATGTATCCATTTTGATTTTGTGTGCTCATAGTATTGCTTTTAGTTGATAGTTGATTGTCGATAGTTTTTTGGATGTTTCAATGATACGACGAACGAGGAGACGGGCTTGGGACAATTATTT
>QHPD01000110.1 GCA_003218975.1 Verrucomicrobiota bacterium
CTGAAATCTCCGGTTATGTCGATATCGGCATGAAGGGAGAGGCGCTCCGATTGACGCGGAAGCTGTTGCAGAAACGGAGCATTCTGCCAGACGAATTTAGCGAAGCACTACGGACGATCGGCGTCTATGCAAGCTTCAAAAGTTTCAAAAAATGGAAGCCGAAGTTCGAAGCGGCGTACGAGCGACAGTCTCGGCAATTCAAGCGCAAAGTTCGCTCTGACATGCTTAGCATGTACGTATCCCTCCAAGAGTGGAAAACCGCGTTGCAATTCGTGTCGATCCAGAGGCCGTCAAGCGCCAGCGACTTCCTGTTCGGTATGGATGTTCTGCTGGAGTTGGGAAAAGTCGAGGAAGCGCACGAATTAGCAATGCGCTGTAGGAAAGCACTGCGGTTCGTTAGGAGCGAATTCGAGCAGAGTCTCCTCTCCTGCGCACTGGGACAATTCTTCGCGCACACACATCAGTGGGAGTGCGCATTGGCCGCATGGCAGGAAACGCGGCCCGATTCAAGCATTGCGCGCAACGTGCTTAGCGGAATCGTCGAAATACATCTGGCACGAGCATTTGAAGCCGTCGAGGCCGGAATTCGGCTTTTGGCAGAGCGGAAAGAACGGCGCGGGAGCGATATTGATCTGTGCTTGCCAGGGCTTGAGTTCGACCTCGCTGTCGATGCCGAAAAAGAACTGCTGAGATTGAAGCGCGGAATCGAGAAGCTTTTACCCGAAGACGCGCGCAAAGACCTTGGAATTCCGATACAAACCGATCAACGAAACTCCGAATCGACGCCGAGCGCCGAAAAGCATGAACCGAATCCACGGCTATGAAACTCACGATTGGGCGCCGTGCCCTTCAAAAGTTACTCAAAGCCGTAGCATCACGCCCGGGTGAAGCGGACCGGATCAACGAAGAGGACACGGTCACATTGTGGGCTTGCGCGGGGCGGGTGTTTGTCGAGTGCAAAGATGATAACGCCGGCATTGAGGCACTCGTCTTTGAGAATGGCGCGGTGACCTTCCCGGCGAAAAAATTCCGAACTCTTCTCAACACTTACAAAGGCACGCACTTGTTAACTTTCGAGGCAAACGCTGACGGCCTGCGCGTCCAAACTTTCTGGATGCCAGTCCTCAGCTACGATCCCCACCCGAAGCCACCGGCGAAGTCTTAGATTCGTGCTTGCGGCAGCTCACTTCCTCGTGAGTTCAGCCGTTCGCCGTATCGCGTCCCCGTCCTTCGTCACCCAGTCGATGAGCAAGTTTAGCGGCTCACGGAAATATTTCGTGAGCGCTTGGGGATTGCAGAAATCTTCAATAGACAGCTCATCAAGCTCTTTGGTGAATAGATATCCTCGCTGCTTCGCTGCCACGAATCCTTGTGGCGACCGCAGCTTCCGGCGAAGCTGATCTATAGCCGTATCGTTGTTTATGGACCAATAATAGCGCGAGTACACGAAAGCCCGACACTGGTCGACCGCACTCGATCCGACGATCGCACCGAGTCCCTGCTCGAATCCTTCTAGTCCGATCGATACCAGCGCGTCATTCGTACCTTTCCAGGCCTGAATGTCCGCGGCTTCAAGATAGCCCTTCGGTATTGTTTTCTCGTCAAACTTCTCGTCAAACTTCAGGAGGGATGATTGCTGGTTTAGATCCCGTGCCAACTCCTGCAGCACACCATTGACATAGCCGCGGATTTCCTCGTAGCTGGTCATCATCTTGCGAAATGTTTCGAGATGCTGCAACAAGCAGCGGTGACTAGTGTCTAGTTCTTTTATTCTCATAGCGTTCGTAGCTGATCGATTGCGTTTCGGTAGCAGAAGAGCAGGTTTGTCAATAGCCGGCTTGCCGTGCGCTGGCTCAAGGCTCGGTAGAACGCATCAAAAACTTCGACGCGACTTAAGGCCTTGAGATTATGCGGCTCAAATCCTGAGACATCCTTGGATGGTTTTGTTGTCGGCTCCCGGCCGTCATCGGTGAGAAATACTGCGAATCGGCACGACACCGGGATTCGCTGCGCATCCGCCAACGTCACCAGTGAATTAATCATGTCTTTAACTTGATCGGTGCGCTCGGAGGCACGCACCTTGTTTTCAATAAATACCGCGAATCGCCGTCGCTGATATATGGAGACGTCCGTACGGCTATGTTTTTCACGTTCAACAATGTAGTGCTCACCATCGAGGATTTCAGGCGCTTGCTCGCCAGCAACGAGTCGTAACAATGCTTGCGCAAAGAGGACGCCTTGTTCGTGCTCCGCATCCAAGAACCAAGAGAGCACGCGCGAGTGCCGCAGCTCGTCCATACCAAGCCCGAAAACCTGGAGGACATCGAGGTGTGGTGTCGAGTCAACTCGTTGAGTCCGCGATTCCTTGAATGCAGCATCGAACTCTCGAAATAACTTTTCGAACTGAGGCCCGGAAGCCTGCTCGAGAGTTTCGTGGAATTCGCGAAAAAACTGCGAGAATAAGTCGCTGTCGGATCTGGGCGCGCTCCTCACAACCATTCGTTTCCAACTAAAGGAGCGACCATTGTTTGTCCAGACAGTTTCCGTATCTGACGACGGCAGGTTGTAATGCTATCACGATTTCATCGTCGGTAGTCCGGCGGCTTTCCAAGCTTTGAAGCCGCCAGCCATGTTCCGAACGTTTTTGTAGCCCATCTTTTGCAGGCTCTCCGTCGCGAGTGCGCCACGACCGCCTCCGCCACAATGGCAAATGATCATTGCGTTGGAATCGGGAGCTTTTTCTTCGATGTCCAGCTCGATTGTGCCGCGGCTCATGTGCATCGCGCCGGGAATATGCTCCTCGTCCCATTCGTCTTTCTCGCGAACATCAACGATCAGCGCTTCACCGCTCTTCACATTGGCGGCTGCTTCAGTTGGAGAAGTCTCCGTGATCTTCTTCTTCGCCTCTGCGACGAGTTTTTGGAAACGCGCGTGCTCAGCCATACCCAAATCTAACCACGGATTACGCGGATGGCACGGATGATTAATTGTAAGGACTATCCGTTTTATCCGTGTGATCCGCGGTTACATAATTGCGTTTATTCGTAGCGCAGCGCTTCGATGGGATCGAGCGCGGCGGCTTTGCGCGCCGGGTAAAAGCCAAAGAAAATTCCAACTGCGGCGCTGAACAAAAACGCGATGGCTATTGAGCTGATCGAGATCAGCGTGGGCCAATGCGCGTATATCGAGAGCACGCGGGATGCGGCAATGCCGCAGATGATCCCAATGACGCCGCCAATGGAACTAAGCGTCACGGCTTCGATCAGAAATTGGGTGAGAATGTCGTTCCCATGCGCACCGACGGCCATGCGCACACCTATTTCGCGCGTCCGCTCGGTCACGCTCACCAGCATGATATTCATGATGCCGATGCCCCCAACGAGCAGTGACACGCCGGCGATTGCGCCAAGGAGCACCGTCATTACGCGCGACGTCGCCGTCGCGGCTTCGGCGATCTCCTGTTGGGTCCGGACGGTGAAATCGTCGTCGCGCCCGGCGCGAATATTATGCCGTTGCCGAAGCAACGACATGATTTGTTGCTGAGCGGCTTCGACCTGGCGAGCATCGCCGATTTGCACGTTGATGTTGCGCAACGTGGTGCCGCCGATGACGCGTTTCATCGCACTGGTGTACGGCATGACAACGATATCGTCCTGGTCCACGCCCTGCGGGCTTAAGCCTTTCGGCGTGAGCACGCCGGTAATTGTGAACGGCACATTTTTGATCCGCAAAATCTGGCCGATTGGATTTTCGTTGCCGTAAATCTGCGTCGCTGTTGTGCGACCAATGACGCAAACCTTATTCGCGCTGCGCACGTCCTGCGGCGTGAACGGTGCACCGTCGGCCAGCGGCCACTGGCGAATATCGAAATAATCCGCCGATTCGCCGAAAATCCGGGTAAACCAATTTTGATTTCCGGCTGCAACTTGGGTGGTTGAGACAACTTCTTCGCTCACGCCGATGACACCGGGCACTTCGCGCCGGATCGCTTCGGCATCTTCAATTTTGAGAGTGCCAGCGCCACCCCAACCGGTGCGAATGCCACTCGAGGTGGTGCTGCCGGAAAAAATCAGGATCACATTTTGTCCCAGGCTGGCGATCTGCGCTTCCACTTGCGCCTTGGCCCCGTTGCCTATCCCGACCATCGCAATAACCGCGCCGACGCCGATGATGATGCCGAGCGCAGTCAGCACCGAACGCATCTTGTTTCGCCGCAAGGCGCGATACGCGACGTTAAATGTGGGCGCGATTCGCATGTTATTCGTTAGAGCGTTGCCTCCTTCGCCAAGGCTCCGGCGGCCAAGGAAGCCTTAAGCTGTGCTGTCGCGTCCGCGCGTTGTGAAACCGCACGATCATCCAGAATCATCCCATCACGCATGATGACGTTGCGCCGCGCGTAAGCGGCGATGTCCTGCTCGTGCGTCACCATGACGATCGTAATTCCGCGCTCGTTGAGTTGCTGAAAAATTGCCATGATCTCGACACTGGTGCGGCTGTCGAGATTGCCGGTCGGCTCATCGGCGAGCAACATCTCGGGCTCGTTGATCAACGCCCGGGCAATTGCTACCCGCTGTTGCTGGCCGCCGGAGAGCTGGCTGGGATGATGATCTTCGCGCCCTCCGAGACCGACTGAATTAAGAACTCGATCTGCTCTTTCGCGGAGTTGCGTATTCGACAAGCGCTGGGCGCTGTAAATCAGCGGCAACTCGGCATTCTCACGCGCCGACGTGCGCGGGAGGAGATTAAAATTCTGAAACACGAAACCGATTTTGCGATTGCGAATATCGGCGAGCTGATCGCGATCCAGTCCTGAAACGTCTGCCTCATCCAGCAAGTAATGGCCCGAGGTTGGCCGATCGAGGCAACCCAGGATGTTCATCAATGTTGATTTTCCCGAGCCGCTCGCACCCATGAGCGCGACGAATTCGCCGCGTTTGATTTCAAGCGACACGCCGCGCACTGCGGGCACTTCCATTTCGCCCGTGTGATAAACCTTGTGTACGTCAATCAGCCTAACGAGCGCGCCGTTTTTCATGCTGATGTTTTTTTCGTGCCTCATAGGTACCTTGTCTCCCTAGGTGTCGTCGGCAAGTTGCCGACGACGGCAGGCTGGCAGCCTGCGCTCCCCAGAATCTAATCGTCATGGAAACCGTCGCGGCCCGCCGGAGAATGGATTCGCTGGCGTGGACGCCGCTGGGGATTTCGATGTCAACTCTGCCGTCACAACGCGATCGTCTCCTTTTAATCCTTCCATGACTTCGGTCACTACGCCGTCGCTGATTCCCGTTTTAATCTGCACCGGCTTCGGTTGGCCGCCCGACAAGAGATAGACTGTCCGTCCGCTCGTTCGCCGCTCGCGCCCGCCACTGCCTCGCGCGCCCATGGGCCCGGGCGATCTCGATCCTAATTCCGCCGGTGTGGCTTCCGCCGGTCGATAACGCAGCGCAGCATTCTTGATTTGAAGCACGTTGTCCTTATGCGCGACAATAATTGAAACGTTCGCCGTCATTCCCGGTTTCAATTTCAAATCTGGATTGCTTACGCCGATGAGCGTGTCGTAGGTCACAACGTTTTGCACTGTGATCGGCGCGTTTCGCACCTGCACAACCTTGCCGTGAAAGATGCGCATCGGGAACGCGTCCACGGTGAAATCGACGTCCTGTCCCACCTGTACGACACCCACGTCGGCTTCAGCGACATTCGAGTCGATCTGCATTTTGGTGAGATCATTCGCGATTTGGAAAATGACCGGCGCCTGCAAGCTGGCGGCGACGGTCTGGCCGACATCGACGTTGCGCGAGATCACGACGCCATCGATCGGCGACGTGATCGTGCAATGCTCAAGATCCGCCTTCGCTTTATCCAGCGCCCCTTGTTTGATTTTCACATTGGCTTCCGCCTGGTGAAGATTTGCCATTGCCTGATCAAGATCTGCCTGTGAAGATGTTTTCCGAGCAAAGAGGTCCTGCGTGCGCTTCGCGTTCACCCTTGCCAACTCGAGCGCGGCCTGTGCATTGGCCAGGTCACCCTCTGCTTGCGTGACCGTGGCCTGAAAAAGCGCTGGATCGATCTGCGCCACTACTTGGCCGGCTTTCACCTGAGAGTTAAAATCCGCGAACAATTTCGCTATATTCCCGGAGACCTGGCTTCCCACCTGCACGTTGACCACGGGATTAAGCGTGCCCGTGGCGGTAACCGCCTGCGTAATGGGGCCGCGCGTCACGGTTGCAGTTTGATAATTTGCAGCGCCGCGCGTGTGGCACTGCCGCACCACGAACGCGATAAGTAACAGCCCGACAATAACGACGAGCCAGGGGACGAAACGTTTCATTTAAGCAGTGGTTGACTGCGCTATAAGTAAGAGACAGGAAGAAGTGATGCGCCGTTACATCGAAATCTACTCCATCATGCTGCGCAACTCGCTGATTCGCGAGATGAGTTTCAAGGCAAATTTTCTGCTTTGGATGGTGGTTGAGATTCTTTGGTTCTGCGGGCAAATCGTTTTTTTCAGCATCATCTTTGGGAATGTCGATCACATTGGGGATTGGACGAAGTGGGAAGTGGTGCTGCTCATCGGCACGCACCAAATTATCGCGCAACTGTTCCAAGCATTCTTTTTTGTCAACGTTGCAAACATCCCTGAACTGGTGCGCACAGGAAAACTCGACTCGTTGCTTGTTTTGCCGATCGACAGCCAATTCGCTGTCTCCACCAAACAATTCGCTCTCGACAGTATTGTGAACGCCGCGCTCGGTGGCCTGGTAGTCTGCGTTTCGCTATCGCAGCTTGGGATGGTGCCCACTCCGATGTCCATCTTGCTTTATCTGACGGCGCTCGGATTTGGCGTGGCGGTGCATTACTCCATCATGCTCGCGCTGGCGGCGGTGAGTTTCTGGATCGTACGCGCACAGGGACTTGTTTATGGCTATTTTAATTTCCTCAACATCGCGCGGTATCCTGACGTCATTTTCCCGCGGATCTTCCGGATGATTTTTGGCTGGGTCATTCCGGTGGTGATCATTGCGAATATTCCCGCCCGGCTACTCATCAAATCGTTTGGACAACCATTTCCATTGATGCTCCATCTTGTGGTTGCCTCGACAATTATTTTCTGGTTGTCCCGCGTCTTCTGGAGGTTTGCGCTGCGCCATTACTCGAGCGCAAGCTCGTAAATAAATTGGCAACGGTTGGCGCAGCGCGCCGATCTTCCCAAAAGCGTTGGCGGAATTTTTCGGGCAAATCCGCTTGCGCCATCGCGGAAATGTTCTTAATTAAGCGTCCATTTTCCGGCGCTTAGATAAAAGGCGCCTTTCACGCTATGGCCAAACCAAAGAAAAAGAAGAGTTTCACAAGAAAATCTGCTGCGCGGAGGCCGCGATCGGCGCGCAAGATTTCCAAGCCAGCCCGCAAGGTCCACACCAAAAGGCCAGTCTCGAAGAAAGCGACGAAGCGTTCGCCGAAGCCATCGAAATCGAAAAGAGAAACAGCCACGCGCTCGCCCGCCGCACTGCTGGGCTTGAACCATCGCGAAAAAAGACTCGATCCGTTCACGCGCAAGCAGAAAGAAAAACTTCTCCAGCTTCGCGACGCTATGGTCGATTCCATGGCCGGTGTTGCCCAAGACACGCTGCGTTCCCGCGCAGAAGGCAGCGAAGCGTCGGCATTTGGCATGCATCAGGCCGATGCCGGATCGGACGCTTACGACCGTGATTTCGCGTTGAGCTTGCTTTCGCAGGAACAGGACGCACTCTATGAAATCGATCAGGCGCTCAAACGCATCGAGCTAGGCACCTATGGAATTTGCGAAATGTCGGGCAAACCGATTCCGCATGCGCGTCTGGAAGCGATTCCGTTCGCGCGTTTCACCGTCGAATGCCAATGGCAGCTTGAAAAACAAAATAAAGCGTCTCGCGTCCGGCAATCGGTCACGTCTCTCTTTGGCCTGACTGAAGAGGAGGGCGGCGAAGCCGAGGAAGAGGAAGCCGCCCCCGCAGCCGAAGTGAAGGAGTAATCCGAATGGCGCAGGAGATCGTCATTCTTGAATGCACCGAAGCAAAGTCGCTCGGTAAACCGGCTTCGCGTTACATGACCACGCGAAACAAGAAAAGTCCGCGCACGCCAAATCGGCTCGAAAAAAAGAAGTACAATCCATTTCTGCGCCGGCACACGCTCCATCGCGAAACGAAGTAATTACCGATGCAACCGAAGACCGCCAAACGTCGTTCTGCGTTCCGCAGGGCTAACCGCCCGATGCCGCGCCGCCGGATCGACATCGCCATTGAAGCGATCGATTACAAGAATCCCGATCTCCTGAAAAAGTTCGTAACTGAGAGCGGCAAAATTCTACCCCGTCGCGTCACCGGAATGCCCGCGCATCTGCACCGCAGAATCACCCGCGAAATCAAGCGCAGCCGCTCGGTGCTCTTAATGAAATAGCAAGGCCATCACCGCTGATTGCAATGGAATCGGCGTCAAGGCTTGTTTTCGTGCGCGCACGAAAGGCAAACCGAAAAAGCGACTTTCGCGTCGGCCCCTTGTTAGAGTTTTAGCGTTACTCCTATCATTGCCGGCAATCAGCATGGGCGTATTGGCACTGATCGAGCAATCAGCCCTCTCTAGGAAATTTGGAATTGCATCGCTGGGATTAGGAAACGTGTTTCTCGCGGTCGGGCTGCGAGGATATCTTTTCAAGTAACGCGTCGCTGTTGTGGCAGGTGTAGAGTCACTTGTGCCAAGCGCCTATTTATAAATTCGGCGTTTGACACAAACGCCGCTACAACTCTTGTCATCCCGAGCGAAGTCGAGAGATCTCTTGCCCTACGCCTTCCGCGTCCGCTCGCCTTGCTCGATGAGTTCCCAAAACTCAGGTTTTTCGCGCAGTTGCGCGTCTTCTGAAACCGGCAGTTTGGTGCGGAAAAGAAAATCTCGAAACGTGTTCTTGTGCAGGACGCGATGGACTTTGATGCCCTCGTCGGTCTTTGCGAAATAAATCCGGTAATCCTTCGCGCGATAACGATACAACTTTTTCCCCTCGCGCTGGATCACGCCAAAGCGCTCCGAGTCGAGATGATCCAAATCCTCAGGCAAAATTTGGAACTGGGCCAGCAGCTCGAGCTGCAATTTTTTCGGCAGCGCCGAGATCTCGGCCGCGCTCAGCTCATTGAAGATGATTTGGAACATCGGCGATCAAACATAAACGCGTCGGACGCGCGCGCCAATCCGTGTCGTGATCTCCCATGTGATCGTGCCCGCCTTCTCGGCCAGCTCCGCGCAGGGAATTTCCTCGTTACCATCGCGTCCCATTAGAACAACCTCGTCGCCTACCTGTACGTTAGCGATCTTGCTCACGTCGATCATCATCAAATCCATCGTCACCCGGCCGAGCAGGGGGCAGCGCTGACCATGAACCAGGACGGCAGCGTCACGATTGGAAAGGCCTCGCGGATATCCATCGGCATACCCGCAGGTCAGCGTGGCGATCCGCATTTTGCGCGGAGCAATAAAAGTGCGGCCGTAGCTGATTGAGCTCCCTTTTGGCATGTCGCGGATCAGACCAATTCGCGTTTTCCATGTCATCACCGGTTTAAAAAGTTGTTGGAACTCCGGTAGGGGCGAAATGCCGTAAAGCATGATGCCGGCGCGCACCATGTCGAAAATCTCCTGGTTGAACGCCAACGTGCCTGCGCTTTGTAAGACATGCACTTTGTAATCTCCCGGAACACCGTCGCGGAACTGCCTCACGATTTTGCCAAAGCGCGCAAGCTGATCACGCGTGTATTCGGCGTCTTCATTTGAAACCGGCAGATGCGTCGAGACGCTGTGAATCTGGATTTGACGCAATGCCGAAACTTTTTTGAAAAGCTCCAAGGCTTCGTTCTCGGGAACGCCCATGCGCCCCATTCCGGTATCGACTTTAAAATTGACGGCCACGGGCTCGTTGCCCGCCATGCGATTGAAATCCTGCGCTTCTTCAAAAGTGGAAATAGAAGGGATGAAACCGCGATGAACGATTGTCGATCTTTCTCCCGGCAACGCGGGACCAAGAATCATGATCGGATGCGGAAGCGTCCGGCGCAGTTGTATTGCTTCCTCCAGATTTGCAACGCCGAATAACTGCGCGTCATCGGCCAGCGCCTGCGCCACGCCAACTATGCCGTGCCCGTAACCGTCCGCTTTGACTACCGCCAGCATCTGGGCCGGCCCAATCCGCTCGCGCACAACTTTCGCGTTGTGGCGCAACGCGCTCCGATCAATTTCAGCCCAACACCGGTAGGTCTCTTTCATTTTGACGAGGCGGCTTTCGGAAGAGTGACATGCGGTTCGCGTAAATAGATCGGCTCGAGCGGTGGCAAAGAAAAGCTGCGCTGCGGGTTTTGCGCAAGTCGTGCCAGAATAGTAGCCGAAGGATACCCGATCACGGCGCGTTCGAACCGCGGTAGCGATTCGGAGCAAAAGATCGGCACGTCATCTTCAAGTACGGCAAGTTTGCTTTTTAACTCTCCTTCACTGTGCAAGCTCGGTCCTTCAACCAATTCATGCGCGCAGATCCGGGCGAAGAAAAACGATTTCCGGCGCGCATCTCCAATCACACAGTATTCCTGCCCATCGCATTCCATCGCGCAAATCGATGGGTAACCGATCAGACGCGCGCCAGATGAAACTTGCAACCCAATTGCGGCTGAAATCGCGATGCGCGTCCCAGCATACGAACCTGGACCAAGCCCTACTATAATGATCTCCGGTGGACCGAATTTCTTCGCGGCCACGCTCAGGTTCTCAAAAAAGGCCGCGGAATTTTTCCGATCGTTCGGCCATTCACCCGCGAGTTCGACATCGTCGTTTAGCCAAGCCAGACTGCCGCGTGCAGTGGAAAGTTCGAGCGCAAGAATTTTCATTTTAGACTAATCGCTCGCGTGTTTTCTGATTTTATCTCGAACAGAATCCACCGCGCGTGTCCGGGCACGAATTCGGGAAAGCGATCAGCCCATTCAATCACCGAAACGCCGTCGCCGAAAAAATAATCATCGAGCCCAAGCCGCGC
The DNA here is from genome assembly GCA_003218975.1 of Verrucomicrobiota bacterium. Classification (GTDB taxonomy): domain Bacteria; phylum Verrucomicrobiota; class Verrucomicrobiia; order Chthoniobacterales; family UBA10450; genus Udaeobacter. The sequence goes on from QHPD01000110.1 coordinate 11,042, forward strand.
GACCGATTGTGGATCTTCTAAACGAAAAAAATCGAAATGATAAACCGGCAATCGCCCGCAGGGATACTCGTGCACAATGGTGAATGTCGGGCTGGTGACAGCGGCGTTACTTCCCAATCCGGCGACGAGACCTTTGGTGAATAAAGTCTTTCCACTGCCCAGTTCGCCTTTGAGTGCCAAAATCGATCCCACCTCGACATCCTGCGCGAACCGCTGCCCGATTGCCTCAGTTTCAGCCGGGCTGTTGGAAATGAACGTAGCCACGAGGCAATTTTCGATTTTCGATTCTCGATTTCCGATTGAGCGAGCCAATTCGAGTCAGTGACAAATTGGGGAATTTTTTCTTCCAGCCTCGCTGCAATCGAGAACGATCGCCCGGCGAAACGGCGAAGAGCAATTCGTAATCTTCGCCCTCGGAAATTGCATTGTCGATCTTGGCGCCGCGGCTAAGCGGCAAGTTCTCCAGCTCAATCTTGAATCCGACTTTGCTGGCGCGGACGAGGCGCGGAAGATCGACACCGAGTCCATCGCTCAAATCCATCATGGCGTGAATGGAGAAATTTTTGGTGAGCCAGCGCGACTCGGCGATTCGCGGGGCGAATTGCAAATGTCTTCGTTTAGTGGCGCCGCCAAGCCGGCCGGTGACAAAAAGATCGTCGCCAGCTTTGCCGCCTCGGCGCAACACGCATCGGTTTTTCTCCACAAATCCAACCACGCTAACGGAAATGACAATTGGACCTCGTGTGCTGCTCGTTTCTCCGCCGACGATGCTAACTTTGAACCGCTCTGCGGCACGACGCAGACCGCGATAAAGTTTTTTAATCCAAGCGACCTCGGTTTCCTTCGGGGCGACGAGCGTTACGAGCGCGAACTGCGGCACCGCTGAGGTCGCGGCAAAATCGCTAAGCGGTCGCATCATGGCTTTCCAGCCTATATCGAGCGCGTCCGCCTCGGACATGAAATGGACCTCCTCGACGACGCAATCGGTTTTGAGCACAAGAAAATTCCGGCCCGTAGGGGTTTTCACTACAGCGCAGTCGTCGCCCGCGCCAGCCTCGAATGCCTTCAGGGTTTTCCCGAGCGGAAGATGAGGCAAAAGTTGATCGAGCAGCCTGTCTTCGCCGAGGTCGCGCAGTTTCATTGCGGCACCATCTCTGGAAATGCCAGCACGGTGAGCGTGACGGCATTGAAGAGCGAATGCATGGCCATGGCGACGAGAATCGAACGGCTCCATTCGTAGGCAAGCGTGAAACAACTTCCCAAGACAAACAGCGCCGCGAAGGAGGGAAGATGTGTATGCGCGGCGGCGAACAGCATCGCGTTCCCTACGATTCCGATAAAACGACCGAAATAGCGTTTGAACACGCCGTAAAGAAAAAAGCGGAAAAGAAATTCCTCGACTACCGGCGCGATTGCCACGGCGAAAACAATGATCATGATGCGCTGCATGATGGTGGGTGAGGCGCTGAAAAGCTCGACAATATTCTGCTTGCTCGAACCGGCTCCGAAAAGGCGCTGGGTAATGATTTCGGTCAGCCCAATCAGCGGATACGCAAAGAAAAGCAAGACGGCGCCGGTGGCAACGGCGCGAATAAAACTCATTTTGAAAAAACCGCCTAACGAGCTCAGGTCAAATCCGCGAAGCTGCAGAAAAGTCATAATGACCAGCACTACTAAGACGGTAACAAGCAGATTTGGCAGGAGATTGCGTGCATCCAGCTGGACCGAAGGATGTGCAAACGACGCATTGATATTGAGCAAAAGAAAGCTGATCAACACTGCCGCGAGTATCGCCTCCGGCAGTCCGAACGTCCTGGCCGGTCCATTGGCCGACGCGGGCGTGCGCGCGTTGATCTGAACAATCAGCGCAACGTAAACGCAGGCGCTGGCACCAAGATAGAAAAGGAAAAAGACAAAGCTCGGGGCGGCTCCGAATGCCGTGAGGAGGCTGTCGGGTCCCATGCGTGCCGCAGCCTACGGCGCGTAATAGCTGGGCAGGAAATACGCGCGGCCCGTTTCCAGTTGTGGGATGAGCTGCTTGGGAAGCTGAAGCTCGATCTTTGAATCAGCCTGCCCAAATAGCCGGAAAAATCGGCTCAGAGTGAAGGGCGGGCCGTACTTCACAATTTTCGCTTCTGGCGCATTTCCCAGTTGCTTCGCTTTGGCAAACGCATCCTCCAATTCACCAAGGCCATCAATTAGTTTGTTCTCGAATGCGTCTTTGCCCGAGAGAATGCGTCCGTCGGCAATCTTGTTGCGCAGAAGATCCGCCGGCAGATTCCTTTCCTTCGCCACAATGCTGAGGAATTTATCGTAAGTTTTCATGATGAAACTCTGCACCAGCTCGCGTTCCTCTGGCGTGATCGGTCGCGCGCCGTTAAGCATGTCCTTGAACTTGCCGCTTTTGAACACGACGGAGGCGAGTCCGACTTTATTAAACAGCTGCTCGTAATTGAGCGTTTGAATGATGACGCCGATGCTGCCAGTGATCGTCGTGTCACTGGCCATCAAAAATTTGCCGCCGCAGGAAACGTAGTAACCGCCTGAAGCCGCAAGCGAATCCATATAAACCACCACCGGCTTCCTCGCGCGCGCTTTCACCAAGGCGCTGTAGATCGCATCGGAGGCCGTGACTTCGCCGCCGGGCGAATCGATTTCCAGCACGATGGCTCTGACGCGATCGTCGTCGCGCGCTTGCTGCAGCGCCGTGCGCATGTCATCGACCATCGAGTCGGTGACGCTGCCCGGAATCGAAGAGCTAATTAGCCCGCGCATCGTGATGAGAACCACTTTGTCGGTGATCCCGCGGCCACCTTTCTGAACTAGGACTTCGCGAAATCGCGGGATCGGTTCGATCTCCCGCACGCCGCCAAACCGCTGCAGCGCGGTCATCAGCAGCATAAAGTTAACGAACAGACTGACGCAAAGCGCGACGAACAAAAAAATGCTGAGACAACCGAGCTTGCGGTCTGCTGCCATGTTGCAACGAAACTGCCGGAGAACCGCCGCGCGCACAAGCGCTTTTCACATACTGTAGACGCGGTCGGCGGGCATCTCTAGCGATGAGACAGCCGATTTGACTCGGAGGATCGATTTTTGATTTAGAAATAAATGATGAAAGAACGTATGCGCTTCTGTCTAACAACGGTGACTGTCCTCCTGGCGGTAAGTCTAAGCGCTGGCAATGCGGCGTCGAACGAGGGCGATGCCTCGACGCCGCAACAGGTGTTCGACGGGATGCGCGAGAGTTTCAAGGCTGACAAGGCAAAGGGAGTGCATGCGCGCTATCAATGGGAGCTCAGCGGGACGCAGGGGGGCGAATGGTGGATCGACGTCAATGATGGGACATTCAAGATGGGAAAAGGGAAGATCGACAATCCGAGCGTGACCTTTATCACCAGCGATAAAGATTGGGTCGCGATGTCGAACGGCAAACTTAAAGGGACGTGGGCTTATATGACCGGGCGATTAAAAGTTCGCGGCCCGCAATCAATCGCGCGAAAGCTCGACGAAATCTTCCCTTAAAATTTCGCTTCGACCTCGAACTTGACGAACGGTGCAGGCCTCGTTTTGGCACTCGCTTCAGCCCGAAAGAAATCGAAGTCGCGTCTAACGGTGACGCCGCCTCCTAGCGAGACGTCAAACGGCTTGAGGCCAGAATAGGTCGCCTGTATCCCAGCACGATCCTCGCTGTACTGAACCCATGCGTCGTGTACTTGCAGCTTCCTTTCTGGCGTTATGACATCCTCGGTGCGATAACTTTCGTAAAACAAATTTCCAAAGATGCGAAATTCCCAATTATCATTGGGATTATAAACCAAAGCAGGTTTTGGGAAGACGCCTTCCAGACGCAAGTGGTCTGTGAAAAGCCAGATGATACCACCGCCGGGAGCGACGATCGGATTCTGGTTAATCGCGAAGCCCACGCCGACCACGGCAAAGATTTTGTCTTTTATTAGCGGAAACGTGACGAACGCCTTGGCTGGTATATCGAACGCATTGTCGGGGTTATTTTGGAAATAGACTCCTGGATCAATCTCGATACCCGCGCCCGCATGATCGTGCACCACATATTCAAACGCCAGTAGAGCGTGCGCGGTTTGGAGATGATCGGGCAAACCATTATCGGTGCCGCCGAAATCAAATCGCTCGTATTCAACTCCTGCCCGGAAATACCACTTACCGGTGACGAGGAAGCGATGCGAGTAACTAAAATCATTATAGAGCGAGCTGCCGTTACCAAAATCGCCGTGGACGTCGTAGAAATTGCTCTTGAACGTGTAGTCCATCTCATAATCGAACAGATTAAGGTGATTTTCTTCCGCTGGCGTTGGCGCGGGTTGCGCCTCGATGGTCGGCGGCCCGGCGAAAGCTGAGGTTACCGCAGCAAGGAACAGAAAGACGAAAAACGCTTGGATGTTTTTCATAGGTTAAGGCGATTCGGACATGAACTAATCGGATGAGCGGGCGATATCCGTGTATCGGAGGGAAAATATTTTAGCAAGGAATATTTTCGGAATAGCCGATTCGCGGCGATTAGCCGGTCATTCAAGGGTCAAATTTTTTGGAAAAAATAGAGATTGACTGACGGGCGATCCGGGATACACTGCCGCCTATATTGTGTCCAATCCTATTGGACCTTGGTCTTACATCGCCAACCAATTCCGTGATCTTCGCCATAGTCAATCCCCTTGCGGAAACCGATCACGGGCTCGCGACATGGTTCCACGCGCACCTGACCCGCACATTTGTGACCGTCCTGCGGGCGTTCACCGATTTTGGTTCGAGCGAGTGGATCGGTATTATTCTGTTTTTCGTGGTATTGTTTTTCGTCTGGAAACGATCGTGGCCTTCTCTCGTCACTCTGATTGTGGCTGTTCCAGGCGGCATGCTGCTTAATGAGCTGGTGAAGGTGCTTGTTCATCGGCATCGCCCGTTCGTTGACGGCCCGTTTGTGGATTGGTCGGGTTACAGTTTTGCCAGTGGCCACACGATTGGAGCGACTCTGCTTTATGGGCAACTCCTGCTTTTTATCCTGCCCGGGATGAAAGTACGGCACTGGCGGAGACTGACCGTTTTCAGCGCAGTATTGCTGGTTGCCTTGGTAGGATTCAGCCGGATTGCTTTGGGCGCACATTTTTTGACCGACGTTCTCGCGGCGATCGTCTTTGGAATTACTTGGTTAGCTTTGTGCTTAATCGCGAGCAAGCCTATTCGGCGAAAGAGCGTGCGCTCTCAGGTCGTTATCCCGCTGCCCAATGGTGGTGAGGCCGTCCTTGTGCCCGTGGAGCAAACCGCGCAACCGGTGCGAATCTCTCAGGGTAGCTAAGGTTCGCTCGCGACACGTCGGCGATTTGCTATTCGTGCTGACGTAGGCGCATTTTCTCGCGTGCGTTCGAATTGCTCTCGAACACAATGAAAGCGCCGGGCAAGGTTCAGATAACTGTATGGTCGCTCGGCCTTGCCGGGGCCGCACTCTTTACTTTCCTGTTGATTCGCCAGGGTGCCTCGCAGGTTGTCATGGCTTTCGCTGCTGCGGGCTGGGCTATTGCCGCAGTAGTGATTTATCACTTCGTAGTGCCAGTCGTCCTCGATGCAATTGCGTGGCAGGTTCTTTTCCCAAAACCCGATCGCCTACCTTTACGGAAGCTGCTTTGGATACGTTGGATCGGTGAGTCGGTCAGCACACTCGTTCCTTCTGCCGCGGTTGGCGGAGACATCATCCGAGCGCGGTTGGCTGCAATCAATGGTGCGCCGATGCCGGTCGCGGCCGGGACTGTGCTCGTGGACATCACTCTGGGAGTTTTGACGCAGGCCGGATTTACCGTGCTCGGTGTGGCGCTACTTGTCGATGTAACTGGACAGAAAAATTTCGTTCGTCCAACCTTAGTGGGAACATTAATCGGCGTTCTTGGTGTTGCGGGTTTCTATTTCGTGCAACGGCTAGGAATGTTCCGTTTTCTCGCCCGCACAATAGCACGTTTGGCGAATTCGCCGGAATGGCACTCTCTGGTGCAGAGCGGCGAGACGCTCGATCGTACGGTTCGCACGCTTTACGCTCGGCGGCATGCACTCGTAATGTGTTGCGTGTGGACATCTATTTCGCTGATCGGTGGTTCAGGCGAAATTTGGATCGCACTTTATGCGCTCAACCTTCACGCAACGTTCGTTAACGCGCTGATTTTGCAAAGCATGGTCCTGACGATTCGTTCGGCCGCCTTTGCGGTTCCCGGGGGGTTGGGCGTGCAGGAAGGCGGTTATCTCTTTGTTGGCAACCTCCTGGGGATTCCGGGGGATGCGGCTTTTGCGATCTCGCTGATCGCGAGAGTGCGGGAACTCGCGCTTGGCATTCCGGGGCTTATTTCCTGGCAGGTGATTGAAGCGCGCCGCCTCTTGCGTGCGCGCGTGGCAGCAATGGCTCGATGATGCGCCAGGTTGGCGATTACGTGCCGGAGTTTTGCCAGACGCCTCTTTACTCTTGCAGGATTGGCGAAGCTAGTGCGGACACCCCACCAAATCCAGGCCATGCCATTGGGAAGCGCCAATTGATTTTCCAAAGCGGCAATCACGCCCGCATTCTCGTAAGCGTTCAAAAAGTAAAGCGCGAAAGGCAGCCATTGCCGGGTCGGAACTACGCTAATGAGGTCCAACAGGAACACGAGCAAATCGTCAGCTTGCCGTGATTTCGTCGGTAACGAGTTCTCATGGATAAGTTCAAAGTCGATCAGCCGCGCGCGGCCAGTCTTCTCGTTGTACATAACGTTCGCCATGCTCGCGTCGCCGTGAGACCACCCCCCAGCAAACTCATCGCTCCAGAGTTGATGAGCCCGACAATATTCGCGGGCCGCTGCTTCCAGCATCCGCCGAGTCAGTGTGCCACGATTCATGTGATCCCACAGCCTTTGACCCGGCAACTTGTCGATACAAACTGTCTTTGCGCCTGAATTGAAAGCGCGAAATCGATCGCCGTTCAGCTTTCTAAAACACTTCACTTCCCAGCGCTGCCAGTCTTTGGTCTTACTCCAAAAACGGACCGGTATGCTTGACATGCGAAAGTATAAATTTGCTAGCTCTGCCAATTGCTCGCTGTAAACGTGGCGGCGCTTGATCACGACTCTTCGTCCGCGACGGACCTTCTCGGAGGTAGAGCTGATCTTTAAAGAATCGACGAATGTCGCCGCGGCGTTGGTGAGAGCCTGCGGTACAAGCGGTATAAGTCGCTCTGCCAAACTTGTTCCATCTTCCCGAATTGGCATTGTTCCCCTCTATTCGACTTCCTTGCTGATGATGGCCGTATTGCCGTCGTGGAGCGCGTCAGCGCGGGAGCGCGATTGCCTGACCGATATTCATGACCCGCAGTTTGGCTTTCACTTTCCGCTGTTTAAGCTCGTGATCGAACGCTTCGGGGGTTCCAGTTAGCACCGGAAATGTTCCGTAGTGCATCGGGATCACTGTTGTTGGCTTAACCAGTTTCACCGCTTCAGCGGCGCGGGCTGGTCCCATGGTAAAATGGTCGCCTATGCAGACGAGCATGATGTCGATCTTGTTAAATCGACGCACCAGCGCCATGTCGGAAAACAAATCTGTGTCGCCGGTGTGATAACTCGTCGGGCCATCGCGCAGCGCGACGATCAATCCGGTAGGGGTGCCGGCATAAACCGGGGGCGCATTCTCCTCCCTTTGAATCGACGAACCGTGCCACGCTGGGACGAACGTCACTGTCACTTCACCATCGAGCAGCGAGAGATGGCCGCCGATATGTCCCGTTGTCTCGTTGCCGGCCTGCGCTTGTGGGTAACCGAGCGACGAAACCATCGCTGCGCTCAGATCGAAGTTCGCAACAAGGTTCGCGCCCGTGCGCTTCCCGATCTCCACTGCATCGCCGACGTGATCGGAATGCCCGTGCGTAAGCAAAATAAGATCGACACGATCAAGCGCGGCCAGCTCCTCTTTGCCGCGCGCGAAAACCGGATTTGTTAGCCACGGATCGATTAGCAATACCTTGCCACTCGAAGTGGTAATCTTAAATGCCGCGTGGCCGAACCATGTGAGTTGGATTTCCATGCTAATCATGAAATCAAAAAGCTTGGGTCGAGCAAGATCATTGAAGTTAATGCGAGGTTCGTAATGACGAATGCCAAACGGATGAATGACGAAGCAATGACAAAGCTCGAATGATAAAGGCTATTTACACGCTCAGCTAGTCGTCATTCATGCTTCGTCATTTCTTATGGAATAGCTTCCATGATTTCGCGAAGTAGTCGCGGGCCGCGATAGATGTAACCTGTGTAAACCTGAAGAAGGCGCGCCCCCGCCTCAAATTTTTCGAGCGCGGATTTTGCATCGCAAATGCCGCCGGAAGCGATCACGGCAATGGTGGATATTGCGGCGATACTGCGGATGAGCGCAGTGGATTTTTCCCGCAACGGCGCGCCGCTCAAACCACCGTCGCGATCCACGGCAGGCGGAATTGAGGAATGATCGAGCGTTGTGTTCGTAGCGATAATCCCCGCAACTTCATTCTGTTCGCAGGTCGCTATGATTGCTTCGAGTTGAGTAGAGGAAAGGTCTGGCGCAATTTTCACGAGCACCGGCGTCGGCCCGTGCCTGCCGGAGTTCTCGTCTCGAATTGCGCGCAGCAGCTTTGCCAGCGCCGCGGGTTCCTGCAACTCGCGCAAGCCGGGCGTGTTTGGTGAGCTGACATTGAGCGTGATGTAATCAGCAAATTCGCGAAGCAATCGAAACGAATAGAGATAATCCTGTGTCGCTTCTTCCAGCGGCGTGACCCTCGATTTGCCAATGTTGATCCCAATCGGAACCGTCGGCCAACGCCCGCTCTTTCGCAGTCTGCGCAGTCGCTCGGCAATCGCATCAGTGCCGTCGTTGTTAAAACCGAGACGATTAATCAGGGCTTGTTGCTTCGGCAGACGAAAGATGCGCGGCTTGGGATTTCCTGGTTGCCTTTTGGCGGTGACGGTTCCGATCTCGATGAAACCAAATCCGAGCGCTTCCCACGCCCGGAGTGCGACGCCGTTTTTGTCGAATCCGGCCGCAAGACCTATCGGGTTCGGAAAATTTAACCCAAACAAAGTTCTTGGCTTCGGCGGTGGCTGAAAAACTTTCAGCGCGTGCAGCGCAGGATTGACATACGATGCGCCACGGAGCAGAGCGGTCGTCAGATCGTGCGCCGCCTCCGGTTCGAGCGAAAAGAGAAACGGCCTCACGAATCGCTCGTAGCCGTTCTTCATCGTTGTTTCCTCGTACTCATGCTCGTGCTCGGTAGTAGCATTGGCTCCCAGCCAGTGTCTCCATCGGTAGGATGCCGATGCGACTCCAGCGCGCCCGTCCGACCGAGCCGGACGCCCTAACAGCTTTCATTTGCCGATGCAAAATTGGCTGAAAACCGAATCGAGAATTTGCTCCACGTCCACTCCTCCGATCACCTCTCCGACTGCGCGCAATGCCTCGTTCAGATCGACCGCGATATATTCGGACGATAGCCCCTGGTCCATTCCGGCCCGCGCCTGATCGCACGATTCCAGCGCGCGACGCAAGCAATCGCGATGGCGTGTATTAATGGCAACTGGACTTTCCGGTCGCAGATTTTGTTCGGTTATGCGCGCCAGAATTTGCTTTTGCAATTCCAGCAGACCTTCCCCAGTGAGACATGAAATCCGCAGGGCATCGAAATTTTTCCAGTCATCGTTTTCACGCAGATCGCTTTTGTTTAAGATGACAATTTCATTGGCGTCGACGATCCACTCCTCGAAGTACGGTGGCTTCGGTGCGTTGCGATCTGCTATGTGAAGACGCAGGTCAGCTAGTTGCAATGATTTTTCGGTACGCGCCATTCCTTCGCGTTCGATGCCATTCGCCAAGGGTCGCAGACCGGCGGTATCAAGTAACCGGATTGGCACACCGTCCAGGTTGACTGTCTCTTCGATAGTGTCGCGAGTAGTGCCGTGCGTATCGCTGACGATCACCCGGTCGTAGCCGAGAAGCCGATTGAGCAAGCTCGATTTGCCCGCATTCGTCGCTCCGTAAATCACCACGCGCACACCTTCGCGCAGGATCCGGCCCTGGTCGGCGGTGGCCAGTAATGAGTCGATTTCCTCGCGAATAAAATCGTGCCGCGCACGCAACCTTTCGCCTTCATCCGGCGCGATTCCTTCCTCGGGAAAATCGATGGATGCTTGGATGTGTGCGAGTAATGCAACCAGTTCGTCGCAGATTTTCCTGATCTTTTCGCCGAGCCTGCCTTCGAGTTGTTCGGTGGCCGAGCGCAATGCGAGATCGGTCTTGGCTCGGATCAGATCGATGACGGCTTCGGCTTGAGTGAGATCCATTTTGCCGTTGAGAAATGCGCGCTCCGTGAACTCGCCCGGCCGCGCCGCGCGCGCCCCCGCACGCAGGCAAGCTTCAAGCACTTTTGCCGACACCAGCGTCCCGCCGTGGCAACTGATCTCAACCAAATCTTCTCCAGTGTAACTGGAGGGCGCACGATGCACCGAAAGCACCACTTGATCGATCAATCGGTGTGCTCCATCGAAAATTTCTCCGAAATGCTGAACATGCGACGCAAAACGCGACGGCTTTTCTTTGCCGCGGAAAATTTTGCCGGCGACACCAATCGCATTCGCGCCGGATACGCGCACGAGCGCGATCGCGCCTTCGCCCGGAGGCGTGGAAATCGCGGCAATAGTGTCCGAGGCCGTCATATCAACGTCAATTGTAGGGCAACCACTTCGGTTGCCAAATTCGGCTGCGCCGCTTTCCGACCGAGGTTTCCTGGTGCTTATTGATCGGGTTTCGCATCACGCAGCGCCGCGATGCATTTCTCATTTCCCTCCATCGTGCCCACCGATATGCGGACCCATTCGGGTAATCCGTAGCCGTTCAGCTGACGCACGATGATCTTCCGTTTCAGCAGTTCCTCGAAAACCGCAGGCCCATCGCCGACATTCACCATCACAAAATTTGCCACGCCGGCTACGAACTGGATTTTCATTTCGGCGAATTTCTCCTGTAAATAAGCGCGGCCTTGATCCACAACGCGTTTCGTCTCGCGCTGATGCGCCTCGTCATTCAAGGCCGCCAGCGCGCCAGCGTGAGCGATACTGTTCACATTGAATGGTTGCCGAGTTTTATGAAGGACTTCGACCAAATCGGGCGGCGCGACACCATAGCCAATGCGCAGACCGGCGAGTCCATGAATTTTCGAAAACGTACGTAGCACCACGACGTGCCGGCCTTCGCGAACGTATCGCAGCGTGTCGGGCGGATCATCGAGGAATTCAAAATACGCTTCGTCGAAAACCACGATAATGTTTTCAGGGACGCGCGACATGAAGCTGTCGATCTTGCGCTGCGAGATCAGCGTGCCGGTCGGATTATTCGGATTGGGGACGAAAATCAGCCGCGTTTTCGGCGTAATTGCATGCAGCATCCCGTCGAGGTCCTGTTGATAATCGGGGCTCGGCACTTCGATGGTGCGCGTGCCGAAACAGGTCGCGAGCAGTTTATAAACAATAAACGCATACTGCGAGGTGACCACGTCACCACCTGGATTCAGAAACGCGTGGCCGAGAAATTCGATCACCTCATTTGAGCCGTTGCCGAGAATAATGTTCTCCGGAGCGAGACCGAGCTTCGCCGCAACGGCTTTGCGCAAGTAAAATCCGCCGCCATCCGGATAGAGGTGCGCATTTTCCAAAGCAACGCGCATCGCTTGAATTGCTTTGGCCGAAGGCCCCAACGGATTCTCGTTTGAGGCCAGCTTGACGATTGCGCCTGGTTCGACACCGAGTTCGCGCGCTGTTTCTTCGATCGGTTTTCCTGGCTCGTAAACGTTGAGATCGCGCAATTGTGCGTTCGCCAGCTGCCAGATCGAAGTCATGCGCGAGAGATTAGCTGGAAGTGTTCCAATTCGCCACGATGAATCCGCGATGTGGAATATCAGCTGGTCACGCTCACAGAGCTTAGGCGTGGTGTGTCTTCTTCCACGTTGCAGCGCTCGTAAAGACGACTGCGATCAGAATGGCCCAACTCTAACCCGCTTTGCTGAGATTGTCAGCGTACCGCGAAACGGTTCGACACCGTGTCTAATCTGTGCTTAGGATTTTCAGTAGCAATCCGAAGCAAATAATTACGTGTTAAAAATCCAAACTTAGCGATCTTTCGAGAGTATGAAATTGGATATTGCGCAGAAGTTCGCTCTTGGGCCAGCGACTTTCTTCGTAGTCGCTTTATGTATGATAGCGGGATCACGTATACAGCGGCGCAAGAGGCATCGAGGAACATTGTTCGCCCGTTACAATCCACGGTTGAGACGCAGCCCCAACTCCAACCGGCTTTGCTGAGATTGTCGGCGATTATTTCCCGATACTTCATGCGCGGCGGGCCGTTAGCGCGGCTTTACGGCGTAAGAAAAATCTTGCCTGTGTAAGGATCTTTTACTTCGGTTCCAGGCGGAAAACCGCGGACATCGATGTAACCGGTGTCTCGTGAGAACGGGCTGGTAACTAAGCCTTGTTTGCCCGGCACGGGAATTCCATAGGGGAGATCGCTCTTTCCTTGTTTCGCCTCCGCGGTTGACTTCGCCACACGGACATTATGCTCATCCGGAGGCGCAGTGACTGGGCTGCCCGAAGTCTCACTATTCGAAGCATCGCTCGGCGGAGCTTCATTATGCTTACGACTGCTCCGGTGCGATCGCTGCTTCTGGCCTGGATGCGCGGTCGCGCTACGTAGCGCTCTAAAAAAGTCTCGGAAGGGCCCGGCTTCCGCCACATCAGTCGCGGTAAACAGAGTGAAGATCGACAACCAGATGACAATTGTGTGCGGCGACCGTTTCACAATCCGAGAATAATATCGAACCAGCCGATGGCCATGCGCGTCCTTTGATCGGAAAACAACAATGCGATCAACTACGCAAAGCTTCGCAGTCGCTCACACAATGCCGTGATTCGCATTTACGATGAAACGGGCAACGTGATCGAGAAATATTACTACGACGCGATCTAGACAGAATTAGTAGTCGCCAAAATGATGTTCTCTGCGAACGCGGAGATTGCAGCGGGCGGCGCTGTCTCTACAATTGATGGTCATGACTGACAGCGAAATCATTTATCTCGATAACAATGCGACCACGCCGCTCGACCCGGCGGTGATCGAGGAAATGCTCCCGTTTTTGAGGGAATGTTACGGCAACCCTTCGAGCGGCTACGCCTTTGCCGCGAAAGCGCGAGAAGCTGTCGATCTTGCCCGGGAGCGACTGGCGGCGTTGCTGGGATGCGAGCCGCCGGAAATTGTGTTCACCAGCTGTGGGACGGAATCGAATAACGCGGTCATCAACTCGGTGCTGCAATTTGAACCGCACGGCAAATTCGCCACTGGACGAATCCGCCATGGTGGACATATCGTGACCAGCGCCGTCGAACACAGCGCCGTGCTGCGACCGTGCCAAGATCTCTTGAAAAAAGGGTGCGACGTGACATTTCTCGGCGTGGATCAAGATGGCCGTGTCGATCTTGGCGAATTGGAAGCGGCCATTCGCCCGGAAACGGCACTGGTCTCGATGATGTGGGCAAATAACGAGACCGGCGTGCTATTTCCGGTGGAGAAAATCGCTGAACTCTGCCGGGACAAAGGCGTGCTCTTTCACACAGACGCCGTGCAAGCCGTCGGGAAAATCCCGATTGGTGTTCGCGATACCGCGATCAATTTTCTTTCCCTTTCCGCGCACAAATTTCATGGACCGAAGGGCGTCGGCGCGCTTTATGTCCGTCGCGGAACACGTTTTCACCCATTGATCGCCGGCGGCGGCCAGGAAGACGGACGCCGGGGCGGAACGGAAAATGTCGCGTCGATTGTCGGGCTGGGAAAAGCAGCCGAGCGCGCTCTCGAATATCTGACAGAAGGCAAAACGCATATTCGTTCGATGCGCGACCGATTTGAGAAAGCGATTCTCGAAAGGGTAAGCGGCGCGTCTGTCAACGGCGCGCGGGCAGCGCGAGTTCCAAACACGTCGAGCTTTTCATTCGAGGGAATCGAGTCGCCGGCGGCGCTTCTCCTGCTAGATCGACATCGTATTTGTTGCTCAGCGGGATCGGCGTGTCGCACCGGTTCGCAGGAGGCGTCGCATGTGCTCCGGGCAATGGACTCGATCGGAGACCGCGCGCGGCGCAGCCTGCGGTTTTCGTTCAGCCGATTCAACACCGACGCGCAAATCGATCGCGCGATCGAAATGGTTCCGAAAGTTATCGCGAAGCTTCGGGAGATGACGACACCAACTCAGGCAAGCGCGGTCTCTGCTGCAGTCACGGCTCAGTGAGCCCCGCCAAAGACGAAAGCCAATGCTAATGGCGCTGCACGAATTCTTGGAAAAGATCGACGAGCCAGTTCGAAAAATTGCTCAGATTGGTCAGCAAATTCGCGCCGAAGCCCGCGAACGTGATTTGTGGTGAGGCGAGGATGAGCATCACGCTGAGCAACAGGAAGTTCATGAGGTAGATCACGATCAACGAAAAAAATGTGCCTTGCTCGCTCAGATCAGTCTGATTTTTCGGGATCATCCAGCAGGTGAACGTGAAATGGAATGCCCAGGTCGCGCCGATCACGGCATAAAGCAGTCGGCCATACGGCTGCACGTTTAGAAAAAAGCTGAGCACGCCGTACGCGGCGATCGCCAGAATGCTGTAGAGCGGGAAAAAATAGGGTGCCAGCCCGATCCAAAAATTGTTCCGGTTCGTGACGACGTGGCCGCCGTCGCGACCGACGCGAAACCCGCTGACGCGTCCGCCCATTAGCCAAACCCAAAGCGCATGTGTGAGCTCGTGTCCGAGGACATAAATGACGATTGGGCGCGGCAGGCCGAAGAAGGCGATGAGCCACAGCACCGCTCCCAACGAGAAGAACCAAAATTCTTCGCCTGCCCACAGTCGTTGCGTCATGGTTGCGCGCGCAAAGACAGTGAAAAATGTCTGAGTAAGAACGGCGCAGATCGGCAGCAGAAAAATCGCGACGATAAATTTCACCCAGCGAGTAGGTACAGTGAGCGACTCGAGCGGAGCGACGAAGCTTCTCGCTGTCCCGCGCGCAACACTTTGGACAACTTTCCGGCCGCGTTCGGATTTGCGCTTTGCGCGATTGCTTTTCGATCTTCGCTTCGTTGCAGCCAAGGTTGCCGCAGATTACGCAGATTTACACAGACAAAAGCAAGGCAGAACTGCGGATTAAGCGAATATGGCGCGGATCTCCCCAGAGTTACAGAATCATGCGCGCCCCATGTAAGCGCCGGTGCGGGTGTCGATCTTGATCGTTTCGCCTTCCTTAATGAAGAGAGGGACGTTGATTTTCTTTCCAGTCTCGAGCGTGGCCGGTTTCGTGACGTTGCTGGCGGTGTCGCCGCGAACGCCTTCCGGAGATTCGGTCACTTTCAGGCTGACGGACGCCGGCAACTCAACCTGCACCGGTCTGCCCTCGGCGTAGATCACCTGGACAGCGAGATTTTCGACCAGGTAATCGCTGGCGCCGCCGATCAAATTTTCCTGCAACGTGATCGTGTCGTACGTGTCCGGGTCCATGAAATGATATCCGTTCCGGTCTTTGTAACTGAACTCGAGCGTTTTTCGCTCGATCTGGACCAACTCCACTTTGTCCGTCGATCCGAAACGGACATCAGCGCTTTTGCCTGTGTTGATGTAACGAATGATTGCCTGGACAAACGCGCGCAAGTTCCCCGGCGTACGATGATGCACCTCGAGCACAATGGCGGGGTTGCCATTGTATTTGATGGCCATTCCTCTGCGAAGATCGTTAGCTGGGATCATGGGAGCGCGGACGTTACACGCGGTTAGAGCAACTTCAAGCGCGTGAGGTCCTGCGAATCGACGACGCCCACAGGCACATTGTCATCATCGATCACGACAAGGTCGTCGATGCGATGGCGATCCAGCAGATTCAAAACCTCGACCGCCAGTTTGTCTTTGTGCACGGTCACGGGATTTAATGTCATCAGGTCTGCTACGAGTCGTTCGCCGATTTTGGAATCGGTTTGAAAATGCCGGACGAAATCGCCATGCGTGAATATGCCGACTAATTGTCGATCTTCGCCGATAACGACCGCCGCGCCAGCGCGAACGCTAGTCATGACCCTGAGCACGTCGCGGATCGGTGTATTGGTGGAGACGATGGCCATCGCTTCCCGGGGTCGCATGATTTGATGCACCCGCATGAGCAGGCTACGGCCAATCGTTCCGCCGGGATGAAACTTCGCAAAATCTTCCTTGTTAAACCCGCGCGCCTCTAGGAGAACCATGGCTAACGCGTCGCCCAGGGCCAGCATCACCGTCGTGCTCGAGGTCGGGGCCAGATTCAGCGGACAAGCTTCCTGTTCGACGTTTACATCCAGAAAGAGATGAGCGTTTTGAGCGAGGGTCGATTTCGGATTGCCGCACATCGCGATGATCCTTACTTGGAACCGCGCGATAGCCGGCAGAACCCGGAGCAATTCCTCCGTTTCGCCGCTCGCGCTTAACGCAAGCACGACGTCGCCGTCGGCGATCATGCCGAGATCGCCGTGCAACGCGTTGGAAGAATCGAGCACCACGGCCGGCGAGCCGGTGCTGGTAAGCGTGGCGGCGATTTTCGCGCCGATGTGCCCGGATTTTCCCACGCCGAGCACGACCACTTTTCCGCGCGCGTCCACAGTTTCCCGGATCAGTTCGACAGCACGCGAGAAATTTTCGCCCAACCGCTCCCGGAACCGCTTGAGCTCAAAAATTTCTATCTCCAGGACACGTCTGGCCTTTTCAAGGTAGTCCATCGAACTATATAATGTGGGCAGGCGTGATGAGGGGCAAGAATTTGCACGCCCGTTGGAAAGGAAAAACATGAAGACATTAATGATCGCGATCCTGGCCGCGCTGGTTACAACTGCTTCGGCTCAAACATTCCGGGCGCCGATCGGCCCGCAGCAACCGGTAAGACCAATGCCTACGCCGCCGCCGATGATAGCGCACCCCGAAGTGCAGGGAGTAATTCCGCGCGCATTTAGCGACGCGCGTAACCCGTTACAGATGATCAATCCGTGGGCACCGCCACGATATGGCACCTGGGTGGAAAGCACAGCATTCGATCCCGACAACCCCGGGAAATGGAAGGGCATTAAATTTTTCGAAATCATCTTCTGATAAATCCGAAATCCGATAGCCCGGTCGTCGCATGCTATTGCGCGACGTTTCTGAAACCGGAGATGTTGCACATCTACCGGCAAATCACCGCACTTGAGCGCGTCTCGCCTGTGGTCGTTGCGCAGAAACGCGAAAACGCGGACCGGTTTCCATTCGATAAGATCGATATCGTTCCAAAACCGGCGCTGCATTTTCTGCGGCGCTTCTGGTTTCGTCAGTTGCGCGATAAGCCATGGCAGATTTCACCAGGGGAATTAAGCGCGCTAACAAGCATGCTGAAAAAAAGAAACGCCCGGCTCTTGCATATCTATTTTGGTCAAATCGCTGTCCATCTTCTGCCGCTGATTCGTGCGTGGCAGCCTTCGATTGTTTCCTTCCACGGCGCAGATGTGATCGTGGACATGCACAAGCCGGCGTATCAAGAAGCCACGCGACAGATGCTCGATGCGGTCAAGCTTGTTCTTGTGCGCTCGGAATCGTTGCGCCGCGCAGTTGTCGATCTTGGTGGCAACCAAAACAAGATCGAAACCCAGCGCACCGGTATTCCGCTGGAGGAATTTCCCTTTCGCGAACGCAATTTCGTCGCCGCGGCGAGCGAATGGAAATTTGTGCAAGCGGGCCGTTTGGTCGAGAAGAAGGGGTTGCCGGTCACGCTTCGCGCTTTCGCAAGTTTTCAGAAGCGGTATCCGAACGCTAAGCTAACAATCGCCGGTGAAGGGCTGTTGCTCGATCGACTTCGGGACTTGGCGCGCGAACTCAAGGTCGAGCACCATGTTTCGTTTCCTGGTTTCATTTCGCAGGTGCAATTGCGCGATCTCTATCATGCGTCGCACATTTTTCTGCATCCGAGCGAGACCGGCCCCGACGGAAATCAAGAAGGCATTCCAAATTCAATGTTGGAAGCAATGGCGACCGGGATGCCGGTGTTCGCCACGCAGCATGGCGGGATCCCCGAAGCGATCGAGAACGGCGTGAGCGGCGTGCTCGTGCCAGAGCATAGTCATGAACAGCTGGCCCGCGCGTTGCTCGACGCGGCGCAAGATCCCGATTTTCTATCGCGAATCGCTCGTAACGGGGCCGAATTCGTCCACAAAAATTTCAATCTCAATGAGCAAGCACGCCAGCTGGAAAATGTTTATCTCAGATTGTTATAGCGGTGCTTATGCCAACTACCGAACCATTGATCAGGCATTTGACACCAACGCCTCTACCAATCGCGGCTTTACTGATTGTTACTCACCATCCGCGCCGCAGCTCCGGACGCAGCCGGGGATGGCCGCGCTACTTCCGCACAAAGCGGGCGAAAAATTCTGCCAATTGTGAACGGATTGCTTGAAAGGAGAGCCGCTCCAGTGCGATTCCTTGCGATTGGGCGACGATCGCGCCACGCGATTCCGCATTTTTCAACAAATTGAGCGCGACGGAAGCGATCTCACTAAAGCTCCGCCCCTCGCCACAAGTTTTTGGGAATGCAGTTCTCTCAATCGCGCCATCGCCGCCGACGCAAACAGTGCGGGCGAGTAGTGCATCGCCCGCGACCTGGCCGGGCACGTGACTTCGGTCCAGTTGCAAAATGATCTTGTGCCTGGCCACCATGCGCACGTAATCCGGATACGATTTTTCGTCCTCGATAACGCGAAATTTTCCCTCCGGAAATTTTAGCTCCCAAAGCAGTCGCCGCGCTTTGTATCCATCCAGATTGAGGACGGTGACCGGCTCGCCCGTTGCTTCACAGAGTTGCCGCGCGACCAATAGCGCCGCGAAATGGTTGCGGGAAGGCACATCCCATTCGCGCGTCCCCACGAAAATCCCCGATCGCTCATCGGGCGGCACCGAAAAGTCCCATCGCGAGTCTTCCACTGGGTAAGGCGTTGGGACAAACGCAACGGTGGCTGGATCATGGTTCCAACGGGCGCGCTGATAGATTTCCGCGGCTTCTGGCGTCGTGGCGATGCATCCATCAGCTTGTCCCAGAATGTTCATGAAACGAGACAGCTTCGCGCGATCGCATAACTGCTGGGCGATCTGATGCAGACCGGTTTCCTTTAAAGAAACGGCGACAATGCGACCGTGTTTTTTTAGTTGGCCTAACGCGCGCTCTGAAGCTCTGAACTCTCCGCGCAACAGAAGAAGAACCGGTGTTCCTTCCGCGATCGCGCGTCGGACATCGTAATGGAAAGCGCCGCGCGTGCATGCCGCGTAAGCGTGAAAATTGATCGGCGGATGTTCTCCTGCGCCCGGCTCGATTGTTTCGCTGAAATGCTGTTCCGGATCGCGACCGCTCGGATTAAGAACAGTTAACTTAAAATCGCTCGCGACTTCCAACGCCATCGCTTAGTTGCTAGGATCACCTGGACGCGGCGTTGCCGATTTCAAAAGCGTTTCGTCTACACTTTCTTGGTCGAGCGGTTTAACGGGTATCGCCCGGGGAACCGCGCGTCGAATCTCGACGGGTTTTTCCTGCGGCTGGACCGAGATCGCTTTCCTGATCGGAATGACCTCTGTTGTTTGATTGGATGACTCGCCTCCGGATTTCGTAATAGTTGCAGGCGGGCGATTAAGGTCAGCCGCTCCTCCCGAAGTCGGTGTTGCCCGGCTGGCGTCTATCGCATTGTCGATCTTTTCGTTTTCGGCTGTCTCCTTTTTTGCTTCCGGCGTCGGCTCCGGTTTCAAGGTTGGTTTGAGTGAGTTGTATGGGTCTTTGTCAGCCAACAACGTCGGGCCTTTCAGGACGACTGGCGTGACTCTACTCAGATCGACAGCCAATTCCGCACGCGGCAAATCGCTAGCCGGAAGGTCACGCGCGAGACGAGCACGCGGTTCGCCATGGACGTTGCACGGCTCAGTGGGCATCTGCGCAGCTGTGGCGATCTCCATGTAAGTCGTACGTCGTTGAAAAGTATCGCCGTTACCCGTTTTCACGACGTCATAACATTTGTCGGTCGCGAGCAAGCCGGATCGCGAACAAATTTCCACCTGCTTCAGGCTTACCGACTGTCTAATTTCGCGCGGCGGATAATGCTGTGCTGCGGCGTTCATGATATCGATCCACACCGGCAGGGCGAGATCGCGCCCAAACGCCCCACGATAAATTTTCTGCGGCTTGTCAAAGCCTGTCCAAACTGCGCAGGTAAAGTTGGAATCGTATCCGGCGAAAAGCGCGTCGGTAAAATCGTAGGCCGTGCCGGTTTTCCCTGCCGCTGGGATTTTTCGTAGCCCAAATTGCGTGTAAGCGGCTCTCCCCGTTCCCGATTGCAGTGCATCGACAAGACAGGAATGCACTTCGTACGCGGTTTCAGGTTTGATCACGTTTTTGCGCGTGCGATCGCGCTTCGCATCCCAGACGAGTGTTCCGTCTTTTTCCTCTATCCGCTCCAAAACGTGCGATGCATTCGGACGCCAGCCGCCATTTGGGAAAATCGTGTAGGCGAGCGCGAGCTCGGCCAGCGTGATCTCGCTGCTGCCAAGAAATGTTGCAGGATAAGGACGAAGCAGAGACTGAATGCCCGCCGCAGAGCAAAGCTGCAGCACGGGATCGATGCCAGCGTCCATGCCGAGACGGACGGTTGCGCCATTTTTGGATTTCGTCAGTGCTTGCCTAGCGGTTATTGGACCTTCGTAGCGATTCTCTGCGCTTTCTGGGCCCCACTCACCAAGGATACCAGTCGTGCCGCCAATCATCACTGCGCGATTATCGAGGGGCGAATCTTCCACAAGCGATCCCGGGAACATCCCTTTCTCAAAAGCAGCCGCATAAACGAGCGGCAACATCGCTGTGCCAACTGGCCGTTTCGCTTGCAGCGCGCGGTCGTACTGGTTGTGCTCGAAATCGCGCCCACCGACAAGGACCAAAATGTCGCCCGTCTCATTATCCAGTCCGATCACCGCGCCCTGAAGATACTCGGGCGCAGGCTGGTCAGACATCGCTCCGTTCGCTTTCGCTTTTCGAAAAGTGGCTGCGTATTCGGCATAAGTCTGATGATTGTACTCAGGATTCTTCTCGATCCGCTCGAGGTTCGCGCGGAGAGAATCCTCGGCTACCTTCTGAAGATCCACGTCGATTGTGGTGTGAATGCGAAAGCCTTCGTTCTTCGCCCGGTCCCACCCGACGGCGGCGATGACCTGCTGGCGGATGTAATCGACAGCGTAGCTTTGCCCCTGCGCATTCTGCCGGCTACCAACGACGATTTTTTCCGCTCGCGCGCTCGCACATCTTTCACGACTGATGAAGTCAAGATCGCGCATGCGATCGAGCACATAATTGCGCGCTTCGCGTGAAGCGGCGCCATCGCTCCAGGGAGATAATTTATTTGGGCTCTTGATTAAACCGGCAAGTGTCGCGCACTCCGTCAGCGACATTTCGCGCGCAGATTTGCCGAAGTAACCTCGCGCCGCCGCTTCCGCGCCGTAGAGCCCGCCGCCGAAATAAATCCGGTTCAGGTAAAGTTCCATGATTTTCTGTTTGCCGAAGTTCTCTTCGATCCGGCGGGCTAGAAAAATTTCGAGCAGCTTTCGGCGAAGCGTTTTTTCCTTGAGCGAAAAACTGTTGCGCGCCAGTTGCTGCGTAATAGTGCTGCCGCCCTGCCGGACATGACCGGCCGTCAAATTCTTCAAAGCCGCGCGGATGATTCCGAGTAAATCGTACCCATGATGTTGATAAAATTTGGCGTCTTCCACTGCGACAACGGCGTTGATAAGGTCCCGGGGCAATTGATCGTACGGTACTGTCTCCCGGTTTTCGACGTAGATTTGGCCGAAGATTTTTCCGTTGCGATCGAGAATCACACTCGCTGATTCCATTTGTTCGAGTTTGTTCAGATTGAACCTCGCCGCCTGGGCTTCGAGATTCGCGACCACAATGGAAATGTAAACAGCAAAGGCAACGCCGAGCGCCGCAATCAACGCGATCGGAACATAAAATTCGGGCCGCGAATGCCAGGGGCGACGGAAACGGTAGCCTGGCGTCAGATATGTCGTGGACGGTCTCAAGAGCCGGAGAATTTAAGAGCGAAACGCTCAACCCTCAATGCCCAACATCCAACGTCAATTCAGAGCACAGAAGTTGAACATTGAGCATTAAACGTTGAGCCTTGGACGTTGAACACGCAGGACGGAAATCTCGCGCTAATCAGAGTGATTCGCGCTGAAATTGAAAAACATGGGCCGGTCTCATTTGCCTGGTTCATGCAACAGGCGCTCTATCATCCTGAGCACGGATATTATTCCTCTGGCCGTTGCGCCATTGGCCGGCACGGCGACTACTTCACCAACGTAAGCGTCGGGCCACTGTTCGGGCAATTGCTGGCTGCGCAATTAGCCGAGATATGGGGACGGCTCGGCAATCCGGATAAGTTTGTTGTTGTCGAGCAAGGCGCGCATCACGGCGAATTTGCACGCGATGTTCTCGAATCGGCGCGCAAACAGTGGCCGAATTTCTTTGCGGCTTTGCGCTACCGGATCGTCGAGCCGTTTTCAATCTTACAAGATCGACAATCGCAAACTCTCCAATCGCTTGCCGACAAGGTCGAATGGTACGATTCAATCGAGGCGCTGGGACCATTTATAGGAGTTCATTTCTCCAACGAATTACTGGATGCCATGCCGGTGCGACTGATCGCCGGCGGCACGGAAAAATTGGTCGATTGTGATGGCAAGAACTTTGTGTTTGTCGAGAAACCGCTCCGCGAGTCGGGAAAGTTCAACCAAGCGGCCCTGGATTGGGTCGAGAACGTAGCGGCGAAATTGGACCGTGGTTATGTGGTCACGGTCGATTACGGGCGCGCGCAGTCCAGATCTCAAGTGACCGTTCAGGTGCGCGCGCGACATCGGCATCTTGATTCACCATTCGATTGGATCGGCTACGCGGACATCACCGCGCATGTGAACTGGACGAGCATCGCCCAATGCGCCGAAACGCATGGATTGCGCCTAG
Source organism: Verrucomicrobiota bacterium (assembly GCA_003218975.1). GTDB lineage: Bacteria > Verrucomicrobiota > Verrucomicrobiia > Chthoniobacterales > UBA10450 > Udaeobacter. The sequence goes on from QHPD01000110.1 coordinate 34,166, forward strand.
TCGGCTTCACCGACCAGCATCATTTCCTTACCGGGATCATCTCAGAAATTGGGGGGGGCGGTTCACCTAAACTATCCGCGGACGATTGGGGTAAATCGCCTCTATCTGATTCGCCCAAATCAAAACGTGAATTGCAAACGCTGCTGCATCCAGAAATGCTCGGTCGAACTTTTCAGGTACTCGCGCTCGCAAAAAAAGTCGATCCCGCTGCACCTGTCGTCGGCTTCAAATTTGCGCGTGATCCGCATCAGACGCTCGGTGTTTGAAGAGCTGACTAAAAGAACCTCTTGCCAGCATCCTCAGCTTGTTCGATATGTTCACCGCTGTCTCCTGCTGCGATGAGATCGATCTGGCGTCTTTTATTTTTGCTGCATGCATCATCGATCTTTGCTTTGGCCTCGAACAGCGTCGTCAACCTCTCGCATTACGACCTAGTCCAGCCGGATTTTGTCGCTATGAAGAGCGAAGGAATTCTTGGAGTCATCCATGAAGCAACGTATCCGCGGTTCGACATCGACTCGAAATATTTCGAGCGGCAGCAGGCCGCCACGCGGGCTGGGTTGCTCTGGGGTGCATATCATTACGGCAATGCAAGCGACCCTATCCGCCAAGCCGATCATTTCCTGAGCGTGGTCTCGAACGCCTGGACGCAGGCAGACCCACTCTCGCGGCCGTCACGTATGTTGCTGGTGCTCGATTTCGAGAAGAATGGCCATTACCCCGGCGGCACGATGCGTGTCGACCAAGCCGTCGCGTTCGTCGAGCGGATTCGTGAACGGACTGGGAAATACCCGGGCATCTATTCTGGCGAATATTATATGCATCAGAATATGAACAGTCTGAGGTTGGGTACAGCGCAGGCAAGTGTGCTGGGGAATTGCTGGCTATGGCTGGCGAACTACAGCAACCAGCCGCGGGCCACCTCGCCATGGAATGCCTGGCATATGTGGCAGTACTGCGGTGACGGCAGGTGCAAACTTCCGACATCAGCGTACCCGAAAAGTATCGCGAACGTTACCAAAGCCGAACGCAACATCTTCAATGGCACGTCGACTGCGCTGCAAATCTTCTGGCGGGAACATGCCTGGCAGCCAAGCGAAAAACCTCGCCGCGAACCGGAGCGAATGGTCACGGCGTCGGATCTGTAGCTCCTCGCCCAAAGGGCGCAAACGCTAAAACTGATTCCGGTAACTGGCCGCCGCGAAATCTTTTTTTCTGGTCCGCCAATAACTACTCGCGTTCGCGGCGGGATCACCAAAGCGGATAGATGTTCGGATCGTCGGCTTTCTGTCTTTTCAGCTGCCGGCGCCGTTTCACCTTGTAATCGAACAACGAAACTGCTGCCCGTATTTGATGCACGACGTGTTGAAAAAAACTACATAGCCGACTCATTGTTTCCGCACACCGCGTTTGGGAAAACAATCATGCCACAGCACCCAGTGAAAATTGTTTAGGGCATACCGCTAGTGCACTCCGTGAATTTCCACTTTTCCCGCGCTTGACCGGCTGATGTTCTCAGCAGCAATATGGGTGGGACCTTAATTATTTCGCCGTCGCACGAGTTCTGCTAGCGCGGCCGCGACAAACATCACACCGGCGACCGCAACAAATCCGCGACGCGTCGTCGTCCAGAGCTGCGGGCTCAAACGCTGGGCTCGCGCATCGAAATCACCGTGTGCGCCGTGATCGCCGGTTTGTACTGGCATTTTGTGGACATTGCTTGGGTTTTCCTCTGTCCGTTGCTGTATTTGATTGGACACCGCTGATGAGACGCATGCATGAATTGGACGCTAGACGTTGGGCGTTAAGCGTTGGGCGTTTGTGCCACTTTCCCAAGCGCTCTACCAACTGCTTGGGCTGAACCCGCTTGAGGGGGAGGTTGATGCGAAGCTGAGAATTACTTCGGTGAGTCTTTCTAGTGCCGCGCTGTTCATGCCTCTCATAAACGCGCGACGCGCGGCAGCGATCTCGTCAAGGGATAGATTCATTGCCTGCAGAATTTCGCTGTCGTCAGCGCTCAGTGATTTGCGCGGTCTGCAAGCCAATGCGCGAGTCTGGAATCGTGAGATGATTTCGGCGAACGCGTGACCGTTAGCTGCCCCAACCAAATCGAGAAGACGTTGAAACTTGAGATGAAATGGAATCGTAGCAAGATCGATATTGCGATTAACTACGAAATCGTCTCGCGGCATCGCCACCTCATTGGAGGTAGTGATGGAATGCCAAACGTCTGCGGGCTGATAGTATCCCATCTCGATGCGATACGGGCCACTCCGCAGCGGAACCGTAACGTAGCAACTGCCGGCCATCGGTTCGACGGCGGTGCTTTGCTGTTCGCCACTGTCCGCCTGATATACGCGAAGATGAACCTCCCGATCCACGGGCACGGTGTCGGCGAAGAGCGTAGGCCAATCGATACTCCAGTGGAGGAAAATCGTCCGCGGATCACGCGCGATCGCAACCAAAACCGGTGCACCACAAACTGGCGGCAGCGTAACATGATCAAGTCCTCGAACGACCTTATCAGGCTCGACTTCCGAGCGGACAACCGGTCTCACCGAAATGCGAAAGTCATTCGCGGATTTCGACGTGCGCCGGCGTCGTTTGGGTTTTTTTCTCGACATCGCGTCCCAGATTCACAAGTTGGCGCAAACTACGTAAAGGCCAACTGCAAAGAGTGGCGTAATTTCATGAGTTGCGGTTTTCAGGTAGCCAGATGCAAACTCAACTGAGCTTCATCAAGAAAAATATGAACTGCAAGATCCTCGATATGGAGGAACTGGCCGCGCGTGCTAAGGAATTGCGCGCCGCCGGGAAGAAACTGGTCGCCACGAATGGCTGTTTTGATTTGCTGCATGTAGGCCACGTCCGTTACCTGCAAGCCGCGCGCGCGCTCGGCGATGTGCTGGCTGTCGGTTTAAACGGCGACCGTTCAGTCCTCGAACTCAAGGGCGGGGGACGTCCGATTAATAATGAGAGAGATCGCGCCGAAGTGCTCGCGGCGCTGGAATGCGTCGATTTGGTCACGATTTTTCAGCAAATGCGGGCGACGCAGTTCATCTCCGCAAGTGTGCCCGCCATCTATGTCAAAGGCGGCGATTACACCTCTGATACGCTGAATGAAGAGGAGCGCGCGGTTCTGAAAAAAATCGGCTCCGAAATTCGCATCCTTCCGCTTGAAAAAGGTTACTCCACATCTCTCTTGGTTGACCGGCTGCGAAAGATTGGAAAATGAAACCAATCCCTCTCGGCATTCTCGGCTCAGGAAAAGGAAGCAACTGCCGCGCGATTCTTGAAAGCATTAGAAGCGGCTCGCTGATGGCCGAGGTTCGCATCGTCATATCAGATGTATTTGACGCACCGATTCTTGACATCGCCCGGGAATTTTCGGCCCCAAATGCTTATTTGCCGCCGGGCAGATTCCACACGCGCTTGGAACCGCAAGCTGAGGCCGAGCTCGTTCGAATGCTTCGCGAGGCCGGCGTTGAACTGGTCGTGCTCGCCGGTTTCATGCGCGTTCTGAAATCGCTCATGCTCGAGGCGTTTCCCCGCCGCATCGTGAACATTCATCCATCCCTGCTACCGAAATTTCCCGGACTCGAAGCTTGGAAACAGGCGCTGGCAGCCCGCGAAGAAGTGACCGGTTGCACAGTTCACTACCTCGATGAGCAAATCGACCACGGCGAGATCATTGCCCAGCGCGAGGTGCCGATCTTGCCTAATGACACGCCGGAAACCCTCCACGCACGCATTCAAATCGCCGAGCACGAATTATATCCAGCCGTGATCGCTGAGTTCGCCCGGAAATATCAGGAAAGCTAGGCTTACTCCGCTTTCTGTTCCCGCTGTAGTAATTCTTCCAGTGCCATCGTCGGCCTTTTCTGCTCGTAGAGCATCGCGTACACCTGATCGATGATTGGCGTATCAACGTTCAACCGCCGCGCGCATTCGTAAGCGCTGCGCGTGGTAGAAATTCCTTCGGCTACCATCCTCATCGATGTAGTAATCTGCTCGAGCGTTTCGCCGCGGCCTAGCCGCTTTCCCACTGTGTGATTGCGGCTCTGTTCGCTGTAACAGGTCAAAACAAGATCGCCTGCGCCGCTCAACCCATAAAACGCATGGACATTTCCTCCCATGGCAACGCCGAGCCGGATCAACTCCGCCAGGGATCGTGTAACCAGCGCGGCCTTCGAATTATCACCCAGTCCAAGGCCGTCACTGATTCCCGCCGCAATGGCGAAAACATTCTTGAGCGCCCCGCCGAGTTCGATGCTGGTGACCTCCTGGCTCGTGTAAATCCGAAAGCGGGGGCTGCCTAAAAACTTTTGAAGGCTCGTCGCGCAATCGGGATCGTGGCAGCCGACAACGGTGGCAGTAGGTAAGTTTTTCGCTACTTCTGCGGCGAGATTTGGCCCCGACAACACGCTAATTTTCCGGCCAGGAAAGATCTCGCAAAGAATTTGACTCATTCGCATCCCCGTGCCGTATTCGAGACCTTTCGTGCAACTGAGGAACCCTGCTTGGGCATTGGGGAGCGCTTCTCCCAGACGCGTGGCGATCCCGCGCAAGGCCGTCGATGGCGTGACAAAAACTATCAAGTCCGCGTCCGCGCAATCGAGGAGTTCGGAGGTGACGCGAACCGACTTTGGCAACGTGAGTCCTGGCACGTAATCGCTGTTCTGCCGCGTTTTTTGAATGCGCGCGACACGCTCGGGCGAATTGCCCCAGAGAGAAATTTTTCGCCCATCCTTTCCCCAGAGCCACGCGAGGGCCGTCCCCCAGCTGCCTGCTCCTAGGATTGCAAGTTTGTCGATCTTCACTTCCGCTTCTGAAAACGTGGCTCGGTACCGTGCACGAGGCGGACCAGATTGGAGCGATGGCGCAAAACTACAAGGCCAGCAAGGCAAATTGAGAAGTAGAACAGTACTTCCCGGTGCGCTTCGCCTCGGCGGGTCAGGACGAAAATGACCATCGGCAACGCTATCGCGGCTGTAATCGATGCAACCGACACATAGCGCGTTAACCTGAACGTGATGAACCAAATCAGAGCACCAACTAACGCCGCCAGCGGCATCAACCCAAAAAGTGCTCCGGCTGAGGTGGCAACACCTTTGCCTCCCTTAAATTGCAGCCACGCGGGAAATGCATGGCCCATCACGCAAGCCACGCCGGCAATGATTGCGAGTAGTTCGATGGATGCTCCTGGAAATTGCGTCAGTTGCGCGATCAAGAACGACAGACGCACGGCAGCCAAACCCTTCAGGAAATCGACGGCGAAGACCGGATATCCGTAGCGCCCCCCAAGAACTCGGGTAACGTTGGTCGCACCGATATTGCCACTGCCCACCTTCCGGATATCGATTCTTGCGATCCGGCCAGCCAGATAACCAGCGGGAAGAGACCCAAGCAGGTAACTGGCAATTAGGACACTGGCTAATGTGAGCATCTATCCGAAAAGGCGCCCGGGTTGCCTAACCTGCCAGTCTGTGCTGCAAGTTGCTCTTAGAAAGCCAGATAGAAATAATCGAAATGTCCGCCGGCGTGATCCCGCTGAGTCTCGCAGCTTGCCCCAACGACGACGGGCGGCGAGCTGCCAGTTTCTGACGAGTTTCCAGACGTAGCCCTGGGATCTGGTTATAGTCCAACCCATCGGGGATCAGCTGGTGCTGCCGACGTTCTATCTGCCGGTTTTGCTCCGACTGCCGCACGGCATATCCTTCGTATTTGAAATCGGTCTCGACCAATTCCCAGATGCAACATGGTGCAAGCGAAGCAATCTCACTAGGGAGATCCTTTACGGTGAAATCTGGTCGCTTAAAGAGCTGCGAGATTGGGATACCCCTTAACCAAGTCTCCATTGCGATCTTCCGGGCTTCTCGGAGAAGGCGGATCTTCCCCTGAAATCGAAGCCAGCGCATCTGGGTCATTAGCCCTACGTCGAACGCCCGTTGAGTCAAGCGTTGATCGGCATTGTCGTGTCGAAGAAACAATCGATCCTCGGCCCTGCTTGTAAACATGCGATAAGGCTCTTCGGTGCCCTTCGTGACCAGGTCGTCGACAAGGACTCCGATGTAAGCTTCACTTCTATCTAGTATCAAGGGCGACTCGCCCTTAACTTTCAGAGCCGCGTTGGCACCAGCTATTAATCCCTGCGCGGCAGCCTCTTCGTATCCTGATGTTCCATTCACCTGACCGGCGAAGTATAACCCGCTGATGAGCCTCGTCTCCAGCGTAGGAAGCAGCTGTGTCGGCGGAAAGTAATCATACTCAACGGCATAACCAGGGCGCATGATTTCTGCTTCTTCTAATGCCGGGATCGAGTGGAGAAATTCGAGCTGGACCTCGTAAGGTAAGCTTGTCGAAATCCCGTTTACGTAGTACTCCTCGGTATGACGTCCCTCCGGTTCTAGAAAGAGTTGGTGAGAAGTTTTATTGGAGAATTTAACTACCTTGTCCTCGATCGAGGGGCAGTAACGCGGACCGATGCCTTTTATCCGGCCGGCATAGAGCGGAGAACGGTGAATGTTCGCGCGAATGATTTCGTGCGTCTTCGGGGTGGTGGCCGTGATCCAGCAAGGAATTTGTTCCACATGGAACTTTCCGTTCCGCACGTAATTGAGGGTGAAGGTCTCGCGCCCGCTTCTTGCTTGTTCATCATCATAAAATGCAAATCTTGGAGGCGGCTCATCACCTGGCTGGATCTCGCAGCGCGAGAAATCGATAGAACGCGCGTTAAGTCGGCATGGTGTACCTGTCTTAAATCGTCCCACTGCAAAACCGAGCTTCCGAAGGCTTTCGCTCAGACTCGAATGAGTATCCGCCATTCGGCCGCCCGGTTTAGTATTCTCGCCAACGTGCAAGAGACCGCGCAAAAATGTCCCAGATGTAACGACCGTGCTCTTTGCACTGATCCGTAATCCCAGATCAGTCTCCACTCCAAGTGCCCGTCCACAATCCGCGAGAACGGCAGAGACCGTGGCCTGCTTTAAATCAAGGTTCTCTGTCGCCTCCAAAATCGCCTTCATCCGAAACTGATAGGCCTTTTTGTCGCATTGAACACGCGGGGCGCGGACAGAGGGACCCTTCGCTCGGTTAAGCATCCGGAATTGAATGCCCGTGGCGTCGGCATTCAATCCCATGGCACCGCCCATTGCATCGATCTCGCGAACAATATGCCCCTTGGCCAGGCCACCGACGGCCGGATTGCACGACATCTGGCCAATCGTATCCAAGTTTTGCGTCAGCATCAGTGTCCGGCATCCGATTCGGGCGGCAGCCAGTGCTGCTTCGATACCAGCATGGCCGCTCCCAACGACCAGCACGTCATATTCTGTCGGTAGTTTAAACATCTCGAATCGATCCGAATTTTTCCCTTACGGGAGAACGAAAGCAATCTGAAAATGCGGTACCTTTGATCGCGCCAAGGTAGCTCGATTATATCCCCCTGGGCGGACTCGATAAGTCATAATTTATAAGTGCCTTATAACAAGTCGCTTGAGATCACGATACTCAACAAGCCTCGATTGAAATCTCTTCGCTAGCCTGGCTCGTTGCCAAAGCCCTGCGATGCCTGTATTGCCCGATGGGCAATCCGACCCAAGACCGCTAATAGTAACGCTGTTGTGACAAAGGCGCCTCCCCATATCCAGTACTCGATGACCCGCGGATAACTTTTCCCACGAACAATTTTGAGCCCTAATTGACCCAGTGTTCCACCATACACATACAAAAATAACCCGGGCACCCGCCCGATCGAGGCCCAAAGCATGTAAGTCCCAAAACGCACCCGCGTCAGGCCATAAATATAGTTTAGAAGACTGGTTGGAAAAAGCGGATGCAGCTGACTCAGAAGAATGATCTTCCACCCTTCCCGTTTCACAGCGGGCTCCAATGCGCGCAGCGCGGTATCCCGCGAAAACTTTCGCCTGAACCATCGAGTGGCCACCCAGCGGCTCAAGGCAAATGAAACCCCAGTGGCAACAACGTTGCCCACGAAGACGATGAAAAACCCCCTCCATAAGCCGAAAAAGAAACCTCCACCTACCGCCAGCACGCCTCCGGGAAGCAGAAGGATGTTACAAAGCGCAAAAAGCAGAGGATAGCAAATCGCGCCCCATGCGCCCCAACTCATCACATGCTGTTGCAGCGTCTCGGTAAAATCGACGATCGGGAAAAAGCGTGAAAGTACGGAAGTCAGCGCGATCGCGATCACTAGTGATGCGAGCTGCCAGTAGATCGCACGCCGAACCTTGGACATTTCGAGATTCTGCGCGTTTCGAAAGCTTCGCGCAAATTTCGCCAGCTCGGTTGTCGTTTCGTAATGGAGAAAATGGCGTGACCAGATAAGTCTCCGCGCCAACGCCCAAGCGCAGCGGCAACGATCGTCTTCGCAATCCGTATCCTACGGGCGCGCCTGCGTCGCTCACTTGGTGAGCGGCTTGCGAACCTCGTCACTCGATGAAAATGGCAGCGGCCTGTGCGCTCCTCCGACGCGGAATACCGAGACTGTCAAAAATTAGCCGCGTGGCGTCCGAGCGATTAAGCGTGTAAAAGTGAATACCGGCAACATGGTTATCCAGGAGATCGTGACACTGTTCCAACGCGAAGTGAACGCCGACGCGCTTGACCATTTCAGGGTCGTTTTCGCATCGCTGTAAGGCGCGCAGAAGCTTGGCCGGGAAGCGCGTCCCGCCGGCGAGTTCGGCGATGCGTTTGAATCCACTCATAGATGTAACGGGCATGATGCCGGCGATAATGGGGATGTGAATGCCGGCCAGCGCGCAACGTTCGCGGAAATCGTAGAAGTCGCGATTATCGAAAAATAGTTGCGTGACCATGTAGTCGCCGCCGGCGTCGACCTTCGCTTTGAGGTGATCCATTTCGACTAATCGATTCGGCGTCGCGGGATGTCCTTCGGGGAAACCGGCCACTCCGACCCCAAAACCGCGCCGGTCCGAATGCGCGCCGGAGTCGTTGAATCGGCGAATGAATTTGACCAAATCGACTGCATGTTGGAACGAGTCCCGCGATTTATCGTAAGCAATTCCAGCCGGTCTATCGCCGCCAAGCGCGAGGATGTTTCCAATGCCCGACTTGGCGTATCGAAGGAGAATCGCTTGGATCTCCTCTTCGTTGTGGCAGACGCAGGTTAGGTGAGGGATCGGGTCCAGCTTTGTTGTGTGTTGAATGCGCTCGACAAGATCGTGAGTTAAATCACGCGTTGAGCCGCCGGCACCATAAGTCACGCTGACAAAGTGCGGCATGTACGATTCGAGATCGCGAATCGTTTGGTAGAGGGTCTCGGCCGCCTCCGGCGTTTTCGGAGGAAAGAACTCGAACGAAAACGTGGGAGAATTCCCCCGCATAATGTCGGTGATATGCATGACTCAGCGCCTACCTTCGTTCCTGGCGGGACTTTCGGTCAACTCACCCAAGCAAATTTTGACTACGTAGTAGCTCGATTCTTGCACAGTCGCCACAGATTTGCGATTAACCTCAGAGCGGCTTACGGAGCTTCCAGCCTGGCTGTTCGCACCACGAGCGGAGGTTTCAGGGCAGGATTGCAAAAACGCGCGCTGGGAATCCGGAGCCGCCTTTAGGTTTTGGAAAACTCACAACGACAATCGCGCCGGATTCGGGGACTTGATCCAGATTGGTGAGCAACTCGATCTGATAATGGTCCGTGCTCAAGATGTACGTTTCGAGCGAGTAATCCTCTTTTGTTGTGGCGATTCCTGGATCGGTATCGGTCGTTTCGTGGCCTGAAGCAGCGATCTTGCGATCCTCGTAAAGATACTTTAGCGCGGGCAAACTCCAGCCCGGGTAATGCGCGACGCCGTTCGTGTCTTTATTTTCCATTTTGGCCGCGTCTGGCCAGCGCTTCGACCAATCGGTGCGCATCGCGACGAACGCGCTTGCAGGAATCTGGCCATGAGCGTCTTCCCATTTTTTCAGGCGTTCGGTTGAGAGGATGTAATCCGGATTTTTCGCCACTTCTTCGTGCACATCAACGACGACGAGCGGCAAAATCATTTCCTTGAGATCGATTTGATCCACTGTGCGCAGCCCTTTGACGAAATGCGCCGGCGGATCGACGTGCGTTCCCCACTGGCCGACATGCGTGAACAGTTCCGAGAAAAAACCTACACCGATCGTGTCTGGACGCTTGTCGTACCAGTAAATGGTCTTGCGCGTTTCATCAGGAAAACCCGGCCAGCGCGGAATCCCGGGCGCGAATTCATGCGTAAGATCGACATATTTCTTTTGGGTGAGTGCCTTCTGGATGGGCCAAAGAGAAGACTCACCTCCAGCAGCAAACAACCGTGCCGGCAACAAGATCAGAATAGCGAACAGAATTTGTTTCATTTCCCGGTGTTAATCGATCATTGAGCAACAAGCCAATAACTTTGAACAACTCCGAATAACCGCCGCTGCACCGTGCCGGGCACCGTCCTTGTTCATTTTGTTCGTCTTCTTTTCACAGCATCAAAACCTTGATTTCGCCTTAGAACAGGCATAGCCCGCTTCAGTTTATTCGCATGCAGAAGGTGAAGATATTTGATTCCCAACGAAACTTGTTCTAACTCGCGGAGCCAATATGTCGTCGGGCACCGTTGTTGATCCTTCCGCTACAACCCGAACATTTTTAAAACGATGTGTTCTTGCCATAATGACCAAAGCGCCGCGTGCCGGAGAGGTTAAGACGCGCCTTGTTCCGCCGCTTACTCCAGCCGAAGCCGCAGAACTCAACAGATGCTTTCTGCGTGATCTCGCGATGTCGATTTCACGTGCGTGTCTTGAGTCCGGGGCACGTGGGGGCGCAGTTTACACTCCTGCCGAAGCCGGACCGACTTACGAAGGAATCTTGCCGTCAGATTTCCTGCTTTTGCCGCAGCGCGGGGGAAAATTTGGAGAACGCCTTTTTTTCGCAGCCGAGGATTTGTTCAGGTGCGGCTTCGAATCCGTTTGCCTGATCAATTCCGACAGCCCGACAGTGCCGGCAGCTTGTTTTACTGAAGCCGCGAACGCGCTTGCAAAACGCGGTGATCGGATCGCGATCGGTCCATCTGATGATGGCGGATATTATTTGATCGGATTGAAACAGCTTCACCGGCGAATGTTTGAAGAGATCGATTGGAGTACGGATCGCGTTTTTGCTCAAGCAGTGGAACGCGCAGCGGAGATCGGTGTTGGAATAAAATTGTTGCCCAGGGGTTACGATGTCGATGATCCCGCAGCGCTGCGGCGGTTGTGTGCCGAATTACTGAGGCGGAGCCCGAACGTTAGCGTGGCGCCCGCCACGCAAAAGTTTCTCAGTGACCTTATCGAGCGCGAAGGTTCTACCCGAATTTGTCCGGTTTAGCGCAAGTGTGCCAGGCGCTTGCGCGTGAGGACACGTGCCTCTACAGCAAAAGCGTGGCGAAAAGGGCGCTGGTGACCGGTGGCGCGGGCTTAATCGGCTCGCACCTAACTGATTTCCTGCTCCGCGAGGGGTGGAAAGTGCGCGTGCTCGATAATCTAGAGCCGAACACCCATAAGCGCGGCAAACCGGCGTGGATCAATGAGAGCGCAGAGTTTATCGAAGGCGATTTACGCGATCGCGATACGATTACGGCTGCGCTGGATAAGATCGACATCATCTTTCACCAGGCTGCGTACGGCGGTTACATGCCCGAGATGACAAAATTTGTGCACGTGAACTCGCTCGGCACCGCACAAATGCTCGAAGTAATCCGGGAGAAAAAGCTGCCGATCAAAAAAATCGTGGCTGCGAGCTCGCAAGCTGTTTATAGCGAAGGCGCCGGCGAATGCCCGAAGCACGGACTGGTTTTCCCACCGGTGAGACCGGTGGAGCAATTGCGCAAAGGCGATTGGGAAGTGCACTGCCCGCTGTGCGGCGCGATCACAAAGAGCGTTCCGACTCCGGAGAATGCGCCGGTCGGTGGCGAGACCGTTTATGGCCTGACGAAGGTTGATCAGGAAAAACTCGTGCTGCTCTGGGGCAAACAGACCGGTATCCCCACGGTAGCGCTGCGTTACTCCTGCACCTACGGACCGCGTCAATCGATCTTCAATCCCTACACCGGCGTGATTGCGATTTTTTGCACGCGCTTACTGAACAATTTGCCGCCGGTACTTTACGAGGACGGTGAGCAAACACGTGATTTTTCATTCGTGGAAGACATTGCCCGCGCAAATCTGCTCGCGGCGGAAACAGACAAGCTCGATGGATCGCCAGTGAACGTCGGCTCCGGCAAAGGAACGCCAATTCGTCAGATCGCGGAGGAACTTTCCTCCGCCCTCAAGATCGAAATTGCACCCGCAATAAATGGCGAGTTTCGACCGGGCGAAATGCGGCATCTCACCAGTGACACAACTCGAATCCGTTCCATCGGCTACCGGCCGCGTGTCGATCTTGCCGAGGGAATCGCTTGTTACATCGATTGGATCCGCTCGCAATCGGACATTCACGATTATTTCAGCGAGGCAGCAGAGATTTTGCGAAGCAAAGGAATCGTACACAAAGTGCAGCGATGAGAATTTCCGGCGCGATCGATTTCAACGCGCCGGTTCTCAATTACGCGCGGAAAGATTTTCCGTTGCTCGAAGCGGACGCCAGCGTGGAGAAAGCGCTGGAAGCCATCCGGCGCGAAGGAATCGGCGAACGGGTCATTTACTTTTACGCGATCGATGAGCGAAAACATCTAGTCGGCGTTGTCCCGACGCGCCGATTGCTCACGGCCGCTCCGAACACTCTCTTGCGCGAGATCATGGTGCCGCGCGTCATCACGTTGCCGGCAGAAGCGACCGTTCTGGAGGCATGCGAATTTTTCGTGCTCTACAAATTTCTCGCATTTCCGGTTGTGGATGCTGGGCGTCGCCTGATTGGGATCGTGGACACGGACGTCTTCATGGACAGCGTTCTTGAGAGCGAGGAAGGCGAGCGCGAAGAAACGCGCAGTGACTTGTTCGAGGCGCTCGGGTTTCATCTCGCCCAAGTCCGCGACGTCTCGCCCTGGCGAGTTTTTCGTTATCGTTTTCCGTGGCTGCTGGTGACTGTAACTGGAGGCACTATCTGCGCGCTTCTCGCCGGCTTCTTTGAGACCACGCTCGCGCACAGTCTGGTGATCGCATTTTTTCTCATTATGGTGCTCGGGCTGAACGAAAGCGTGAGCGCGCAATCGATGAGCGTGACCACTCAGGCCCTGCGCTCTGCGCGCGTCACGTGGGCTTGGTTTAAGACAGCATTCCGGCGGGAAATTGCGACTGCGCTTCTGCTCGGGCTCGCTTGTGGCGCGCTGGTGGGAGCGATCGTCTGGAGCTGGCGTGGCGACGCGCCCAGCGCGTTTGTGATTGGCGGAAGCATTGCGCTTTCGTTGGTGAGCGCGTGTCTGATCGGCCTCGGCGTACCGTCGTTGCTGCACGCCGTTAAGCTCGATCCCAAAATCGCGGCCGGTCCCGTCACGCTCGCGCTCGCAGACATTTTTGCGCTCGTAATTTACTTCACGACCGCGTGGCTGGTTCTGCGATGAACAACGTGTCAGTCATCATTCCGGCGCTCAACGAGGAAGAGCCGATTGCCGGGGTCGTGCGTGAAGTCGTGGCCACAAAAATCCTGACCGACATCATCGTGGTCGATAACGGCAGCACAGATAGAACCGCGGAACGCGCGCGCGAGGCTGGCGCGCGCGTCGTCAAAGCCCATCGCGGATACGGTCGTGCGTGCTCCGCCGGAGTGGCGGCGCTGCGGCCGGAATGCGACGTCATCGTATTCCTCGACGGCGACGGGAGCGATTGCCCCGAGTTTATGAATCAACTTATCGATCCAATTGCGCGTGGTACGCATGATTTCGTAATCGGCTCGCGCACCCGTGGCCGGCGCGAAGCCGGCAGCATGAATTTTCAGCAGATTCTTTCCGGGCGGATCGCCGGATTGATTCTGCGGCTCCTTTACGGCGTTCGTTACACCGATATGTGCCCGTTTCGCGCGATTCGTCGCGACTCACTGGAGCGGCTTGGTATGCGCGAGCAGACTTACGGCTGGAATCTGGAGATGCAGATGAAAGCGGCGCGCGCCGGGCTGCGCATCCTCGAAATTCCGGTAAACCATCGACGGCGCGCCGGCGGTGCGTCGAAAGTTTCCGGCACGGTTCGCGGGACGTTCGTGGCGGGCGTGCGCATCATGGCGACGCTGGTGCGAGTCGCGTTCACAAAGTCGTAGCGTCGATCGCGTCGGCGAACAGTGGCCGGAATTGATCAGGCGCTTGGCACAAGCGCCTCTACAAGGCATAATCGCCGCCATAATGACCAGGGTTAAAGCGCTCTCTGCCGGTTTGCTGGCTGGTTCGGTCGCGGCAGCTGCCATGACCGTGACGATGCTGTTGCTGGCGTGTCTTGGCGTAGCGACGCCGCTGGTCATTATTGGCGATCGACTCTCGGTTTTTATTTCGCCGGGGCCATTTCTTTCGCTCATGGGCAAAGTGGGCGGCTACAATCATCTCAAAGAGCTCGGTGTTGGATCGACAATCGCCGGGCAGTTGCTGGTCGGCGCCATCGCCGGCGCGATTTTCGGTTTTGCTGCACGGCGAAATTTCCATAGGCCAGCGACAATTTGGACAATCTCGATCTTCGTCGTGCTTCCGATCGTGGCCATTGCGATTTTGTTGTGGCCGGTGCTTGGCACCAGTTACATCGGATTGCCGATCGATGCCGCGCGTCTCCTTACACTTGTGAGCTTCGCGCTGTGCGTTTTCGTTTTCGAGCGAACGCTCGTAGCGGGCTTTCAATTTCTCGCACGACCAAGGGTTGGAACCGAAGATCGAGAATTCACTCCCACGGTCGGGCGACGCGCATTTGTCCTGAGCGCGATTGGAGTCGCGCTGGCTGGCGGTGGCGTGGCCTTGGCGCGCAAACTTTATCGCGCGGCGACATTCAGTTACGACGGCTTGCAATACAAAGGCCGCATCGTCCAGCCGATCACACCAAACGACCAGTTTTACTGCGTGACCAAAAACGTTGTCGATCCTCGCGTCAACGTTCAGCTTTGGCATCTGGAAATAGACGGCCTGGTGGAGAATCCCCGCGTGTATCGGTTCGACGATTTGAAGATGATGAATTCCGTCGAACAACAGACGACCTTGATGTGCATTAGTAACGGACTCGACGCCGGCCTGATCAGCAACGCAGTTTGGAAAGGCGTAACACTGCGCGATTTGCTCGAATCTGTAGTACCGCTTTCTCAAGCTGCACGCGTTCGTTTCTGGGGCGTGGACAATTACACCGACACAATTCCGCTGGAGAAAGCAATGGAGCCGACCACGCTAGTTGCTTACGAAATGAACGGTGTGCCCTTGCCGCATCGGCACGGTTACCCGGCCCGCATAATTGTCCCTGGCTATTTCGGCGAGAAACACGTGAAATGGCTCACCCGGATTGAAGTCAGCCGCGAGAACGCAAAAGGATTTTACGAAACGCAAGGTTGGGGACCGGACTTCATCACACCGATACGCTCGCGCATCGACGCGCCCGATCACGAATCGTGGTTTTCACTGGGCAAATTAAGCGGCCCCATCGAAGTCAAAGGCATCGCCTACGGCGGCGACCGCGGTATTTCGCGAGCGGAACTTAGTTTCGATAACGGCAAATCCTGGCGGGACGCCGAGATCTATTACTCCGGCGGCGACCTTGCATGGTCGCTTTGGAAGACGGAGTGGCTGCCTTCTGCCGCAGGCGATTACATCCTCGTTGTCCGAGCCACTGATGGCGAAGGCGACGTGCAAGAATGGGAAGCCGACCGCAGTCCATTTTCCGGCGTGACCGGCTTTCATAAAATTTTGGTGCACGTCACCGCGTGAATGCAGACGAATTTCTTCGGGCTTGCGGAGCACATCTCCAGTAGCGAATTTGATCACTTCGCTGGCTGTGTCCTGAAGATTACGATGGCGGGCGGAACAAGGCGCGTCGAGTTTTTCTGGCGAATAGACGCGAAAGCTAGGCATAGAATCTTGTCTCGCTTTTGGAAGGTCTGGCGTTCAGTTCTCAAGCGAGTTCCGTCTCCAAATCGGGACCAAGAAGCGGTGTGCTGGCTCCAGCAGGTTCGCCCTGACCTTGTTGGTGAACTTGTGCCAAGCGGCGACTGATCCGACGGTTGTTGCGGAATGAAAAGATCAAAAAAAGGAAATCGCCCAAGCGGATTCGCATTGGGCCACAACCACTGGAGCTCAAACCTACGCATCACAATATTAGTCTGAATCAGCTTTTCGATCAGCTGAAAGCGGAACGCACTGCTGCACAGGGAGCGTCGCGGTTGACTGAAAAATCGCGTTGAGGACAACACGATCCACCTTTGTGATCCTTGCTGCTTGCACCGTGTGCTAAATTTGTTCATGGAGAAAGTGATCATCATCGGAAGCGGTTGCGCAGGTTTGACCGCCGCGATTTATGCGGCACGCGCGAACTTGAGTCCGCTGGTGCTGGAAGGCCGCCAGCCGGGCGGGCAGCTTTCAACGACGACGTTGGTGGAAAATTATCCCGGTTTTCCGGATGGAATCGATGGGCCTCAGCTCATCCTCAACATGCACAAGCAAGCCGAAACATTCGGCGCGCGGTTCGCTTATGCTGAGGTGACCGATTTCGATGGGAGCAACAAGAATATCCGGATCCAAGCCGATGATGAATGGTTGGAGACGCAAACGCTCATCATCGCCAGCGGAGCGTCGGCGCGCTATTTGCGACTCGAGAACGAAGAGAAACTGATTGGTCACGGTTTAACTTCGTGCGCCACATGCGACGGCGCGTTTTACAAAAATGTACCGGTCTGCGTGGTCGGTGGCGGGGATTCCGCGGCGGAAGAATCGCTCTTTCTCACCCGGTTCGCTTCAAAGGTCTATCTGATTCATCGCCGCGACAAAATGCGCGCTTCCGTAATCATGCAGGATCGCGTGTTCGCGAACAAGAAGATCGCGCCGATCTGGAACACCGTCGTGACGAAATATATTCCCGACGAAAAAGGCGAGATGCGCGCCGTCCGTTTGCGGAACGTGAAAACAAATGAGGAACGGGAGCTGCCGGTGGCGTGTGTCTTTATGGCAATTGGTCACGACCCGAACACGCAAGCGTATCGGGGCAAACTGGACATGGATGCAGATGGCTATTTGATCACGAAAAATCTGGCAGAGAGCAAGCACCCCGGCGTATTTGTGGCGGGCGACGTGGCAGATCGGGTTTACAAACAGGCGGTAACCGCAGCCGGCTCGGGCTGCGCGGCGGCTATGAAAGCCGAAAGGTATCTAAGCGAATTAGAATCACATTCTTGATCTTGCCCCGCGAAACGGGACAGAATCGAAAGAGCAAGAGATTCCTCGACTTCGCTCGGAATGACCAAACAAGCGTGAAAATCTGCGATCTGACCCAGTTTTATTCTCCGCTTAGCGGCGGCGTAAAGCGATATCTGCACGAGAAGATTGCATACATCGACCAGTACTCGCCGGAGATGGAACACGTCCTCATTGTGCCTGGGCCGAAGACGCAAATGACCGCCGGCGCGCGGTCACGCATTTATACCATCCATTCCCCGTTGCTCTCGCGCGCGTCGCGTTATCGAGCGCTGTTGAATCTGCGCGCCGTTGAAGAAATTCTGGAACGCGAGCGGCCCGACATCATCGAATCAAGCGACCCGTACCAGATCGGTTGGAAAGCCATTTCGATCGGCCACTCGCTGAAAGTTCCCGTTGTCGGTTTTTATCATTCGCATTTCCCGGAAGCATATCTGCGTAGCAGCACGAAATTTTTGGGCAGAGGCGGGACGCGTCGGGCCATGAAGTGGACTCGCGCGTACGTCCGCAAACTTTATAACCGTTTTCAGGCTACGCTTGTGCCCTCAGAAATTTTGGCCGAGGTCCTTTCAGGTTGGGGCGTGCGCAATGTGCGTGCGGTGCGCCTCGGCGTGAACACCGAGGTTTTCAGGCCGAGGCCGGACGACGCAAAATCTACACGCGCATCGTTAGGCGTTGCCACTGATCAAAAGCTGCTGCTTTACGTTGGCCGGTTGGCGAGGGAAAAGAACACGCAGACATTGTTTCGCGCGTTCCAGCTTTTGCAGCAGCAGCGTCCGAACGAATTTCATCTGTTGATCATCGGAGACGGACCGCAGCGGAAAGAACTTCGAGGGCTGCAGTCCCGCAATTGCAGCAAACACGTCTCGTGGATTCAATATTGCACCGACTCCGCCGATCTGGCCAGTTGCTATCGCGCAGCCGATCTATTCGTTCATCCAGGCGTTCAGGAAACATTTGGGCTTGTAGCGCTGGAGAGTCAGGCGTGCGGCACGCCGGTGGTAGGAATTCGTGGCAGTTACATGGACCGGGTTATTTGCCACGACCAGGAATCGTGGGCGCGAGAGAACAGCGCTGAGGCACTGGCGGACGCAATCGAAGGAGCGAGCACAGCGAAGTTGTCCGTCCTGGGTGAGTGCGCCGCCCGCGGAGCGGAGAATTTGTATAGCTGGCCACGCGTATTTGAAGAACTGTTTTGCATTTATCGCGAGGTGTGCGCAAACTATCGCCGTTTTAATGGAGAGGGACAACCGCAAGCCGTTCATCATTCGCAGCTACCGCAAATCTGACCGCGAAGCAGTGAGAAAGCTCTGCTGCGACACCGGCTTTCTTGGCGATCCTATTGATCCGGTTTACGAAGATCGCGAGTTGTTCGCCGATTTTCTCACCACCTACTACACCGACCACGAACCGGAATCGTGTTTTCTCCTGGAGGTGGACGGCGAAATCCGCGGGTATCTTCTCGGTTCGCGCAAGCCGCTGCGCAATCAGCTTTACGCATTTTATCAAAACGTCTGGCTTTTTTTCCGCGCGCTGACCCGCTACTTCCGCTACAATGAACGTTCGCGCCGCTTTATTCGCTGGACGCTCGTGCACGGCTGGCGCGAAGTGCCGGCAGCGCCGCGGCGCACGCCGCATTTTCACATCAATCTGCTTCCCGAGGCTCGCAGGGTTTCCACAACGCGCGCCCTCATGAGCGCGTATCTGAGTTATCTCTATCGCTCCGGTGAAAAGCGTGTTTACGGGCAGATCGTCACGTTCGAAAGCCGGCGCGGGGAGAAGATGTTCGAACGTTACGGATTCAAAGTATTGAACCGCGCCGAGATCACCAAGTACAAGGCATTTTATCCCGAGTCGGTGTATCTCAGCACAGTGATCAAAAATCTGGAAACAGCCGAACCGCTCTCGGCTTACTCGCGCGCACGCGAATAAGTCAATGCTCGCATTCTAGCATAGGTCGGCGGAGTTCGGACACCTAATCCGGTCGCCGTCATAGCGAACTGTGTTCGGCGGCAGCTCTTTCAAGAGATTCAGGTAGTTGAAATATCAGACTTTTACCTACACCCGAGTAGTGTATAATCTGGTGTGCCGTGGCAAACCGTCTCTCCGCGTGATCTGGTGTCTTCCGTGATCGGAAGCGCGGCGATTCTGGCTGTTCGTTGGCGGGGTTTCGCCGCGTCGCAGTGAGGACTTCGCGAGGTTCGGCAATATGAACTGGGTCACCGTCATCTGGTCTATGGGCGGCGGAGCGTGCTTGACCCTGGCGCTAATGCAGCTTGTCCTCTGGTGGAAGGACCGAACGGCGCGAGCGAACCTGATTTGCTCCGTGATGGCCGTATCCGTGGCGGCCATTGCGGCGTTTGAGTTAGCAATGATGCGAGCGGAGACACCGGATCGATTCGGCACGTTGATGCGGTGGACGCACGTGCCCGTGTTTGTAGTGGTCGTTTGTCTGGTGATTTTCGTGCGGCTCTATTTCGGCACGGGCCGGCCCTGGCTCGGCCACGCCGCGTGGGGTATGCGGTTGGTTAGTCTGATTCTCAACCTTATCTTGTTGTTGAATCTGAACTATTCCCCGATCACGAGGCTGGGGCATGTCGAGTTTCTCGGCGAACGCGTTTCTGTGGCAGAGGGCGTGCATAGTCGGTTGTTAGAGATTGAGATTGGTAACCTTAGTTCAGTATTGCTATTGGCGTTCGTTGTCGATGCTTCCATCGCGCTGTGGCGACGGCGCAGTCGCGACGGACGGAGGCGCGCCTTAGTGGTGGGAGGGAGCATAGTGGTTTTCATTGTGATCGCGGCGGGATGCGCCGCGCTTATTCGTGTGGGAGTCATCCACGCCCCGTATATCATAAGTCTGCCGTTTCTCGCCATCGTGGCGGCGATGGCTTACGAGTTGAACTGCGATGTGCTCCGCGTCCGGCGCGATCTCGACGAACGACTGCGCCTCGAAGGGCTTGTCGCCGCAGTGGGCGCGGCATTTGTGAACGTGACTCCGTACCGGGTGAATGAAGAGATCGAACGGTGGATGCAGCGCATGATTGTAACTTTGGATGTGGATCGAATCGTTTTGTTCGAGTTCACGACTGATCACACCCAGGCGCGCAATACTCACCAGGTCGCGCGCGAGGGAGTGCCGAGGCTGGCCCGGGAATTTTCTTATGACCAATTGCCCTGGTATCTGGGCGAACTTTGCGCAGGGCGATCTGTGGTGTTGTCGGATCTCACCAAAGAGCTGCCGGCGCAAGCGATCGCGGAACGGGAATTTGCCCGCGAACGCGGGACTCGGGCGGTGATGGGTTTTCCGTTGATGGTGAGCGGTGTCATTGTGCGCGGGATTAACTGTGTGAGGGTTCACAAAGCCCGTGTTTGGTCGGAAGCCGCACAGAACACCTTGCGCTTGATCGGCCAGATTTTCGCCCATGCATTGGCGGAACAACAGGCCGAAATGGCCTTGCGCGAAAGCGAGGAACGTTTCCGGGTGGTAGCTGACTCGGCGCCCGTCCTTATCTGGATGTCGGGCTTGGACAAACTCTGCACTTTCTTCAACAAGTCCTGGCTCGAGTTTACCGGCCGCACGATTGAGCAGGAAATGGGAAATGGCTGGTCCGAGGGCGTGCATCCGGACGATTTTCAGAGCTGCCTCAAAACCTACGCAGAAGCGTTTGACGCCCGGCAGCCGTTCGTCATGCGATACCGGCTGAGACGTCATGATGGCGAATATCGCTGGGTCTCTGACAGCGGGGTCCCGCGCTACGACGCTCAGAAAAACTTCGCTGGCTACATCGGTTCGTGTATGGACATCACTGAGTTGATAAAGAAGAAGCAGGATTTGAGCGAAAGCGAGGAGCGGATGAGTTTAGCGGCGGAGGCGGCCAATCTCGCATTGTGGGAGTGGAACCCGAACACCGATGAGCTCTGGGGCTCGAAAACGCGCCGTGCTCTTTTGGGGTTGCCTGCTTCTGGAAAGCTCACATTGCAAGACACTATTTCCCGAGTGGTGCATGTCGATGATCGCGATCGACTCCTGCAGACGCTGAAGGATGCGGCCGCGACCGGCAAAGATTACGAGTGCGAGTATCGGGTTATACTTCCGGACGGGAGGGTACGCTGGATGGAACAGCGTGGACGCTGCATGCCCGGGGCGGACGGCCAAACTGTCGTCACCCGGGGCGTTTCGATGGATGTGACGCAGCGGAAGCAGGCAGAAGATTTGTTTCGCCTGGCGACGGAAGCTTCGCCGAGCGGCATCGTCTTGGTGAATGATCGGGGCCGTATCGTCTTGGTGAACACTCATGCCGAAGAGCTTTTCGGCTATCGACGCGAGGAGCTTCTCGGAAAACTTGTGGAAATCCTCGTGCCGGAGCGGTTCGCTAGCCAGCATCCAGTTCATCGGGCGCAATTCCTCGCTGCGCCAACGGCTCGGCCGATGGGTGCCGGTCGGGAATTATTCGGGCGGCGAAAAGATGGCAGTCAATTTCCAATCGAGATCGGACTAAATCCGATTCAAACCCCGGATGGCATGCTCGTTTTGGCCGCGGTGGTGGACATCTCTGCTCGCAAGTTCGCTGAAGCGGAAGCGCTGCAGCACCAGGCACAACTCGGCCATCTCAGCCGAGTGGCAGTGTTGGGTGAATTGGCGGCATCCATTGCCCATGAACTCAATCAGCCGCTCTCGGGAATCGTTACCAACGCTAGCGCGGGACAGCGCTTTATTGATCGCGGCGATTGCAACATTAGCGAACTTCGCGACCTGCTCACTGATATCGTGGCGGATGGACGCCGAGCCGGCGATGTGATTAGGACCTTCCGGGGCATGATAAAAAAAGGCGACCCGGCCTGGCAGCGGGTGAATCTGAACGATCTTGTAACGAATGTGGTGCGCATGTTAAACTCAGATGCAATGCTTCACTCCTGCGAGTTGAAGACTTTGCTGGACCCAAATTTGCCGGCGATTGGAGGCGATCCGACTCAGATGCAGCAAGTCCTGCTCAATCTTGTGGTCAATGCCTTCGATGCCATGCGCGATACGCCGCTGAGCCACCGCAAAGTCGTGATCGCCACGGAGCGGAATGGCGACGGCGCAATTTGCACGAGCGTGCGCGATTACGGGTGTGGTATTCCCGAGGAAGCGCGCAAGCGACTGTTCGACCACTTCTTCACGACGAAAGCGGAAGGTTTGGGGATGGGCCTCGGGATTGTGCGTTCGATCGTTGAGTCACATGGCGGCACAATCGTGGCCGAGAATGTTGAGGGCGGGGGCGCGCGGTTCTCCTTTTCTATTCCGGCAGAGAAAGGAGCTTCAACATGATCCCTCCAAACAGCT
>QHPD01000052.1 GCA_003218975.1 Verrucomicrobiota bacterium
GGACGCTCTTGATGTCCGTTGCGCTATCAGAGCTAAAGTGTTCACAGCGTTAGGATCGTTAGCGACAGCCTCTGACGCCAGCTGGTGTTGTGCTAGTTCAGACGTCGTAACTTTATCAGTTTTAATGCCTATTCTGGGGAGCGGTGGATAATGCTCGACAGGGTGACCAGGGCCCTCGAAATAATTAATGTCGATTTGATCTTGCCTAAAATGCTTCAATACGTTTATGAAGTCGCCTTTGCTCTTCACATCGACGTAGTCGGTGTGAGTTCGCCCAATTCTTAGGTTGAACTTTTTAGAGGTAACCGCCTGTTGATGCGATCCTGCAGCAAAGGAGTGGAAGCTGAGGACTGCAACGACCGTAACAACTGCTGCCACAACAAATATGAATGTTCCTGATACGGTTTTCATAATGCCCGTGGTTGGACTCCGCGCGCCGTAATTAGCAAGCGTAAAATTTAGAGTTCTTGCCAGTCGGCCCAGGAGTTGATCGGCGGTTATCGCGCGACCACGTCGCTTCGGCGAGGAGATTGCGCGCGCTCAACGCGTCGCGCTATTTGTTCGCCGCTTTGGATGGGAGGGAAGCGGCGAGCTTTTCAAAACGGGGATCATTCCGAAGCGGATCGAACATCGGATCGAGCCGGAGCAGCGCAGGAGTGAGCGGAACGTTTTCAGGCAGTGGGCCCGCGCACGGTATCGAGAGTAGTTTCTGTAAAGCGGCGATGGCGCGGCCGGGTTCGCCAACTTGCGCCGCCACTCGGGCGAGGATCTCGATCGGAACGGGACCGACTATCGCGTCTCTCTCGATCCGGAGCGTAGCCATGGCCCGTTCCGACAGAGCCAACGCGGCGGCCTTATCGCCGAGGCCCGCATTGGTTAGCGCGAGAATTCCGATGAGACTATAATTTTCCGGCTGTTCTTTGAGGAAAGATTCCAGTTCGCTGCGTGCTTGTCGCCAAGTTACCTGGGCGGCAGCACGGTTTCCGCTGACCTCTTGCGCCCAGCCTAACCAAAAGCGCAGTCGGCCATTGATGTAACCCAACGCTGGATCAGGCTTGGCCAATATCTCCTTTAGCCGAGGGATCATTGGTGTAGGGCGGCGCTCCAGAATGGCTTGGTAAACTTGTGCTTCCAAGGCCTGGGTGTCGTCGGCAGCCGGGCGGAGTGGAGCGAGAAGCGCTGACGCGCCCGGCAGATCACCCTGCGCTTGTGCGATAGTCGCCTTTTGCGCGAGGGTATCGACGTCATCCGGTGCGATGTTAAGAACCTGATCGAGCTTCCGCAGCGCTTCGGGGAAACGACGAAGAGCAATATAGGAAATCGCGCGCTGGGTGAGCAGGGAAACGTTGCGCGGGTCGAGCCGCTCGGCTTCGTTGAAGTACGATTCGCTTCGGTCCCACAGACCTCGCCTCCGCGCGACTAAGGCCAGCGAGTAGGGAATCCGACTGCTATTGGGCAGAAACTGACGTGCTTGCTCAAAATAACGCACTGCGGTGTCGTAATCCTTCAGACAGGCGTAGTGGTATTGGCCTTTGGCCAGTACGGCCTCGCCAAGATTGGGCTGAAGAGTGAGCGCGGTTTCGGCTGTCTGCCGTGCCTCTTCACGCAGGGCGAACGTTGGTTGAAGACTCTCTGTGAGGTAGCCGCGCGCGTCAATATATGACAGCAGCGCCCAACTCAGGGCGAATTTCGGGTCCAAGCGCACCGCTTCTCTGAAATATTTCTGTGCGCCAAGGGAGTTGGCGGGTGTGTTGTCGGTTTTCAATGTATAAGCCAGCCCACGCAAGTACGCATCGTACGCCTCAACATTGTCAGTTGGTCTGGCGGCGAGGACCTCTTCTTCCTGACCGGTGAGTTTCGCTCGCAATTGGTCGGCGACAGCTTTGGCCACCTCGCTTTCGACCGAAAAGATGTCGGTCAGTTTGCGATCAAAGGTATCGGCCCAAAGATGGGAATCATTTGCTGCTTTGATTAGCTGCACGTTCACGCGCACTGCGTCGCCACTCTTCTGCACGCTCCCTTGCAGGATGTGGGCCACGCCAAGTTGCCTGGCTATCTCGGGTAGGTTTTCCGGCGCGCTTTTGTAATGCTGTGTGGATGTACGCGAGATCACCTTCAGATCGGCGATCTTGGATAAACGCATCAGAATCTCCTCCTGGATGCCGTCGGCAAAGTAAGCGTTGGCTTTTTCCTCGCTCCGGTTTTCGAATGGGAGCACGGCTATGCTTTTTTCGGGAATCGAAACCGCAACGCTTCCTTTGGCAGGTACCCGTGCAATGTTCGGCGATCCGCGACGAAGAAAAATTGAGACACTAATCGCCAATGCTACGGCCGAAACGACCAAAGCGACTGTGAGCAGAAACTTTGGCGACCAAGGTGGACTGACCGGGCGGACGGGAGCCGCTCGTTGCTTCCATCTTCGTCGCCTGAGTTTCTTAGGAACCTGTGGGTTGCCGAGACCATCTTTGTGGAGATTAAACAGATGCAGGCGCAATCCGTGCTTCACCTCACATTCGCCCAAATTATGCAGGTACGGCTGCCAGTGCCGGTATTGGGCTAAATCTTCCGCTATATGTGCGGATAAGAGAATATGCCCGGCATCGCCGCAATCGAGCACTCGCTGGGCGACGTTGATTCCCGCGCCTGCCATGTTCGTCTTGTCGTTAACGTCCTTGACTCGATTGACCGGACCGCTATGAACGCCCATCCGCACCCGAATGTGCGGATGATCTTGCAAGGCTTTACTGATCTCAAGGGCACATCGCACCGGCTCTTCCGGACTGTGGAAAAAAAGGAGCGCCATCCCGTCTCCCGCTGGCACTCGGATGAGTTTGCCCGTTGTTTCTGCTGCCCGAAAACATTCGCTGCTGCGCACGATTTGATTGAGTTCCTGCAGAAACTTGATCTCCTCGTTGACGAGCAATTTCGAATAACCCACTACGTCGATTAACAAGATGTGTGCGATCTCAAGCTGGAGATCATGGGTCGGCTTCGCGGGCGTGTCTTGGGCGTTCACCCTTCTCGAAAGCCTAACAATATCTTTATCGGCCGTCGCGCGCAAACGACCGAATTAAAGGCGATCTCGACGTTATCCAACCCGGAAGCGAATGTCGCGAATAGTCTTCCCGCCGAACCGTTTTTTTAATTTTCGCAAAATGTCGCTCTTGGAAACTTGCTCGAGTTCGTAGTGCAAAGCTGGTTGGAGCACACGAACGTATAATACACCTTCGCGCAACGCTACCGGCGCGGAGTGCGCAGCGATGAATTCGCCCACGATCTTGGACCAAGCGTCAATCACCTCGGTTTCATGCAGGCGCTCGCGAAGTCCCAGGCGCTGCATCAGTTTCGGGAGCAAGTCGGCCGGTGCTTGCCACCGATCTTTTCGCGTCTTTTTCTCGGGAAGACCCCGCCATTCAGCGATCACAGCGGCGCGGAGAGAAGGAGTCATGAAACATTATTTAGCCACAGCTGGACGCGGATGGAAAAGCGCTTTTTCAAGACAATGGAAACGACGGCGCGCCCGGCAGTCGCGCCCTCCCTTGTGCGGCTGAGACAGCCGCCACAACTTTCCCAAATCCGCTTTCCGGTTTCCGCAATCGGCTAATACTTTCGTCGCATATTGCTCGGCAAAATATCTAGCTCGTCGCGGTATTTGGCCACGGTCCGCCGGGCAATCGGAATCCCGCGCTCGTTCAGAATTTCGACAATCTGCTTATCGCTCAACGGCGCGTTGCCATCCTCGTGTTTCACGAGATCGAGGATCGCTTCTTTTACGCTCGTGTTACTCAGCGATTCGCCGGTGGCCGTTTGATACCCGGGTGTGAAAAAATATTTCATCTCAAAAACGCCCTGAGGCGTGGCCATGTATTTGCCCGAGACGGCGCGGCTCACCGTGGTCTCATGCACGCCAATCGCCTCGGCAATTTCGCCCATGGTCATCGGCTTCAGATGCGACGGGCCGTGTTCGAAAAAGTCGCGCTGCCGCGAAACGATCTGCTGCGCGATGTTGGAAATGGTTTGCTGCCGCTGGTGAATCGATCGGAT
>QHPD01000036.1 GCA_003218975.1 Verrucomicrobiota bacterium
CCCACGAACGAGATGTGGCCCATTGGGAATTCCCATTCCGGCGAGCTGAAATAAAAATCGTTTACCGAAAGAGTTTTTTGAAACACGGTCGGGTTCGGGCATTTCGACAGGGCCATTAACACGGAATTGGTGTGACCCATGTAATGACGACCAACGACATCGGAACCGTTCGCGAGTCCGTTTGGATGTTTATCGTTTGCAGAACGCAAGAGTAACGCCGCAGAATTGATCGCACCTCCCGAAACAATAACGATAGTCCCGTTGTAGATTTCTTTTGTTCCGTTGCGCTCGACGTGGACGGCTGTGACTTCCCGGCCTGAACTATCCGTTTCCAGGCGTGCCACTTTCGTGTCAGTGAGCAATGTCACATTATCGTGTCTCAATGCTGGCATGACGCAGCAGATATGCGCGTCGGCTTTGGCGTTCACCAAACACGGGAAGCCGTCGCAGGTATTGCAACGAATGCAGGTGCTTTTCCACGGATTTTTTTCATCAAGCATCACTCCGAGCGGCGTGTGGAAGGGTTTAAGGCCAAGCCGCGCGAAATCGTCGCTCAACTGCTGGATGCGCGGCTCGTGGCTGACGGCTGGAAACGGATATCCACCGGTGCGGCGCGGTTCAGTCGGATCTTCTCCAACATGCCCGTGCACATGGTAGATGCGTTCAGCCTGGGCGTAATAGGGTTCGAGCTCGTCGTACGAGATCGGCCACTCAGGTGAAATGCCGCCGTAATGTTTGATCTCGCCAAAATCTTGTTCGCGCAGGCGGAAGAGCGCAGCGCCGTAAAACTTGGTGTTGCCGCCCACGTAATAATTCGTGTGTGGATGCAGCTCCATGCCGTCCGCATTACGCCAAAGCTCTTTGGTGTTGTAGCGGCCACGCGCGTTCACTTCGAGTGAGCTCCAGTTCTCTTTTTCGCGCCGCACAAACGGACCGCGCTCGATCAGTAGAATTTTCTTGCCACTCGGAGCCAGGTGATATGCCAATGTGCCGCCGCCTGCGCCCGAACCGATGATGATGAAATCGTAATGGCCATTATTCATACGCCAATTCGTCGGCACGAGTGCCGAATCCTTACACGATCCTTTTGTGTAAGGAGTCCGGGGGCGAATCGACGAATCCGGATGCAACCAAGCTTTCAGATGAATGTGCTGACCGACGGCACAGTTCGGCCCGCTTTTTATTCCCATCGTTCTTGGCACGGCGCGCCCGGGCCGAATGAGCGAGCACACTGCGTTTGTCTTCGGCGAAACGTCGAAACAATCCGGCGTCGAGACGGAGTACGTGGATATTCGGACACTGAAGATCTGGACATCCGACGCGGGTGAAGCCGTGAAAGATCATCGTCTCCCGCGCTCGTTTCCCGCGCCGACGGTGTCGTGCTTGTTGTGCCGGAATACAATCACAGTTTCCCCGGGCTGCTGAAGCACCTCCTCGATTCCAACTAAGAATACATCATCCACAAGGCGGTCGGAATCTGCGGCGTTTCCGCCGGCGGTTTTGGCGGCACGCGCGTCCTCCAGAGTTTGCTGCCGGTCCTGTGCGAGCTTGGTTTGATTAGCACTTTCTGGGACGGCAACTTCTCGAAAGTTTCCGACCTCTTCGATGAGAATAGTCAACGATCCGGCATATCCGGGACGGATTGACGAATTCCCCAAGGATTTAATGTGGGTTTGGTGTCGCTGCGATACGGCCGGAAGAACGTTCCGCTTCGTTAAAATTGTTGAAATGGCTGAAGCCAATCCAATGATTTGCCCTGACTGCGGCGTCCCGATGAATCATCACGCTGATAAGGTCCGAAAAGAGACGCATCCCGACGACGTATCGGCGTTCGATAGCGGTCTTGGCGGCGTGATCGAAGAATTCCACACCTGCCCGCAATGCGGCAAAACGCAGTCGCGTCGCGCCCCCCACAGCGAAACGAGTTAATCAGCCACGCTTTCAGTGGGCCTTTTTTGTTCATCTCGGAAAAGTTAATGCCCGGGTGGTCGCGAAGTATTCCATCGAAGGCAAACGCCCGGCGACTTCGCCGAGATTACAAAGTATTCCAGAGCTAATGGTGTTTCCGATCAGAACGCGTGTTCTTCGGGCTAGGTCGAAAACCGATTACTCTTTCGAACTCCGAATGGGACGAGCAGCAAGGTCGATCGTGCGCTAGGCACGATAGCTAACGATGCTAATCCGGGTGTCTCTCAAGTAAAGGCGCGCTCCGCGCGCCGTTCTACCAACTCTCGACCAGTATGTTTTGTAAGGAATCGCACTCTGTCGCGACGAATGTGCAAAACCAAAAAATCCTATGCCAGCCCAAGCACCCACATACCGCCCGAAGCCGAAAATGCCTCATGCCCAGGGTTTCATCGACCTGCCAAAGCCGGTCGTGCCCAAAACCGAACATCGCAAACTGCTGAAAGGACAGAAGGCAATCGTCACTGGTGCCAGCTCGGGCATAGGTCGCTCAATTGCCTTGGCGCTCGGTCATGCCGGCGCGGGTGTCTGCATCAATTATGTCGCCGGCGAAGACAAAGCGCAGGCCATGGTCGATGAACTGCGCGGTCACGGCCACACTGCGTTCGCTTATCGTGCCGACGTTTCGAATGAAGATGATGTCGCCAAGATGTTCCAGGCCGTGCGCGATGAGTTCGGCACCGTCGACATCTTGATTAATAACGCCGGCCTCCAGCAGGACGCGCCGGTTGATCAGATGACGCTGGCGCAATGGAACAAAGTGATCAGCGTCAATCTCACTGGACAATTTCTCTGTTCCCGTGAAGCCATTCGCGAATTTAAGCGGCGCGGTGTAAAGCCGGAAGTTTCGTGTTGTGCCGGCAAAATTATCTGCATCAGCTCGGTGCACGAAGTGATCCCATGGGCCGGTCATGTGAATTACGCCGCGTCCAAAGGGGGCGTGATGTTGATGATGAAAAGCATCGCCCAGGAAGTTGCGCCCTATCGGATCCGCGCGAACTCGATTGCCCCTGGCGCGATTCGAACTCCGATCAATATGCAGGCGTGGGACACGCCGGAGCATTACAACGAACTGCTCAAATTAATTCCTTACAAACGCATCGGCGAACCGGAAGAACTCGGGCGGGTCGCCGTTTGGCTTGCCAGCGATGAATCCGACTACATCCAGGGCGCAACGCTCTTCGTCGATGGCGGCATGACGCTTTATCCCGGCTTCGAGACTGGAGGTTGAACCCGTGACAATCGTGATCCTATCCGCGCTCGTTATTTTGCTGTTCCGCATCGATTCCACTTCGCGGCATGAATCCAATTGATCCTAACGCCGCCGGACCCGCCTCTGGCGGGCAGCCCCTTCAGCAAGAATCGTACGCTGGACAGGGTCAGCCGAAAAGAACAGGCTGGGCGGCCCAGCCACTTGACTCAAGTGGCTGCCCTCCGGGCGCAGAGCGGGCCGAGTGGCTTGAAGCGGACGGCTTGGGCGGATTCGCGAGTGGAACGGTCTCAGGAGTCCGCAGTCGCCGGTACCACGCGCTTCTTCTTACGGCGACGACACCGCCCGCCGGCCGGATGGTGCTGGTAAACGGATTCGACGCATGGGTGGAGACGCCACGCGGCACATTTGCGATTTCATCGCAACGCTATGTGCCGGACGTGATTCATCCCGACGGCGCCTCGCGCATTGAATTCTTCGAATACGAACCATGGCCGCGCTGGCGTTACAAGATCGACGACGATCTCATCGTTGAGCAGGAGCTGTTCGTTCCGAAAGGCGAATCGGCGGTATTCGTCTCTTGGCGCATGGTCGCCGGGATCGGTGATCTCGGTCTCAAGTTGAAAGTGCGGCCATTTCTATCCGGTCGCGATTTTCATTCGACGCACCATGAGAATGGTTCGTTCCGTTTCGATGGCGAACAGGCTGGCGAACGGATAACCTTTCGATCTTACGACGGAGTTCCGGCGATCATTGCGTATTCGAACGGGTACTACACGCACGAGCCGACGTGGTATCGCAATTTCGTGTATTTGGAAGAACAGGCCCGCGGACTCGATTCCGTGGAAGATCTCGCGTCGCCCGGTGTCTTCGAATTTTCACTTTCCCAAAAACCGACGGTGCTAATGCTCGCGGCTGAAGGACACGCGATCAGCGAGATCGAATCCATCGAAGCGCGTTATGCCCAGGTCAGAACGATCGAGCAGCGCCGCCGGGAATATTTCTCCAGTCCGCTCGAACGCGCCGCCGACGCGTATCTGGTAAAACGCGGCAAAGGCAAGACTCTCATCGCTGGCTACCCGTGGTTCGGCGATTGGGGCCGCGACACGTTCATTGCGCTTCGTGGGCTCTGCGTCGCCACTGGCCGACTCGAAGACGCGCGCGACATTTTGGTCGAGTGGGCCGGCACTGTTTCGCAAGGCATGTTGCCAAATCGCTTTCCTGATCAAGGTGCCCAACTGGAGTTTAATTCTGTCGATGCGTCCCTTTGGTACGTCATCGCTGTAAACGATTATCTTCTCGCCGCTGAGAACCAGCCCTTGGTCACGGATGACTGTCACACGAAGAAATTGCGAGCGGCGATCGAAGCGATTCTTGCTGGCTATAATGAAGGAACGCGCTTCGGCATTCGTGCCGATCGCGACGGATTACTCTCAGCTGGCGAACCCGGTCAGCAGCTCACCTGGATGGATGCGCGAGTTGAGGGAAGGGAGATCACGCCACGAATTGGGAAGCCGGTGGAAATTCAGGCGCTGTGGCTAAACGCGCTTGCGATTGCCGCGAAATTTTCCGCGCGTTGGCAACCGCTGTTCGAGAAAGGACGCGCGGCGTTCGAAAGCAAATTCTGGAGCGAACACGCTGGTTACCTCGCCGACGTCATCGATTGCGATCATCAACCGGGCGTTGTCGATCTTACATTTCGACCGAACCAAATCTTCGCTATTGGAGGATTGCCGCTCACGTTGCTCTCGAAAGAAAAGGCGCGTCATGTTGTAGATTCGGTAGAGAAGCTTTTGCTCACGCCGGTCGGTTTGCGCTCGCTCGCCCCGGGTGAACCTGGATACGCGGCGCATTATGGCGGGAGCGTAGCCGAACGCGACGGCAGTTATCATCAGGGCACTGTCTGGCCCTGGTTGATTGGCCCATTTGTTGAAGCATGGGTGCGCGTGCATGGCTCCAACGCCGGAGCGAAAAAGAAAGCGCGCACACAATTTCTTCCACCGCTCTACGAGCATCTGAATCACGCCGGACTGGGTCATGTCTCGGAAATTTGCGATGCCGAACCGCCGCACACGCCGCGAGGCTGCCCATTCCAGGCGTGGTCGCTCGGAGAATTACTCCGCCTGGAGCGCAGCGTTCTTTAACTGATTGCGATGAGCGAGAGAACGCGTGTCCTCATTCTTGGCGGTGGATTCGGCGGGCTTTACGCGGGCGCTCGAGTTTGAGAAACGTCGGGATCCGCGGTTTGAAGTCACGGTGGTGAATCGCGAGAACTTTTTTCTGTTCACGCCGATGCTGCACGAGATCGCTGCGAGCGATCTGGATTTGACAAACATCGTTAATCCGATCCGCAAAATGATTCGGCACGTGAATTTTTTCTGCGGCGACGTGGACAAGATCGACATCGACAAAAAAGAAGTCGTTGTCTCACATGGCTTCGATCGGCATTCGCATACGCTCGAATACGACCATCTGGTTCTCGCGCTCGGATCGGTAACGAATTTCTTCGGCTTGCCCGGAGTCGCAGAGCGCGCACTGACAATGAAATCGCTCGGCGACGCAATCCAGTTGCGTAATCGGCTAATCGCACACTTGGAGGAGGCTGATACCGAATGCGCACGTGCAGAACGTCCGCCACTATTGACGTTCGTCGTTGCCGGTGGCGGTTTCGCTGGCGTCGAAACAATTGCCAGCATCAACGATTTTCTGCGTGACGCACTGCCATTCTATCCAAACCTCAAAGAGGAAATGCTCCGGATCGTGCTGGTGCATCCGGGCGAATACATCTTGCCGGAGCTGGGCGAAAAGCTCGGCCGTTATGCTGATAAAAAACTCCGTGAGCGCGGAGTGGAGATTCACCCGAAGACCAAAGTCGCGGCCGTGCGGCCAAATGAAATCGAACTCAGCAATGGCGAAAAGATCGTCAGTTCAACGCTGGTCTGGACCGCTGGCATATCGCCGAATCCGATTCTCGATCTTGTCCCGTGCCCAAAAGAACGCGGTCGGATCAAAGTAAATGCGAATCTCGAGGTGGAAAGCGTGGATGGTTTGTGGGCGCTGGGTGACTGCGCATTGGTGCCCGATCCCGCGACTGGCAAATATTGTCCGCCGACCGCGCAACATGCATCTCGCGAAGGCAAAGTCGTCGCTCAAAACATTATCGCGAGCGTTTACGGAGCGCCGAAAAAGCCGTTCAGTTTCAAAACGCTCGGAGCGCTGGCTGCGATCGGGCGGCGCACCGGTGTCGCGCGAATCTTTGGCGTGAACTTTTCCGGGTTCCTGGCTTGGTTTCTCTGGCGCTGAATTTACTGGAGCAAACTGCCGCGCATGGAAAAGAAAGTGCGCGTGGCGATCGATTGGGCGCTGGATGTTCTTTTCACAAAAGATTTCGTGCAATTTCTCGACCAACGCGCGCTTGCCCACACGCAGACCGAGACCGGGGCTGCACCGTGGAATCGTGAGCATCTTTCCACTGCGGAAAAGATCAATAATCGCGTCACGGCGTAAGGAATTGCCCGCACACTCGACCAATCGACATGGTTGCAACCGCTACCGCAGAGCATCAGCGACTTCAGGAAGACGCAGCACGCACCAAGAACTGGAAACGGTGGGGCCCGTACTTGTCGGAACGCCAATGGGCCACGGTGCGCGAAGATTATTCGCCTTACGGAAATTGCTGGGATTATTTTCCGCATGATCACGCTCGCAGCCGCGCTTACCGCTGGGGCGAGGACGGTTTACTCGGCATTACCGATCGGCAATGCCGGCTGTGTTTCGCTCTCGCGCTTTGGAACGGTAAGGACCCGATTTTGAAGGAGCGACTGTTCGGTTTAACTGGCTCGGAAGGCAATCACGGCGAGGACGTGAAGGAACTTTATTTCTACCTCGACTCAACGCCGACGCACTCTTACATGAAGGCGCTCTACAAATATCCGCAGGCCGAATATCCTTATGGATGGCTGCTCGAGGAAAATCGGCGGAGCGGCCTGGGCGCGTCCGAATTTGAATTGATCGATACCGGCGTCTTTAATGAGGATCGCTACTTCGATGTGTTCGCCGAATACGCCAAGGCTTCCGAGAACGACATTCTCATTCGCCTGACGATTGCGAATCGCGGCCCGGAAAAGGCGACGTTGCACCTCTTGCCGACGCTTTGGTTTCGGAACACGTGGTCGTGGGGCGAAATCCCGGAGGACTGCACGACCAAGCCATTAATCGCGCTGGAACGTGACGGCCTCGCCCATGTTCACCACGATCAGCTTGGCGAATATCAATTTGCTTACCAAGGCAACGCGACGGCGCTCTTCACTGAGAACGAGACGAACGCTCTGCGTCTTCACGGTTATGCGAACGGTCGGCCCTTTGTGAAAGACGCGTTTCACGAATATGTCGTGCATGGGCGGGCAGACGCGGTGAATCCCGCACAAACCGGCACAAAATTTGCGCCGCATTACGTCCTGGAGATCGAACCAGGACAATCGCAGATCGTGAAGTTGCGGCTTTCCGCAAAGGACGAAGCGTCGGCGAATCCATTTGCTGATTTCGATCGGATTCTCGCTCAGCGGATTAAAGAGGCGGACGAATTTTATGACACGCTTATTCCCTCGGAGATGGATAAGGAGTCGAAGAAAGTCGCGCGCCAGGGTTACGCCGGACTGCTCTGGAGCAAACAATTTTATAATTACGTCATTCGCGACTGGCTGGCAGGCGACCCGGCGCAGCCACTGCCTCCTCCGGAGCGAAAGTTCGGTCGGAACCGGGAGTGGACGCATCTTTTCAACCGGGACGTCATCTCGATGCCGGACAAGTGGGAATATCCGTGGTTCGCCGCCTGGGATCTGGCGTTCCACATGATTCCATTTTCGAAAATCGATCCGCATTTTGCAAAGAAGCAGCTCAATCTTTTTCTCCGCGAATGGTACATGCATCCAAATGGGCAGATTCCCGCTTACGAATTCGCGTTTGGCGATGTGAATCCTCCCGTGCACGCATGGGCGGCATGGCGCGTTTACAAAATGACTGGCCCACGCGGCCAGCGCGATCGCGCTTTCCTTGAAAGCACGTTTCAAAAGCTGATGCTCAACTTCACCTGGTGGGTCAACCGCAAAGACGCGGAAGGCAATAATCTTTTCTCGGGTGGTTTTCTCGGACTCGACAACATTGGTGTCTTCGATCGTTCGAAGCCGCTGCCAACTGGTGGATTCCTGCAACAGGCCGACGGCACCGCGTGGATGGGCTTTTATTGTCTCACGATGCTCTCCATGGCCATCGAGCTGGCGGAAACCAATCCGGCGTACGAAGACATGGCCTCCAAGTTCTTTGAGCACTTCATCGGCATCACTGACGCCATGAACTCGCTCGGGGGAACGGGTCTGTGGGACGAGGAAGACGGCTTCTACTACGACCAGCTAAAGCATGACGGCCAAATGATTCCGCTGCGGACGCGGTCGCTCGTCGGGCTCCTACCGTTGATCGCCGTGGAAAATCTCGAGACCGCGAAGATTAACAAACTTCCCGGATTCAAGAAACGGATGGAGTGGTTCCTCAATTACCGCAAAGACCTCGCATCGCTCGTCACTTATTGCGAAGTCTGCCCCTTCACGGGGAACCGGATGCTAGCAATCCCAACGCGGGAGCGGCTGCGGCGCGCACTCCGCTACATGCTAGATGAAAATGAATTTTTCTCACCTTATGGACTGCGCTCCGTCTCGCGCGTCCATGGTGACAAACCGTACGTCTTCCGCGTAGGCAACGAAGAATACCGGGTCGATTACGTTCCGGGCGAGGGAAACAGTTATCTCTTCGGTGGCAACTCGAACTGGCGCGGCCCGATTTGGTTCCCGATCAACTTTCTGATCGTCGAAGCGCTTGAACGTTACCACCTGTTTTACGGCCAATCGTTCAGAGTGGAATGCCCCACGGGTTCCGGAAATATGGCCACGCTCCAGGAGGTATCGCGTGAACTGGCACGCCGGCTTGGGAGCATCTTTTTGCCTAACGAGAAGGGCGCGCGCCCGTGTCATGGCGAGATTGGGAAATACGCGAACGATCCGCACTGGCGCGATCTCGTTCTTTTCTACGAATATTTCCACGGCGAAACCGGCCGCGGCTGCGGCGCCAGCCATCAAACCGGCTGGACGGCGCTCGCAGTAAAACTACTGGAGAACACGATTGAACACACTGACCGAAGCGAACAGGTCCGTCGAGACGTGGAGAACGACGCGTCCGAGGTACGCGGTGCGACTGGCGCGAAGCGCGGACGAAGTGCGTCGCGCCCAGCGGTTGCGGTTTGAGATTTTCAATCTCGAACTCGGCGAAGGACTGGCCGAATCGCACGTGACTGGGCTCGATGTCGATCGGTTCGACGAATTTTGCGATCACTTGATCGTCGAAGAAGTCGCGACGGGCGAAATTGTCGGCACCTATCGCTTGCAGACCGGTCAACTGGCGGCGGCAAATCTCGGTTATTATGGCGAGCGCGAATTTGATTTGGCGCCGTACGAACGATTCCGCTGCGAAATGATCGAGCTGGGTCGCGCCTGCGTGCACGCCGAGCATCGCAACTTCAATTTGCTTCATCTTCTTTGGCGTGGCATCGCCATCTACGCGCTTAAACGCAGAGCACGATTTTTGATTGGATGCAGTTCACTCACTTCACAGGACGCGATGGAAGGCGCGGTGCTGTATCAGGAACTGCGGAGGCATCTCGTTGCACCGGCACTTCGCACGCAGCCCCGGCCAAAATTTGCAGTCGTAGCCAGGATCGATGATTCCGGCTTGGAACGAGATGATGCCACACGCCAGCCGGTATCACCGATCCCGGCTACAGCAGGCGCTTCGTCGAAGTTATTGCGGGCATATATCACCATTGGCGCGAAAATTTGTGGTCCGCCTGCAATCGATCGCGAATTCGGCACAATCGATTTCCTCACCTTGCTCGACCTTCATACGCTGCCCGCGATTGTTCGCGCGCATTTTCTCCGATGAAAGATGCCGCTGTAGCCGGAATTCCTGATTCCGGGTTTATTGGAGACCAGCGGGGATCGACGATCCCGGCTACAACGATGAGCACGGCATTTCTCGGAGTCTGGCGCGCATGCGCCGTTGTATTTTTCTCGCTCTGCGCGCTCATTGAGAATGCGATCACGATTCCGTTCTTTGCTCGAGCACAACGTCTTCACGCACGCGCTGCGTGGCTGCATCGCTGGAGCCGTTTCGCATGTCGCGTGCTCGGAATCCGTGTGAGCACGCGCGGTTCGATGCCGCCATCTGGCCTTTTGGTGTGCAATCACCTCAGCTATCTCGACGTGGCTGTGCTCAGCTCGATTCGGCCGTGCGTGTTCGTCGCCAAGCGCGATGTCGCGGCGTGGCCGCTGTTCGGACGGCTGGCTCGCGCGGGAGGCACAATCTTCGTCGATCGCGAGCATCGATTGTCCAGCTCAGCGGTTGTCGATCTTGTCCAAGATGCGATCGCCAGCGGCTCAGTGGTTGTGCTTTTTCCTGAAGGCACAAGTTCAGATGGCACGACAGTCTTGCCATTCAAGTCAACGTTGCTGGAATCAGCTGTGCAACTGCGCTGTCCGGTTGCGGCGGCCGCAATCGAATATGCACTCGATCAGGGTTCAGTCGCCGATGAAGTCTGCTACTGGCGGGACATGATCCTGGTGCCGCATTTACTTAATCTTTTCTTCAAACGCGAAATCCGATCGAACTGCTCCTT
This sequence comes from Verrucomicrobiota bacterium, assembly GCA_003218975.1. Taxonomy (GTDB): domain Bacteria; phylum Verrucomicrobiota; class Verrucomicrobiia; order Chthoniobacterales; family UBA10450; genus Udaeobacter. Next base: position 10,896 of record QHPD01000036.1, read on the forward strand.
TTCTGTTCCGAAAATTCCGTCCGGCGGTCGCAAAGAGATCGCGCGCGAGCTGCATGACGAGGTCGTGTCGATCCGGTCATGATGCAAGAGGAGCGAGGAATGCATAAACAGTTGATTCGCGTTCTGGCAAAGGCGACGAGTCAGCAGCCGGTGGTTTCTCTGACAAGGTTCGGCGAATCAAATTATGGCCAATGCCCAAACTCGCCGAGTCGGAAATAAAAAGCATATCGCTCTGGATACTCGTGATGGTTGCTGTAATTGGCGGACTATTCGCCGGCTTTCTCGGCGGCGCCCGGCTACGTGCGCATGCCGTTGCTGGTGTACGTGCTCGGCGGCCCGACGAAAGTTGCCGTGGGAACCGACCTCTTCGAAGAGGTAATCTCAGCCAGTTACGGCACGATTTCGCACGCCATCAAGCGAAATGTGGATATTATGATTGCGCTGGTGATGCACACCGGCGCAACCGTTGGAGCGCAGATCGGAACGTCTTGACTCAATTCTTTCGCGGCCCCGCGAATTCGCTTGGCGTTCTCACCTTTGCCGCTAGTGGGGGGCAGCTTTAGTTGTTTATGGCTTGGTCACTGGACACCAGATGAAGTGATCCAAAGTGAATGGTGACTAGTGATAAATGATTGGCGGTTGGTCACCGAATCGCGGCCCCCGGCATTTACCAGACAAATGGGATCAGCCGGTAGCGGACTTTCTGCGTGTAGGCTTTGTAGCCTTCGAGTTCCCGTTTCAAAAATCGTTCCTCAAATACGCTCCGCACCGCTAGCACTGCGATAGGAAGGATCGCTGTCAAAGCGGCAGCGGACGATTCCAGCCACAACGCCGGACCGATGACCATCGGCGCAAAGCCCGCATACATCGGATGCCGCACCACGGCATAAACGCCCGTGTCGATAACTCGCTGATGTCTTTCTTCCTGCAGCCTCACCACCGGCACAGCGAACGGATTGACTTTCATCGCAAGGGTCAAGATCCACCAGCCGCCGACGAAAAGTGCGAGCCCGAAAAATGAAACGAGCGGGCCGGGCCTAAGCATGAAGTGGAAACGGAATACGTCGAGCGGAATAAAGCTAATTTGCCCGACATACGAGACGACTAGCAAGATCACGAGAATTCTGTCCCACAGCGGCTGTCCTTTTTGGATGAGTCCTCTGTAGCGCTCCGAGAGCAAGCCGGCATTATCGGGAAAATGCTCAACACGGCCGCGGCCGTGACGATCAGCGTTACAGCAAGGAACACCCATGCACGCCACCAGTGCAACGTGCTGGCGGGCACAAAGAGCAGGAGCGCGTAAAAGGCTACGTTGAAAACAAGGCCAACGCTGAGTTTGAAAATGGACACCAGGTGTTCAGAAAGTGAATTGTGATAAGGGAGAAGTGATTCGTGGAAACGGTCAACTTCTAACTTCTCACCAATCACTTCTCATTTCTCAGTCCAGCGACGCTCGTGATCTAATAACCATTTCTTGCGCCATAGCCCCCCGCCGTAACCGCACAACGTTCCGTCCGCGCGAATGACGCGATGACATGGGATCATGATGCAAATCATATTCGTGCCGTTTGCCCGCCCGACAGCGCGACGTGCATTTTCATCGCCCAAACGTTTCGCCATCCAGGAGTACGAACGCGTTTCGCCCACGGGAATGGATCGCAAAATTTTCCAGGCTCGCAGTTGAAATGGCGAGCCAACCGGCGCGAGTGGAATATTGAACTCTAGGTTTTTGCCGGAGAAGTAATCCGCCAATTGCGAACGGACCGCCTCCAGATGACGGTGTTTCCCCGGCACTACGTTCGTTCGCAATCGCTTTCGCAAGGTCGACAACTCGCGTTCGGTCGCGCGGCGGTCGATAAACTCGAGCAAGCGCAAACCTTCGTCGTCAGCCGCGGCGATCATAGCTCCCAGGGGCGTATCGATTCGCTCCGCAAGCAGAGGCGCGCGCGCCTTCGCATTCGTTGGCGGTTCGCCAAAAATCTTCGTAAACGCTTCTCGAAAACCGCTCTCAGATTCAAAGCCGCTGCCGTTTCGCGCCTCTTCCACGCGGCCACCTTGCCGCACCTGGCTCAACGCAAGGCCCATTCGGCGCGCGCGATGATAAGCTTGAAAGGTCATTCCATAATGCCGTTTGAATTGACGGCGCGCGGTAGAGGGATCGATCGCCAGCGCCGCCAGTTCCTTGTCTGTGAGCCGCCCGCCCGGGGCGCGCTCGACCTCCGTACGGAGACGCTCGATCAATTTGGGCGGACGCTTGTTTGGATCCATCGGGTGGCAGCGCAGACAGGGACGATAACCGCTGACCAACGCCTCACTCGGTGTCGCAAAGAAATTGACGTTCTCGCGTGCTGGCTTTTTCGCCGTACAGGTAGGCCGGCAGAAAATTCCCGTCGTACGCACTCCGACAAAAAATATGCCTTCAAAACTCGGATCGCGGTTCACCAACGCGCGATACATCGTTTCGCTCGGAGGAAGAAGTTCCAGTGTTTTCATGTATAAAGATTAAGCACTCGCGCGCGTTGACGCATCGACGAAATTCGGGCAGGAAATTCCTGTAGCCGCCTTACGTGTCGAGGCGCTTTGCGAACTGCCACCGGGCACAGCGACACAGCGCCGTGGCTACATTTACCGTCGACGGTTCGCGGTCTTTTCATGCGCGTTGGATTCGGAACGTAAAACAGCCGCGAGTGACGCTGCGCGCATCCACGAATGTGGTGTCTGGATTTTGAAACAGTTTTTCAATCACTGCTTCCAGTTTGCTCCCGTTCGCGACCTCTGCATCGATCATGTTGTAATTTGCATTATAGGCACGAAACACGCGCCCATTGCGAAATTCTGCCGGGTATTCCCGTGTCGCGTCGTAACGTTCGCATGGCTCAGCATGAACGAAGATTGGACCAGTCTCTGAGTACGGATGACCGGCAGGAATCGAAGCGTAGGGAAATAGAATGACACGCTCGCCAGGTTGTGCCCAACGCAAACAGTGGCGGCACGGATAACCAGTCGCCGAATCCACCATGATGACAGTGTGGTCCTCTGCGCCGGACTGTACTGCACGCCGTGCTTCCTCCGCGACTTCGGTGGGAAGAGGAACAATGCGAAGTGTTGATGTTTTCATGAATGAGATCTAAGCGCGCTTTCCGAATTGCGCATCGGCGAAATTCGGGCAGCGAATTCTTGGCAGGGTCAGCGCATTGCACCGACCGGACGCCGCAACGCGGCGTCCCTACCATCGGTGATGCGCGGGATGGCCTTCTTTCACTGCGACGAAAATTCCGCGGCAGGTTGCGCAAGTTTTTCCGCCGGCGCTCAGTGTTCCTTCGACGGTCGCGCGATCATCGGTCAGATCGACAACCTTGGCGGAAAGAAACACCGCATCATTCGTCGGAGTTGGCCGGAGCAATTTGATCGCATATTCCGCAGTGACCGTGCATGGCGGGTGCTCCTCCTTCGCACGCTTCATCAGATGATAGGCGGCTGTCCAATTACAATGGCAATCGAGCAACGTGCCAATGACACCGCCATTCAAAACGCCCTCGAAGGCTTCGTATTTTCTATCCGGTTTCCATTCCGCGACGACTTCACCATTTCTTGGGAAGCTCCGGATATGTAGCCCTTCGGGATTCGCCGGCCC
>QHPD01000082.1 GCA_003218975.1 Verrucomicrobiota bacterium
AGATCGCCGACGCGCAAGGACATTACGGGTTCCTCTGGATAACGGCGTCCGAGCGCGCGGACGCGCGCCACCAATTCCCGCATGGCGAATGGCTTGGGCAAATAATCGTCGGCGCCGAGTTGCAATCCAGTCACGCGGTCTTTCACTTCGCCTCGAGCTGTGAGCATCAGCACGCGGCTGGCCATATGTTGCGAACGCAAATACCGCAGGACGTCAAACCCGTCCATTCCAGGCAGGATGATATCCAGCACGATTAAATCGAATGGTGTCTCCTTTGCTTTATCCAAAGCTCGTTCGCCATCATGAACGATGATCGGATCGTGCCCTGCCTCGGTGAGTGCCGATGCAATTTGCCTGGCTAACTGCACGTCATCTTCAACAAGAAGAATGCGCATGGACTTAAGAGTAGATTCGATGATCAGAAGCGGACGGTAAACTGCGCAGCAAACAAATGATTGTCATCGCCAGGGCCGGTGGTTTCATGCTGAAAATCATACTGAAATTTTAACTGCGCGTGTGGCGTGAAACGATAGGTTGCGGCAACGTCGATCCTGCCGAGGTCTGGACTCCAGCGAACGTTATGGCCGTAGCCATCACTGACCGTGCCGAAGAGTTGTTGGTTCCACCGGAGCGCGCCAAAAAGCTGCGGGGTAAATTTGTATTTCGCTTCGACATAATAAGCGAATGTATCTGCGTTTCCCACGTGCGGCACTTCGAAGCGCGCTTCATAAAACTCGGCCCATACTTGTAGATGACGCCAGGCGAAGCTGGCATCCTGCCCAAGAACAAATTCCCGGTAATCGTCAATATCGCGCCCGGGCGGCAGCGTTGATTCGGCCTCGCGCCGAAAGTATGGGCCTTCGCTTGCCGACAAGCCAAGATTCCACGCCTGATTAGGGCGGAAGCCGAAACGGGAACTGAAAGTCGGATTATCGAACCCGTTCTCTGTGACGGTCCACGATTCCGGGCGCGACGAGAGTGATGCATTCTTCATTTCAACAGCGTAATCAAATTTGCCCAGTTGGCCGGAGACAGAAATGCCGCTCGCGTAACTGGGTCCCCAGATTACCGGATTAAACGCGTACTTTTCGTAGTAGTACGGCCCGTAGATGAAATACAGTGGCGAAACCGGAGCAGATTTGTCCTGAATTGGCGTGACGTTTTCATAAATTAGCGGCGCGTTGATGAATGGATTCTCCCAAGACAGATGCCGCGGAACCCAATTGCCCACGACCGTAGCGAACTTGCCGATTTGCACCGTCAAGCGGCCATCCGCCCACGGCGTGACGCGCAATGCGTATTCGTCGAGCCGCACCTGAGCGCCGTGATCGCTCGGATCAAAACCGCGATCGAGCCGCGACTGCGCGAAGAAATAAATCTGTGATCCGATTTGCGCGTCGAGAAAGAGGGTTAAACGCGGATTGAAAAGCGTGTCGATGTTGCTGTCGATGAGACCTGGCGCGGGTTGTTCGAAGCACGCTGTGCAAGCAAAAAGGCACAGGCTGAAAGTGTGCAACTTCATGCAACTCCATTAACACCGTCCACAGCTGAAAAGCGCACTTCAAACTCGGTCCAATCGTCTTCGGATCGGACCAAACGCAAATCACCACCGTGCAACCGGGCCAGTTCGCGCGCCAAATTGAGACCGATTCCGTGACCCGACGCAGCCGAGGGGGTCGAGCTGTGGTGAAACCGCTCGAAAATGTTTTCGCCGGGTGGGATTGTGCGGCCCGTATTCCCGACAGTCAGCACCACGTCGTTGCCGTTGCCACATGCGCTGACCCGGATCCGCCCGCCGGGGCGATTGTACTTTCGTGCGTTCTCCAGGAGATTTTGCACGATGAGCGACGTGTACCGTTTTTCGCCGGTTACAAACAGTCCGCGTGGAAATTCCTTCTCGATGTTTACATCCGGCGAATCAGGAAGCGCGCCAAGATCGTCGAGCCACTCATCGATGAGCTGGCTAAGATTTACTGGTGTCAATGCGATTTTCAAATGACCAGCGTCCATGCGCGACAAAAGAAGCAACTCGTCAATCACGCCGGTCAAACGATGCGTCTGATGGAGCAAAGCGGACAGCTCCTCGTAAATCTCCTGTTTAAAATCTTCGCGCGACAGCAATGATTCGATGCCAACGCGGAGAACGGTAACCGGACTTTTCAACTGATGCGAGGCATCGGCCGAATATCGTGTGGATCGTTCCAATTCCTCAGCGGTCGACGCGAGCGCGGCTTCAGCGCGTTGTCGTTGTGTACGGTTTTCCTCTGAATCCAACGCCAGCTTCTTTACTGGCGCCGAAAACCTCAGCGCGACCAGATGGCTTGCGACGAAACCGCCTAACAAAAGCAACGCACCCGCGCCGCCAATTTGCCAACGGAGCCGATGCAACTGTGCCAGGGAATAGCTCAAGGGATAAACGCAAATTTCGTAAGCAGGCGGGAAGAGCGAAGCCGGGTTGAGCCGCTTATAAAACAAGAGCTGTGGCGCACCACCAACGTCCACGCGAAAGTAGTTTTCACCTTGGTCAGAATTCGCGAGCGCCCCCGCTAATTTCTCGTTCAGCGATCCCTGGGTGGATCTCGGAAGAGCCTGCAGATGCAGCTGACCGTTCACAAAGATACCGCTCTTCATTCCTGTGTATTTGTCCTCGAGCTCAAGTGGTTCGAACCCGATCACGAGCGCAGAAATCACATCACCGGTGTCGGTAGAAAAGATCGGCACGGCTATCACTTCAACGATGGATCCATCACCGGCCTGGGTATTTTCCTGGATGTAACCGATTTGCTGCGTATCCGGCAATTTGTCCAAGGCGAGCTGCGCTTCGGTTTTGGCGTCCAGCTCTCCAACATTGTAAGGATTCAGCGGCTTAATGACCGCGCCTTTACTATCGAGGAAGCGATAAAATCTCGCGTGAAGCGATTGCGCCGCTTGCTCCGGGGGCGGTTCCTCCCCTTCCATTAGATCGCGCAACTCATCCTTTGCGCTCGGATACAATAGGTCGATTGCGTTGTCCTCGATAGCCGCGTGGATTCGCGACTTGGCCGCGAGCGCGTTGCAGCGATCCGCCAGCGCAGCGTGGCGGAGTTCCTCGAGCTTGTGAAGCGAAGAAAGTTCACTCTGAAAAATCGCCTGCAAATTTCGCTCCGCATCGGCCGTGACCTTGCGCTGTGCCAGATAAAAACCGAGAGCGGTCAGCGTTGCTACGACGAGCATCATGGCGGTAAACAATCGGGTGCGAAAGCGCGCTATGCCTTTGTCTCGCGCTGGAACAGTAGAGCTCATGGGAAATCGACGTGCAGCGTTTGACCGCTCTTCAACTCCACAGGCTTTTCTCGCGTGGTTCTGCTGTCGATCCACGCCTTGAGAGTGTAGTGACCCGCCGGAAGTCCGTTTAACCGGAAGTGACCATTTGTGTCTGTCATCACAAAATACGGCGTGTTCAAAACCAGGATCAGTCCACGCATGTGTTCGTGAATGTCGCACCGAAGTATGACCAGGCCCGGCTTATCGAAAACTTGCGTCGGGATCGGTCGCTCATCTGGCCGATAACGCCCAAGATCAAAACGTTTGGCAGGCGAGTAGGAAAAAATGTTGTGATAAGCGTCATCCAGATTTGGGAATTCAACCTTGGTCCCGAGCTGTATCGGCAGGATCGCTGGAACGAACGTCAAATCTTTTTGCGCGACCTCTTTCACCGGCAAAGGCGCTGGCAGTGGGAACACGCCATCGAGATAAACCACTGCCAGTGGCGGCTGGGTGGAAAGAACACCGCCTTTGGTGACGATCTCGTAGCGCTTCGCCTGAACCGGAGCCGAATGCGATTTTGGGAGTTCTACTCGTCCCTCGACAATGGCGCTAGCCAAAAGCGTAGCGGGAAACAGCGAGCAAATCGCGTTCAACCATAGCAACCCTTGTCGGCGCATTTTCTCAGCAGTTTAGCAGGCGTTTGACCGAACGGAAAGTGCTCGACCCAGCCGGGCAGTCTGCACGATCGCCTTGATTACGTTTTCGGTTGAGCCGCCGCCATTGCAGGCAGCGTGAAGAAAATTGTGGCGATCAAGCTCCAGAAAATTCCAATCGCGCACGCAATGCCCAGGCTGGTGAGCGCCGGATTTCGCGCAAGAGCGAGCGAAGCGAAACCGCTCACTGCTGTCAATCCCGCAAGCAAGACAGGTTTTACCACACCGGCGACATCGTGCTCGATCTCACGTGTCTTTTGCCAGACCAGCACAACGTATATCCCGTAGTCAACGCCGATCGCCAGCACCAGACGGAACGAAAGCACATTCAGCAGATTGAGATCGATATGCAGCAGCTTCATCGAAACGAGCATTGCTCCGATGCCGAACGCGAGTGTGATCACCTGGATCAACCACAAACGAAGATCGCGGTACAAAAGGGCCAGCAACGACACGTCGAATATCGCCATCAGCGCGCTGATGATCAGAAGTTGATGATGTGACCAGGGCTGGAGATCAGCGAGCGCATAGCTCCAGCCTGAGATAATCATCGGCACACCAGCTACCGATACATCGCGCCCCAACGCTTCGCTTTGCGCGTGAGTCGCCACCGGCTGATTTGTCATGACAAAGCCCGTTGTCAGCAATCGGTCCCGACCGAAGTAGCGGTCCACCAAAAACCACCAGCTTGATGATTGCGGCAATTGCGTCCGCCAATCTGGCAGGGGCACATTTGGATCGGTAAAATGCTGTAAATCGTCAAGCAACGCGAATGCCGGCGCGAACGAATCGCGGCTGAATCCTTCGGTATCCAGTGTTTGCTCCAGTGTTTCGCGCGCCACTTGAAAATTAATCGTAATCAACTTTCGCCGATTTGCCTGCATCCAATTTGGTGAAATACAAAGCGCTGCCGGCGTGGAGAAGCCTTTGATTTTCCCTGCAGCTTGGAGCTCTCGCCAATGCGTTGAAATTTTTTGCCAGTAATCGTTCAGTTCCTGCGGATTCGTCGCGCGAACAATCGCCAGGACTGGTTCCCAACGCACGGGCATCTTATGCATGATTTCCTCAAGAGCGCGATTCGCGCGGATGTTCTTTGGCTGCAAGGAACGTGTGCTCGCTTGGAAATGGAGCGGGGGAATCGGCGAAAAGCCAATCACAGTCAGCAGCAATAAAACCGCACCCGAAAAAATCAGCATGGGCGCGGGTTTGCGGACGGTCCAGCGCACATAATTTCTGACGATGTCGAAGAGCCAGTCATTGCGAACGGCCGCCTGTCGCTCGCGAACAAACAGGAACAAAATCGAGCACATAAACAGGCCGGCGACGAAAATGCCAATCGCAATCAGCACACCGAGTTGCGAAAAACTCATGGCGCCACTTAGCACCAGCGCGAGGAATCCAACTGCAGTCGTGAGCGCGCCGAAGAACACCGCTCGACCAAGTCTTGCGACGGAAGTGGCAATAGCTTTCTGATGTGGTTCTCCGTCGGCACGCGCTTGGTGGTATCGCCCGAGCGTGAGAATTGCGAAATCGACACCCAGCCCGACGAGAATGGCACAGAATCCGACGCTGACCATGCTGAGTCGTCCAAACAAGAGCTGCCCAGCTGTCAGTGCGAT
>QHPD01000083.1 GCA_003218975.1 Verrucomicrobiota bacterium
ATTACGCCTACTGGAAGAAGCGAGGCGACATTGCCGAGCTCGCTCCGCTCACCGAAATGCAAATCAAGGCGCAAATCGCGCGCCCTGCCGAGGACGAAATCGTGCCTGCGAATTCCAAGGTGCGGATTCACGGCGCGGCGTGGACTTGCGATGGCGAAATCACAAAAGTGGAAGTGAGCACGGACGGAGGCGCGACTTGGAATGAGGCCAGCCTGATCGACAAATCTAATCCAAACGCGTGGCGTCGCTGGGAATATCAATGGCGCACGCCGTCGCAACCGGGAAAACAAATTCTCATCGCGCGAGCAGCCGATTCACAGGGCCGCACTCAACCGATCGAACGCGATCCGGATCGGGGCACTTACATGATCAACCATCTATTGCCGATCACGGTTGAGATTCGCTGACGTTGTAGCCACGGGGCTCCGTCGCCGTGCCTGCCCCGACAGAGCAGGACGACTACAGGACGCCGTGCTTCAAGATTAATCAAAGCGCAAAGACATTATTTCACCCTGATACGGCCAGTTTTCTGGGGTTTCACTCAAGCCAGCGCGGACTGGATTCATTCGAACGTACTCCCACTTCTGCGAATAGCTTTCGCCGCTTCGAAGGAGGTGATCAAAGAATCCCTCCTGCCAATGCGGTTTGGTTACGCCGAGGTCTAGCAATTTCTTTCCGATTATCGTGCGTAAGGTGTGGACCCATCTGGCGAGAGTTGGTCCATCTGGCGGAAAAGCGACAAATAGATGCACGTGGTCGGGCATAAGAACATAACGGCCAACTGCAATAGCATGCTCTTGCGCACGAAGGCAGAAGGAACAAAAAGTCTCGTGCACCTCCTGGCGCGCTAACAACGGCAAACGAGCATAGGTATTAAACGTTACAAAATAAAATGGACGAGCATTTGCAAAGAGCCGTTCAAGACGAGGTGGCCGACGCGGGTAACGATGTTTTTGCTTGCCAGCCATTGAACGATTTTGTCAAGAAAGCGATTGGCTGTTCAACCTGAAACGCTGCTGCAGCAGCGGCACTCTGTCGCCGTTGTCACAGGAAAGGAGACGCCTCGACGGAGCGAGGCGGCTACAGGGCTACAACTAAAGTTGAACTCGGGCTTCGCTTTGCCGTAAACTCTCGTCATGTCGCTCGTTTTTAAAACTATTCAGACCGAAGGCATCGCAGAACTTTCTTATCTCGTCGGCGATGATGACGAAGGGGTGGGAACGATTTTCGATCCGAGAGCTGACGTCGATGTTTACGTGGACATTGCCAGGGAAACCGGAGTCGCTATCACGCACATTTTTGAAACGCATATTCACGCCGACTTGGTAAGTGGCTCGCGCGAGCTGTGCGCCCGAGTCAAATCAGCAAGAATTTACGCGAGCCATGAAGGCGGCGCGGAATACGGATTCGCACACGAACCGGTGAAGGATGGCGACCGTTTCACGTTCGGCGAAGTAGTGGTAACCGCGCGACACACTCCTGGTCACACGCCGGAGCACATGTCCTATTTACTCGCCGAAGCCGATCATCCGGATACGCCCTGGGGTGTGATCACTGGCGATTCGCTTTTTGTTGCGTCTGCGGGCCGGCCCGATTTGCTCGGCGAAGGACGGTCGAAAGAACTCTCGGAAAAACAATTTCACACGCTGCGCGATTTTTATCTGAAGCTGCCTGATCACGTCATGATCTATCCCAATCACGGTGCTGGCTCGCCGTGCGGCGCGGATATCGGCGCGCGAGTGAGTAGCACGATCGGGTACGAGCGAAAGTTCAATAAGTTTCTCCAGTTCGATGAAATCACCAAGTTCACCGACTTTGCGCTTAGCACCATCTCGCCGGTGCCGCGGTATTATCCGTTGATGAAAAAAATTAACGCGAAGGGACCGGAAGTGCTCGGAAATCTGCCGCGCGTGCCGACGCTTCCGCCAAAAGCATTCAAGGATGCGATTGAGAACAACGCGAGCGTGCTCGTCGATACGCGGATGATGCTTGCATTTGGGGGCGGCCATATTCCTGGCGCTCTCAACATTGGTGGCTCGCCGATTCTCTCCATCTGGGCAGGTTGGATGCTCAATCCGGAAAAGCCGATTCTTCTCGTGCTGGAAAGCGACGACGATCTCGAGCGCATCGTGCGTTTGTTTGTGCGCACCGGTTACACAAAATTCGCCGGTTATTTGACCGGCGGGATGAGAGCGTGGGACGCGGCGGGATTTCTGCTCGAGAGAATCGGACAGATGAGTGTGCATGAGCTAAATGAGCGAAAATCCGCATTGCAAGTTGTCGATGTGCGGTCGCCCGGCGAATGGAAACGGGGACACGTTCCTGGCGCCCGCCATATTTTCGTGCCGGAATTGCGTAACCGCATGAATGAACTCGATCGCAACAAACTGACAGCGGTTTATTGCGGAAGTGGTTATCGCGCGAGCATCGCCACGAGCATTTTGAAACCGGAAGGATTCAAGGAGCTTTGGAATGTTCCTGGCAGTTGGGAAGCGTGGAAAAAAGCGAAGCTGCCGGTTGAAGGAGCCGACGGCAAATGAATGAAGCGACAGCGCTGCCACGCCGTTCGTTTGGCCAGACGATGCGCCCAGATATCTGGTGGACGCAGCCGCTGCTTGTCTTTGTAGGATTGTCGATCTTCATCGTGTATTCTACCTGGGCGGCATTTCAGGGAAGAAATTATTTTTTTGGTAACTACATCTCGCCGTTCTATTCGCCGGAAATTTTCGGCGATTCACCGCACAGCTGGTTTGGGCCCAAGCCCGCGTGGTGGCCGAGCTGGCTGATTTTTTCGCCAGCGTTATTGGTTCTCTGGGCGCCGGCTGGCTTTCGGGTCACCTGCTATTACTACCGCGGAGCGTACTACAAAGCGTTCTGGGCCGATCCGCCCGCGTGCACCGTCGGTGAGCCGCGCAAGAGTTATTGGGGTGAATGTTCGTTCCCGCTCGTCATGCAAAATGTGCACCGTTATTTTCTCTATCTTGCTCTCTTCTTCCTTTGGGTTCTGACCTACGATGTCTGGGAAGCCCTTTGGTTTATCGATCCCACCACCGGAAAAAGTTCGTTCGGCATCGGTGTGGGCACCGCCATTCTCGCGGTCAACGTCGTGTTGCTTGCCGGTTACACCTTTGGTTGCCATTCCCTTCGGCATTTGGCCGGGGGATTTCTCGATCAATTTTCAAAATCAAGACCCTGCTATCGCGCTTACGCCTGCGTGACCTGTTTCAATCGTCGCCACATGCTCTGGGCATGGCTGAGTTTGTTCTGGGTTGGATTTGCTGATCTCTACGTGCGGCTTTGTTCGATGGGCATATGGCACGATCTTCGGATCGTTTGAACGACGGCAATCGAGATTCGAGAATCGTGAATCGAGTTTCGGCTGACCCGCGCGTGCCAACGATGTAACAGCTCACGGATCACGATTCACAAATTCACAATTCACCATGCCGGATTACGAAACCTTCGAACACGATGTTCTTGTCATCGGCGCGGGCGGCGCAGGGTTGCGGGCGGCGATTGAAGCTTCGGCGGCTGGTGTTCGCGTTGGGCTTGTTTGCAAATCTCTTCTGGGCAAGGCGCACACGGTGATGGCTGAGGGCGGAATTGCGGCGGCGCTCGCTAATGTCGATGAGCGCGACAATTGGAAGGTCCACTTCGCCGATACCATGCGCGGCGGTCAATATGTGAACCAATGGCGCATGGCTGAGCTGCACGCGAAGGAAGCGCCGGACCGCGTCCGCGAGCTTGAAGCGTGGGGCGCCGTTTTCGATCGTACGAAAGATGGAAGGATTCTGCAGCGACATTTTGGCGGGCACAAATATCCGCGACTCGCCCATGTCGGCGATCGCACCGGACTGGAAATGATTCGCACACTTCAGGACTACGGTGTCCATCAGGGAATCGATGTGTATATGGAGCACACGATTCTTTGCCTGTTAAAAGATGGCGATCGTGTGATTGGCGCTTTTGGATACGAGCGCGAGCGCGGGCGCTTCAAAATTTTCCGCGCTAGAGCAGTCGTGCTGGCGACGGGCGGGATCGGGCGCGCTTACAAAATCACCAGTAACAGTTGGGAATACACCGGCGATGGACACGCACTCGCCTACGACGCAGGCACAGAACTCATCGACATGGAGTTCGTTCAATTTCATCCCACTGGTATGGTCTGGCCGCCCGGGGTGATGGGAATTTTGGTGACAGAAGGCGTGCGAGGCGATGGCGGGATACTGACCAACAAAGAGGGCAAACGTTTCATGTT
>QHPD01000084.1 GCA_003218975.1 Verrucomicrobiota bacterium
TCAAAGCGCGAGCTACTACGGTATTCCCCTCTCAACCACACATGTGATCTCTACTTCGATCATGGGCGTCGGCGCGGTGAAACGTTTTAGCGGCATGAAATGGACAGTGGTCGAGCGAATTATCTGGGCCTGGCTTTTCACTCTGCCGGCAAGCGGCCTCATCGGTTATGTGCTCGCACGCGCGGCAGCGGCGCTCTGATCTCGGGCAATCTTCAGATCAAAGATCGCTCGGTGGTTCGATGCCGAATTTCTCGAACATTTTTCTCACCCGTTGCCTTTTCTCTGGCGTGTCTAATCTGGATTCTTCGGGATACTCCGCCCAAAACAGCACGTCGCGATAATCGCGTTTTGCCACGGCCACGTACTCGCGCACTTTCTCTTCCTTGCCGGCGCTGAGCTTCAGGATGTCGAGCTGCACCCGCTCGCGTTCTCGCTCGTATGATTCAATGCCATAGCTGTCGAGTAACTCCAGCACGCACGCCCAACTCTCTTTTGGAAAAGTCGCTTCGACGGATGCAACAACCTCCGCGCGTGAGTGCGTCATTTCTTGATGCCTAGGAAAGCAGCACCACCGCGCAAAAAAGGAGGACGGGTCGCATAGGACCTAACAAGGTTTATACTGAATTATTCCATCTATCCGAGTTATAGACGGAATTTCAATGGCTACTTCTTAATCGCAACCCATTCGTTGCGTGCGCGCGAATCGGCCGCCGCTTGGACGACGCGCATGTAGCGCACGCCTTCCTCGAAATTCGGATGTGCCCGTATACGGCCCTTTGATTTAACAGCGGCGAGAAAATCTTCTTCCACGCGCCAATCTCTTGCCAGCTCGGGCGGAAGATCGACAAGATGCAAAGCGCGATCGCTGAGCTTGCCCGCCTGCACGACATCGGAACCAAAATCGTAAGTGAGGGTCCCTACGTTGCCGTAAATTTCCAGCCGATCGCTCGGCGTCATTGCATTGATTCCGCCGAACTCGAGCACGCCTTCGGCTCCATTTTCGAAACTGCAAAGGACAGTAAGTAAATCGGGAATGATCACTTCGTAGCCCTGGCGGATTGGATGAATGATTTTGCCGCGCACGAAGACGCCGGTGATATCACCGAGCCAGCGTTGCAATACTTCCACGTAAATGCCGAGCGTGAGAGTGTTGAGTCCGCTGATCTCGATTCTTTGCCGCCAATGCGCCGGTGCATCGGGATCCAGATAATTGCCGGTAAAACTCTGTAGTCGCACATGATGCGGGCGGCCGATGTAATTTTCGGCGAGGATCTTTTTCACCAGCAAGTCGGCGCGAATCCCGAATGGCGGCGGACAAAGCATCGTCACCAGTTCGGGATAGCGCTTCGATGCGGCCAGCATTTCCTCGGCTTCAGCTAGGTCCATCGACATCCGCGCCTGGCAAAAAACGTGTTTGCCTGCTTCAAGTGCGGAGATCGTTACCGCCGAATGCATATACGGCGGAGTGCCGATCCAGATAATATCGAGGTCCGGCAACGCAATGAGCTCAGGCCAGTTGCGGATCGGCGTAGCATGCGGGAGATGTTCGCGGCAAAATTTTTCCGAACTTTCGTAGGTCGAATTCGAGACGGCGACAATCTCGACTTCGGGATGCTTTTTGAGCGCCGGCAGATGGCGGGTGCGAACAATATTGCCCGCGCCCACAATCCCGATCCGCAGTTTGTGATTATTCTTTTGCGTCATGGCTCAATTGCGACGTCGATCTTGCAAAACCACAGCCCTCTTACGCGAGATAAATTTGACCGCCCGGACACTTGCGCGTTCAACACGACCACGAATGGACACGAATAAACACGAATTGAGGAGGACCAGGTTTTCTCAAACTTTGTTAGTGTTAATTAGTGTGCATTCGTGATTAAACTAAACGGTTGCGAGCAGCGATCCGCTTGACCCAAGCACTAAGACACGGCATCTTACGCCGCTTTTTTCCCAGACATGAGAGTTTGCGACATCACAGGATCGAGAGCGACGCGCGGAAGCGTCATTCATCGCCGCGGCTTGGCCAAGAAAAAAGGCGGAGTGGGTCGGCACATCACGAAAAATGTGCCGCGTGCTTTCGCGCCGAATTTGCGCCATCAACGCATCTGGGTACCGGAGCTGAGGAAGTTCGTGCGGATCCGCGTCAGCGCTCGTGGGCTTAAAACGATCAACAAAAACGGCGCCTATCGCGCCTTAAAAAAAGCCGGCATCATCTAGCTCTATAAGGCGTCTCTGTGAGACGCCGGCATCTTGCACAGATGCCCTACAAATTCGATTGTCATCGAACGGTCGTCGAGGGCCTGCTCTCCCATTTAGCTGCAGCCGATTTCCAATTCACTTAGGGGAATAGCTTCGCTCGCCGCGACGAGTGCCAAATCTTCATTTGCGGCTGGGACAGCCGCAGCAACAGCAGATTTAGCTTTTGCTCGGGGCAAGTCGAGCGAACCATCATTGAACTCGATGATGTAACCTTCGCTAATCAGCCAACGCAGGTCGGAAGCAAGTCCAAACTTGCGCGGTTCCGCATCTTCGCTCTCCGGGTCGGTAATCAATTTCTCGAAAAGTTCTTTGCGATTGATTGCCGGCTTCGCGCCTACTGCTTCGAGAATCGCACGCACGCTCGGGGACACGCCAGCTTGTCCGCAGACGAAGCGACGCGGCCGGATGGGCGAGACGAACAACATGCCGCGACGATCCCGGAAAATATTGAGACCAGTTTGTCGAAATCGAGCGGATAATTCCTGCATCATGTTCGAGGGCGACCGGGTCTCGCGTGTCCACGTGTCCTCGATCGCGCGGTTCAGCATCCGATCAGCCAAACGCCGACTCAAAACTCCACCGACCGTCACCTCCTCAACGCTGCGAATCAAGCCCGGCAAGTAATGCATGCGAAAATGCCGTTCCGCTTCCGCCGCGGACGCGAACGCTGAGGGTGTTGGTTCGCGCAGCGTGGTATATGTGGTCACCGTGCATGCCTGTTCCTTCCACCGCTCAATCAGCGCCGAATCGTTCACAATCTCGACTTGTCGCTGATAATCAGCAAAGCTCATCCGACGGCTGAAGCGTTGTTCGTAAAGGCTGCGAAGTTGCGGCTGATAATTGTGATGATTGGTCGGGCCCAGAAGTGTCCCGCTCAGCCTA
Source organism: Verrucomicrobiota bacterium (assembly GCA_003218975.1). Taxonomy (GTDB): domain Bacteria; phylum Verrucomicrobiota; class Verrucomicrobiia; order Chthoniobacterales; family UBA10450; genus Udaeobacter. The sequence continues at coordinate 3,142 of QHPD01000084.1, forward strand.
CACCGCGCTACATTTGAGAAATTACCTTTGATCGGCTCCGACTGCGTGATGTCGGTCTTGTAAAAATTTTCATAAGCAAATCGAAACGCGTTCCGCTCGAGAAAGTCTCGATCTAAAGAAAAGGCGCCGTTCTCGCCCAATTGAAAGAGCGGCGACTCGGATTTCGCCGTCAAACGTACCTCGTAGCGCTGCGGTTTTTGCAGGAACAGGCCCGCCAGCGCAAACAACGAATACGCAACTGAGCCCGCCTTGATCTGCGCGATCACATTCTCAAGCGCAGGCGGGTACGGCAAAAAGCGGATATCAATTTGGGGTTTCGCCGTGGCTGGATGATGCCAAGCTTGCTTACGTTGAGCCTGGCTGCGATCCCTTAGCCGGCGCGCCCGGCGGTCGCGCACTACCATTTTGGGTGTCTGCTTACCTATCGTTTTAGACGGTGAGCGTTTACCTTTGCCATCCCGACGATTTCGCAGTTCCCGTCTCTGCTTTTCTCCCGTGTAACACGCGTAGTTGGTCGCCTCATCGGCTTCTTTTACCCAGGCAGGCAGCAACTTTAGCTCGAGCAAATCAACGGGCTCGACAACGGAAGAGGACATCGTTTCTATGTACTCGATTGATAGGGGATGTAAATGTGAAGAATCGTATAGAGATAACGCACTGCGCTGTCTCCCCGCGCATGCGGGACAGCGCGATATTGCTACCGTCCCGAAATTGATTGACAAGGAGCCTAATTGTTTTACTTGCGTTGCTGTGCCGAGCCGTTTAAGGCTGCACGAAACCAACGAATTTTATGGCCGAAAAATCAATCGAAGAAAAGGTCAAGGACATCATCGTCGAGCAGCTCGGTGTGAACCCTGAGCAGGTCACGCCGCAGGCGTCCTTTATCGAGGATTTGGGAGCGGACTCGCTGGACATTGTCGAGTTGGTGATGGCCTTTGAAGAAGAGTTCGGTGTCGAAGTGCCGGATGAAGACGCCGAAAAACTGCAAACGGTCGGCGACGTCGTTAAATACATCGAAGAAC
>QHPD01000098.1 GCA_003218975.1 Verrucomicrobiota bacterium
TGGGGTTATGCCCTGGTTGAGTTCAGCGTCGCAGCTGATGGCACGACCAGCGATATTCGCCCCATAACCGCCACAGCTTATTCATTTGCAGAGAAAGCAATGTCTGCTCTGCAAAATTGGCGGTTCGCTCCGGCGCGCAAAAATGGCCAGCCGGTCGTAGTTCGGATGCGAATGCCGTTCACCTTTCGAAGTTGAGTACTAGAGATAGCATCGAGCTTGTGCTGGTCGAAAGTCCTCGTAAAGGAGAAGCATGGTTTTGGCAGAGCCTTTCCCATAGAAAGGCCGAAATAGGCGAAATAGACTTTGTCGAATCGTAGTTAGGCTTCAGAACACTTCCATGGCCGAAAAAATCTCACTTGAAGGTCCAGTCGAACTAATTGACGGCCGGTTGACTCTCCAGATTCCGCTGGCAGCAGGCGGTGACAAACTTGGGCCGCTTGCTCGAGGTATTGGCGAGATTGACGGCGAGAATCTCAACGTGGTGATACAGCCTTGGCTTGCAGAAAAACTCCGAATAAATGTTGGCAGTCTTGTCGTCGTGGACAACTACAACGGGAAGTTCACTATCACTCGAAGCGCAAAGGATGCTGGTTAGTCTCCCTGGCGACTCCGCAAGACCAGGGTCGCGATTGTTTTGAAGTAACGAGCGATGTAGGCGAGATAGACAATGAACGAGATTAACTGGGCGCTGATTAACCAAACATGGCCGCGGCGAGCAAGGAACAAATCCGGCCGGGTCCAGATGGCGACGGCGCAGCCGAGATTGAAAAAGAAAAGCAAGGGAACAAGCAGCCAGATATTCAGTAACTGATCGGTCCTGGCGCGCGCGTAAAGTGCCTGTTCGGCGTCGTTGCTCGATTCCGCAACGCGGGCGCAGATCAGTCGCATGTCATAGATGAAAAGTAACCAAACAACACCCGCATACGCAGCGCTGAGCTGTGGAACCATGCCAGCGGACGGTCGAGCCGACTAAACAAAATCGCCTCGCCGAGCACGCAACCGATGTAGAAAAAGTTGTGCGCAAATTCCAGTGGCCATTTGATCAGGGTTAGCGTGTGAATGATCGATCACGACCAGAAGATAAAAATCACGCACAAACCTGCGGCCACATAGAGAAACGCGTCCCAATGTCGCCACGACAAAATAGCGCGCGCGTTGTCGGTCAGGAAAAACAGTGCAACACCCTGGATGATGCTGGCCAGGGTCAGCTCGATATTGACGACAACAGAATCGAGCTCGCGGCGGCTCCCAGTCAGCGGATTCACGCTGCGACTGGTAATCGCCCCGCGATCATGATGTCAAGGCTATGGCGCCACAGCCCCGAAAGCTTTAAAAGTGACGCCGAGCGAATTCGCGGCCTGATCCGGCCTTCAGATAGCGTTCAAAACGACGCGCCTTAGCTTCCGATCGAAACGCGAGTGCCGTTTCAATTTTTCACGGTCTGCGTTTCGCTGTATGTGGGCACTTCCCACTGTTGTGCTCGACGAGTCGGGCGGCGAGATTGCGCGTTACGCCGCTGTAATGCACCTCATCATTCGCCTCGCTAACGAGTATGTAGACATAATGGAAGCCTTTCATTGAACCAACCGCGGCCCCTGCGAAATCATTAGCGAAGAAGGCTGGGCCTGCCAACCGTAGCCTTGGAGCGGTTAAAGGAAAGTTGCTACAGCACAGCCCGCCTTCGCCGAGGCTACGGCGTGGCAGCCATCGCTTTGCGCTGCGCTACAAGCGAAGGCTGGAGGTAAGGGGATTCGAACCCCTGGCCTTCTCATTGCGAACGAGACGCTCTACCAACTGAGCTATACCCCCACCGTTCGTTGCCGAACGAAGCGTAACACGACTCGCAAATTTTTCAGCAAGGGAAACCAGCTTGCGTTCGCCTCGGGCGGTTCGGGGTGAACCGCGCCTACCATGTCCCAGTGAACCGCTATTCTTCGCTTGCTGCTTTTAAAGCAGCAAGAAGATCATCAACGAAGCGTTTGTATTCCCGCTCGCGGGATTCCTCGTCAGGTTGCCGAAGTAACGATGACGGATGAACCGTTGCGAGCACGCGCGGTGCGAGTTTCGACGATAGTACTTTTCCGCGCTCACGGGTCACTCGGAACGAAGGGCCGAAGATCGCTTGCCCGGCCGTCGCGCCGAGGCAGACCACCAGTTTCGGTTTTACCAAACGTAGTTCCGCTTCGAGCCACGGACGACAAGCGGCAATCTCGCGCGAATTCGGTTTTTGATGAATTCTGCGCTTCCCGCGCGGCTCCCACTTAAAATGCTTCACCGCATTGGTGACGTACACTTCCTTGCGATCAATTCCGGCTTCCGCCAGCGCCTGGTCCATGATTTTCCCGGCTGGTCCGACGAACGGCTTGCCGGCGACATCTTCGTAATCACCCGGCTGTTCGCCGACCAACATGATCGGCGCGCTCTTTGGGCCTTCGCCAAACACCGTTTTTGTGGCACGCTTGTAAAGATGACACGCCGTGCATTCGCGCGCCGCGTCGCGCACCTCGTTCAAACTGGATGTATCTGGAGGCTGCGCCGGTCGCGCGTATTCTTTGTCGTCCGTTGGCATCCCGATTATAAATCGAAACTCGCATTTGAATTGTATGTTGTAATGGCTGCTGACCGCAGCAGCGATAAGGTAGGGCGGTTCACCCGAACCGCCCATGGCGATTGAGGTCAATCGCCCTTACCAAAATGATGCTTGAAACGCCGCGACTTATTCTTCGCCCCTTCCGCGATGAAGATATCGATCTTCTGGCAAAGATGATGGCGAACCCGGATTTCATGCGCTTTTCGCTCGGCCCATACACGCGCGAGCAAACGCAGACCGTGCTGCAGAAATTTCTCTCTTGGAACCAAGCTGTGTTGCCTTCGCAATTCGCCGTCATTTTTCGCGGAAACAACGAACTGATCGGCTACTGCGGGTTTCTTCACCAACAGGTCGATGGAACAAAAGAGATCGAAATCGGCTATCGGCTTCATCGCCAATATTGGAACAAAGGACTTGCGACCGAAGCGGCTCGAGCCGTGCGTGACCACGCGTTTGCCGATCTGAAACTGCCGCGCGTCATTTCGCTGATTCATCCCGACAATCTGCCGTCGCGCCGTGTCGCTGAGAAAAACGGAATGAAGCTGGAGAAACAAACCGTTTTTCGCGGATTCCCGACGCTGGTTTTTGCAAGTACGCGTGAGCAGTGGCTTGAGGAGCGCGCAGATCTGCACCGATGTTGACCCCGAATCTTTTGGTTGATCCGAAATAGCGATGCGGTAGAGTCCAGCGAGGCAATGGAGTTTGCCGTCCCGCCTGAAGCGCGGAGAATCGCGTGAGCTAATGACTCCTTCCAGTCGGAAGGAGTTTTTTATGTTCGAAAACATTTGGTTTATCGCGGCGGTCTGGATGGGCCTGGCCCTCGTCGCCAGTCTGATCTCGATCCGCACGGGCATTTCGGTGGCCTTAATTGAGATCTTGGTTGGCGTGATCGCTGGCAACGTTGCCGTCGGCTTGGAAGGCGGCACGTTGCACATCGGCCTTGCCGGAACTGGTGTCGGCGGGGGACACCTGCATCACATATTGCAATCCACGGAGTGGACCAACTTTCTCGCGCTCCTCGGCAGCGGCGTGCTCACGTTTCTCGCCGGAGCAGAGATCGATCCGATTTCGCTGAAGGCCAATTGGCGCGCGAGCGTGCTGATCGGCGTTCTTTCGTTTGCCATTCCATTTGCTGTCGTGTGGCTCTTCGCGCAATTCGTTTTCGGCTGGTCTCTGCATCAGGCACAAATCGCTGGCATCGCACTCTCCACCACTTCGGTCGCCATCGTTTACGCGGTGATGATTGAGGGTGGATTCAGCGATACTGCCATGGGCAAGATGATCCTGGCTGCGTGCTTTATTACCGATTTCGGAACCGTACTCGCGCTCGGCACCCTGTTCGCGAACTATAATCTTTGGCTGCTGTTGTTCGTGATCGCGACGTTGATCGTTCTGTGGTTCATGCCCCGTTGGACGCAATCAATCATCACGCGCCTTGGTGCAACCCAGGTGAGCGAACCCGAGGTAAAGTTCATCTTCTTTGTCCTCTTCTTTCTCGGTGGCCTCGCCACAACAGCCAAAAGCGAGGCGGTCTTGCCAGCGTATCTAATCGGTCTAGTCGTGGCTGGAGTTTTCCTGCGGGACAAAACGCTCGTCCATCGGATGCGCAGCATCGCGTTCGCCGTTTTCACGCCGTTTTATTTCATCAAAGCCGGCCTGTACGTCTCGCTGCCGGCGCTGTGGACCGGTCTCTTAATCATTGGCGCGTTTCTGATTATCAAGATGCTGACGAAGACTGTCGGTGTTTTTCCATTGGCACGAATGCACTACATGAAAGTGCGTGAAGCGAGTTACACGACGCTTCTGATGGCGACGGGGCTGACCTTTGGAACCATCTCCGCCTTGTTCGGCCTGCAAAATCACATCATCGATCAGATGCAATACACGATTCTAGTGAGCACCGTTATTTTGAGCGCGTTTGTGCCGACGCTTTTCGCACAGAAATTTTTTCAACCCAGCGTCGAGGCGATGCATGCGTGGGGCCGTCTCTACCGGCGTAAGGTATCCGCGTTCCGAATCATGAGCGTTGAGGACGTGAGCGACGAGAACAATGCATGACCACACTTGCGATTTGCCCCGAATTTTGACCGATGCGGTCGCCTGCGTCGCGAGTCCGTCCGCTAGTCAGGCGAAAATTCTGACGCGGTTGGATTCATTGCGTGAACGGCTGACTACAGAGCGGTTTCAGTTGGCTGTGCTCGGTCAATTCAAGCGCGGCAAAACCACTGTGCTTAACGCACTGCTTGGACAATCCGTGTTGCCGATCGGCGTGGTGCCGGTTACTGCGATCCCGACATTTCTGGAACCTGCGGCGACTTCGAGAATTCGCGTCACCTACGCCTCGGGCAAAGTGGAGGCGTTTGAACCGAAGAGCACAGAAGCCTTGCGCGAGACGCTCACTACGTTCGTCACTGAGGAAGCAAATCCCCGCAATGTTTTGAATGTCGCGCGCGTGGACGTGTTTCTGCCTGCCGAGTTGCTCGAATACGGCGTTGTGCTCATCGATACGCCAGGCGTCGGTTCGACGCACCGCCATCAAACTGCGGCAGCTGATGCGATATTACCGGAGTGTGACGCGGCGCTGCTAGTTGTTTCCGCAGATCCGCCGATCACAGAAATTGAGATCGAATACCTTGCGCGCATTCGCCAAACCGTGGCGCGACTGATCATCGTCTTAAACAAGATCGACATGATCGAACCACACGAACGAGAGAAAGCGGCAACTTTTCTGCGCAAGGCGCTGGTCGACCATGGCGGCCTCGATCCAGCCACGCCGATTTTCAGTCTGTCGGCGCGGGACGCCCTTCGAGCGGCGGAATCGGCCGATGCCAACGGGTTCGCGGCCAGCGGATTCGCGGAGCTCGAAAAGCATTTGATTCAATTCCTTGCGACTGAAAAGCGCGAAAAGCTCAACGCAGCGGTCGCGCGAAAAGCAGCCGCGTTAATTGCACAATTGGAACTCGCAACAGAGATCGTGCTCAAGTCGCTGCGCTTGCCCGTGGAAGATTTAGAGCAGCGGATGGCTACATTCGACGAAGCCGCCAAACGTTTCGAAGTGGAGCGGCAAAACGCTAATGATTTTCTTGCTGGCGACCGTTTGCGCGCCTTGCAAAAGCTCGATGCCGAAGCCGAACAACTTCGTGCCGAGGCTCGCGCCATCCTGGAGCGTGGACTCGATCAAGCGCTGGCTGCCGGTAAAAACTCCGACGACGCGAGAAAACTGCTTACGGCGACGGTGGTCACGTTTTTCGACGACGCGTTGAGAAAGGTGATTCGTAAAGTGGGCGCGCGGATTGAAGAAGTGTTGCGCGTTCATCAACGTCGCGCTGACGAACTTATCACTTTAGTTCGGCAAACGGCGGCCAATCTTTTGGAGATTCCTTTCCACGCTCCGGAGAGCAGCGAGGCTTTTGAAGCCAAACGTGAGCCATTTTGGGTAACAGCCGCGCGAACGGCGGAACTCAATCCGATACCGCCGGGCGCATTTGATCGGTTTTTACCTGCGCCGATGCACAAACGAAGAATGCGCCAACGCCTGCTCGAAGAGATCGATGCCGTCGTGATACGCAACATGGAGAACCTGCGCTGGGCGACACGGCAAAACTTGGAGGACACGTTCCGCCGTTTTGGCGCCGAGCTGGATGAGCGATTGGCAATGAGTCTCGCAGCCACACGGGGCGCGATGCAGAAAGCGCTTGAGCAGCGAAAGCAACATTCCGAGCAGGTTGATCCGGAGATTGCAACGAAGCACAAGGCATTGTCGCGATTGGCTGAAATCGCTGAAACTTTGACGCATCAAGATAAGGCACGTTTGCAATCGCCTGCAGGGTTACAGAAGGCACCGCTTCCTGGTCTGGAAGAATGACAACATTTTACTGTCCCAACTGCTGGCGCGAAGTCTCGGAGCAGGCGACCATTTGCCCGCATTGCCATACCGATATTTCAGAGCGGGTTTCGCAGGCGGATTACACTGACAAGCTCATCGCTGCGCTGCGTCACAAGGAGCCAATGACTCCGGTGCGTGCCGCATGGATTCTCGGTGAACGCCGCGAACAAAAAGCAGTGCCCGCATTAACTAAAATTGCGAGAAAAGCCAAAGACCCGTTTCTTGTCGAGAGCGCAGTGGAAGCTCTCGGAAAAATCGGCGGCACCACGGCGTCAGATACGGTGCGCGCTGCGACTCATCACTCGAGTTTGCGTGTTCGTGTGAAAGCACGGGATATCCTGAGGGACTTGGCGTCCAAGGGCCTGCTTCGTGCGGATCAATAAGATCGTAATCAGTAGAGTCGGCCACGCGCACCCACGTGTGGCAGCCATCAAAGATTCTTGGAGTTTTCGGCCAGCTCACGCTTGGCGCAGCGAAAAGGGCATAGATCGACATAAAGTCGATACGCGAATCGAACGATGAACGAACTGCGCAAAATTGTTTTGCTCGTTGCAACCCTGAATCTCGCTTATTTCGGTGTTGAGTTCGCGGTGGCAGTTGCGATCGGTTCCGTGTCGCTCTTTGCCGACAGCATCGATTTTTTGGAAGATACGTCAGTCAATTTCTTGATTGCTGTAGCGCTCGGCTGGAGCGCACGAAGCCGCGCCCGTCTGGGGATGGCTGTGGCTGGAATTTTGCTCGTACCCGGTGCTTCAACGCTATGGACAGCATGGCAAAAGTTCATCGCTCCACTGCCGCCCGCACCAATTCCACTGTCCGTTACCGGCGCGGGCGCGTTGATCATCAACTTGTCATGCGCGTTCATTCTCGCCCGCTTCCGATCACACAGCGGTAGTTTGACCCGCGCTGCATTTTTGTCGGCTCGCAACGATGCTGTGGCAAATGTCGCCATTATCGCTGCGGGATTTCTTACCGCGTACACTTCGTCAGCATGGCCCGATCTCATCGTCGGCCTTGGCATATTCGCCATCAATGCCGGTGCGGCGCGCGAAGTCTGGACTGTCGCCCGGGCCGAGCACCGCGAAGCGCAGCTTTAGCTTCTCCACCGTTGCCTACTGCCCCGCGCGCTTTGCGGCGCTCGCTGTAGTAAACGTTTGTTGCAAGGATAGACAGCATAGGGCAAATGCGAGCACGCAACATCGCTACGTTTGTGCGACTCTCCTGTCGCACGCGCACCGGATGCCAGTCAAAAGGATGTTTGTAAACGCTGGCGTGTTTGCGCGGCGCATTGCGCAGCGAAATTCGAGTTTGTTCTTGCGCAAGCAATTGCCGCCGCGAATGACGCGGCCCATCCCTGCCTGCGGGGTCGCGAGATTTCCTGCGGCATAATGCTTGTAAACGTCGGGTTGATACCAATCGGCGCACCATTCCTCGACATTACCAGCCATTTGGAAAATACCGTGCGGTGAACAGCCTTGCGGAAATGCGTCCACCGGCGTGGTCGTTTCTTTTTCATCGTGACTGCCTCACCAACAGAGTCGGTTTGGGTCCCATTCGTTGCCCCACGGAAAAATGCGGACATCGTTTCCGCGAGCAGCTTTTTCCCATTCGATTTCGGTCGGCAACCGCAAGCCGGCCCACCGGCAATAAGATTCTGCGCCGAACCAGGTGACGTTGATCGCGGGGTGCGATTTGAATTCAGGCACCGCGGAGTACAACCCTCCTTCGCTAGACGGCACAATGCGATCCAGCCATGAAACCCATAACTGAAGCTGGTGCGGCGAAGGCTCGGTTTCAGTCAGGAAATGCGCGAACTGTTCATTCGTTACCGCGAACACGCTCAAATAGAAATTGTCGATCTTCGGGCGGAACTGCGGAGTTTCGTGCAAGAGTGGAAACAGCGGGCCCGCCTTGTCCGTCGCGTTCGCCGCTTCGGTCTGCTCGATGGCTGAGCCCATGATGAATTCGCCGGCGGGAATCAGCCGCATCAGCGAACCATCTTTTTGGTTTGTCCAGGTCTGACTCATCTCCACGCTTCCACGCTTTAACGGTTTAACGCTTCAACGCAATTCCTTCAGCGCTTGATTTCATTTGCGAGCGGTGCCTACTTTGAAATCGCAATGGAGTTTGCTCGGTCGCGTCTGTTCGCGACCAAAATGCCGAAGGGCTGATGACTCCTACCGAAAAAATTCGGAAGGAAGCAGTCGATTTAGAGTGAACTCACAAACTAATCTCGCCGCCGATTTGCGGACGCGCGGCTGCGCCGTTTGCAACTACGTAATCAATACTGCGCGCGATTTTTTCGCTCAGTGGCAGTATGCGCTCTCTTCCACTAAGGAAGCGCAGGAAAGTTTTGCGGCAGAGCTGGGTTTTTGCCCGCTTCACTCTTGGCAACTGCATAGCATGTCTTCGCCTTGGGGCGAATCTGCGGGACTCGCGATACTAGCCGAAGAAATTTCAAATCTTCTGGTAAAAGCCGCCAATGATGACGCTAGCGCGTCGACGTTGCGTACCATCCCACGAACGCGCAAAGACTGCCGTGTTTGTCGCATGCTGACCGAAGAGGAGAGTGATTATATCGGCCGACTCGGCAGTTTCGTTTCGGACAAACTGGGGAGACGAAACTACGAACGTTCTCAAGGAGTCTGCATGTACCACCTCGCGTGTTTGCTCTCCGTTGTATCGCACGCAACGCGGGAATTTCTTCTAGCAACGGCTTCGCGTCCCTTTCAAGAGATGGCGCAGCAAATGCGCCAGTACGTGGCCAAGCGAGACGCCCTCCGGCGTGATTTGATCAGCCGTGACGAAGAGGACGCTCACCTTCGCGTACTGACTCACTTAGTCGGGGCAAAAGATTGTAACCGGCCATGAAGAAGGGCTTGCCATTCTTCGGGCGACAGTCCGACGTCAATGAACTGCGCACTCTGTACGACTTGCGCAGGCACGTGGTCATTGTCGGCCCGGCGGGAATTGGGAAGAGTGCGCTTTTACGGCAGGTCCGGCAATATTGCCCGTTGCTGGTCTGCGAAGAAACATCGAGTCTGCGGCGGATTTGCGAAAACTTAGAACGGCAACTGGGCTGGGCCCATAGCAAACTGAATGTCATTGAGCGCAAGGAACGTCTGCTTGCTTATCTGGAGCGGCGTGGCGAGCCGGTCGTGTTCGATCATCTGGCACACACGCCGCCGCGCCTCGCGCGTTTCATTGCATATCTCGGCGAGCACATTCCAATCTGGATCGCGTGCCGCTCGGATCAGCCACACGAAATCGGGCACATCTGGCTAGACCTCTATAAATTCCAGCGCGTCACGATCTCGCCGCTAACGGCGCTGGAAACACGAACGCTCGTTGAAGAGGCCGTAGCGGAAGGAAACATTCAGGCGGACGCGTGCGAACACACAGATGAATTGCACCGGATGAGTGGCGGCAACCCGCGCATCCTCGAAGGACTGCTCATCGAGCTCACGGCGCGCGAGTACCGCATCGAAAGTCCGTTTGGTCTTGATCCTCTTGACCTCGATCGGCGCATTCGCGAAGTCGATTTGGCGACCAAAGAATCCGTTGACGTACCCATAGGAAAATGAATCAAGAAGCCGGGGCAAACAGTTTCAGTGAGCACCATCAGGGCATGTGCGCACCACGTTTCAGTACATCGACAAGTTGCTCTCGGAAGCTGAGCACACTATGGCCGATGCTGGTTCGCTGTCGCCATTCCGAAGACACTCCGATGACACGACGCCAATCCAGCGCAAGGTAACCCACGATTACATCCTCCGGATTCGCGAAGCGATGCGGCGTGTCATGGAGGAGCTCAACATTCCGCCGCCCGAGCCGCACTCCGGCGCGGTGTGGGCCGCCGCGATTAATCTGATGTACTGTTCGATCTCGCTGAACGAGCTCACACCGAAACGAATGCGCGCCTACGGCCCCCTTTCTCCTGAGGCTGCCGATAGATTAGACGGTATCCGGGCGGAGCTGGATGGATTGGTGGCCAAGCTGCGAACTTATTTGGGCAAGGGCGCCGGTGGCGATCTGCAACAGCGGCTCCAGCAATTAGGCAAAACGGGTGATGAGATTCGTTTGCTCAGCGAAATCGAAAGGATCGTCACCGCACACGGTCTCGTAGAATTTCGCGGCACGCTGAGCATGCTGCTCGATCGAATGGAATCGGCAGCCTTTGAGGTTGGCGTTTTCGGCAGAGTTAGCTCCGGCAAGTCGTCATTGCTCAACTACATTTTGCAAACCGATGTGCTCCCGATTGGTGTCACGCCGGTCACCGCCATTCCAACTCGTATCAGTCACGGGCCTGTCGCAGAAGCCGGAATCGAATTCGCCGAAGCGCAGCCGCAAATCATTCCATTGTCTGATTTGCCTCGATTTGCAACGGAGCAGAAAAATCCGGGGAACAAAAAGCACGTCACGCGCATCTTCGTTAAACTGCCGTCCGACCGCCTGGCGGAAGGCGTCACGTTCGTTGATACGCCAGGACTTGGCTCGCTCGCAGTTGCTGGCGCGGAGGAGACTATCGCGTATCTCCCGCGGTGCGATCTTGGCATTGTCTTGATCGACGCGAGTGCAGGCCTTACCCAGGATGATCTCGTCGTCGTACAAGCGCTCTATCAAGCGGGCGCGAGCGCCATGGTCCTCATCAGCAAAGCCGATCTATTTACCCCTGCCGACCGAGAACAAATGATTTCATACGTAAAAGCGAACCTGCGTAGCCAGCTTCGCGTTGAACCACCCGTGCACGCCGTCAGTGTCTTCGGTGCGGATGCGGCGTTATGCGATCACTGGTTTCAAAGCGAACTACGCCCATTCCTAGCCCAACATCACGAACTCGCCATTACTTCGCAGAAACGCAAAATTGGCGGTTTGCGCGAAGCCGTCATCGGCGCTTTGGAGCGCGGGCTGCAAGCCGCGCCGGAAGCGGTTTCAGGCGAGAGTACCGTCCTATCTAACGAAGCTACCGAAGCCTTACGCAATGGCAACCGCATTTTGGAACGCGCGCAAGGCGAATCCTTTTTTCTCACGCGGAAGATCACAAAGATGCAACGGGCAATCATCGATGTCGCTGCAGAGCGAATCGCAGCAGCGTTGATCGAGTCAGACGATGCGGATGCAGCGTCAATTTTTTCCGAGACGCTAACGAGTCTTATTGCCGAACCGGTAGCCGCCACTTTCCGTTCTATCGAACAGACGCGCGAGGCGCTGGCTAACGCGATGGACGTCGTCGTCTCGGCTTCGGGTCGCGACGCTCCTGAGCGATTACCTAAACCGACGGGCATGCCCATGATGGACGTGAACGAAATTTCGCAAAAGATTGTAGTCGAAAAACCGCGTGTGCTTTCGTTACTCGGCAAAGGCATGCTGGCGTCGCACATCCGGCGAAAACTAGAGACCAAATACGACCGCGCGTTGCTCGAGTTTCTGAGCCTTTATGCAAATCGCCTGCGCCGGTGGATGGAGCAGAGCATCAACGGGCTGCGCAACGCGTTTAATGCGTTCGCTGATCTGCACCGCGCGCACTTTGAAGCTGCGCCCTTCGCAGGGGGCTTCGCGGAGTCATCGACCATCCAAAACGACCTTCGGATTTTGCGCGACTGGGACACTGCTGAGGCGGAGTCTCCGATTCGCAGCATCTGAGCAGATTCAGCCTGCAATACTTGGACTGCGTTGATTGCCGTCTCACCAAGGATGGTAATCCGGTCAATTGCCAATCGTGATCTCAATGCCATGCCTATTAGGCTTTAGCCCGGCGTTCGTTTGTGGTAGGTTTAAAATTCAATGCACGGCGCGTTTTATCAATCGGAAGCTGATCAGCCGCACCCAAGCCGGGCGCGGGCAATCATCAAAGCGCATCCGGAGGTTCGCCGGTTAATGACGCGCAATCCGTGGACTGCTCACATTGCCGTCTCAATCGTCATCCTGCAAACAGCGATCGCGTACGGAATGGGCACGCTTGGATTTGGTTACTGGTGGCTCAGTGTGCTCATCGCTTTTTGCATCGGCGCGTTCGCCAATCACGCCAACTACGTCATCATTCATGACGCGACACATAACCTGATTTTTCGGAACGCAAGCTGGAACAAAATGGTGGCCATCATAGCCGACCTTCCAAACCTCACTCCCGGCGCAATGGGATTTCGGGTTTATCACTTAAAACATCACTCGCACCAGGGCGACTATCAATATGATGCTGATCTGGCGAATCATTGGGAGGCGCGACTGGTAGGCAATAAATGGTATCGGAAGGCGATTTGGCTCATGCTGTTTCCATTTTTTCAAGTGACCCGTCCGCCTCGGCTGAAAGCGGTCAAGATGTGGGATCGGTGGTTCTTCATCAATTTCGCATGCGCAGCGGCTTATGATGCAGCGGTTGTTTATTTTTGCGGCTTGCCCGGGTTTCTTTATCTCGTATTCGCGTTTTTCTTTTCGATCGGCTTGCATCCGGTAGGTGCTCGCTGGATTCAGGAGCATTACACCTACGATTTCGACCAGGAGACGTTCAGTTATTACGGACCAATCAATCGAGTGGCCCTAAACATGGGCTATCACAACGAGCACCATGATTTGCCGTCGATCCCATGGAACAAACTTCCGAAATTGCGCGCCATGGCGCCGGAATTCTACGATAATCTGAAGTATCACACCTCATGGAGCCGATTGCTGTTGCAGTTTATTTTTGACAAGCGATACAGCCTCTATTCGCGCGTTGAACGAATGAGAGAATCCAGCGACTGCGCGACTCAACCGGCTCCAGACACGACAACCAGTCAGAATGGCAGTCTTGATCTCAGTGCGAGGCCAATTAAGTTCTAATTATGGCGGAGCGGCATTACATTTCGACGAAGAACGAAACCGTTCGAATGTTCAAAAGCGATTTCATGGAGTTTTTCTCACATGTGCATCCCGCTACGCCTTTGGTCCTCTACTTTCCGGTCGTCGGTTACATGCTTTACCTAGCGTTTTGGCAAAGCCGATTGTCGATTCTGGCCGTGGCCGGTTTGTTCCTGCTCGGTGTGCTGATCTGGACTCTGCTTGAATACATTATCCACCGGTACGTTTTTCATTATGAACCAAAGACCGCTCTGGGGAAACGATTGCACTACATTATTCACGGCGTTCATCACGATTATCCCAACGATGCCCGGCGTTTGGTCATGCCGCCGAGCATCAGCATTCCGGTTGCGATCTTATTTTGGGCGCTCTTTGCCATTAGCCTTGGCCGGTTCGCGCCGGCCCTCTCCGCTGGATTTGGATTTGGCTACGTTTGCTACGACTCGATCCATTACGCGATCCATCACTTCGAGATGAAACGGGGGGTGTGGCTTTGGCTGAAACAGTATCATCTCCGCCATCATTACAAAGATGATCACGTTGGATATGGCATCAGCTCCCCGCTTTGGGATTACGTTTTTGGGACAACGCGGAAATAGCGTTGGGCTCTCGAAATTGGGGTGCTCGGGGATGAGGCGAGCCAAGTGCACTAAACTCTTGTCCCAAATCCGAAAATTAGTAGAATAGCTGCCCCGATACGGAACTTCCAGCATGCAAATTGGGCCGAGCCCTTTAGGGCGTGGCAAAATGCACCTGAAAGCGCCTTAAGGATTGATTTTCAATGAGCGGCAATTTGAATCGGCAACTGTCGGCGCAGGAGTTCGACGCGAAACTAAGTCTGGCTGATTTCATAGTAGGCGACAGCGATGATCCGCTGGTGCCGCCACTGGCATTTACACAATGGCGCCAAGCCGGTGCCTGGGAGGCCACGCTTTACGAACCGGAGTTGCTCGCCACGGCAGATGCTCGGACGACGATCAATTACGAAGGGAAACCGCGTTCGGTCATCAATCTTTGCTCATACAATTATCTTGGGCTTGCCAATCATCCTGAGGTGCTGGCTGCCGCGCACGAGGCGCTCAGGACCCACGGAATGGGGGCATGTGGTTCGCCGTTGCTCTCAGGAATGACCGATCTTCACAGGGAACTGGAACGTCGTGTGGCAAAATTTCTCGGCCGCGAGGATGCGATGTTGTTTAGCAGTGGCTTCGGTGGTGCGCTCGGAACTATCTCCGGTCTCTTACGCAAGACCGACGTTGCGATCCTGGATAACCGATCGCACTTGAGCCTGCGCGACGGCGCCGTGCTTTCGCGCTCGCGCGTCGATCGCTTCGAGCACAACGATCCGGCTTCGCTCGATGCAGCGCTCAGCCGGAGAAAAGGCAAACGGCAGCTTGTCATCGTTGAAGGCATTTATTCGATGGATGGAGATTTTGCCAGTCTGGACGGATTGCTCGACGCCGCCGAGTCACACCACGCGAGTGTCTTCATTGATGAAGCGCACTCGATGCTGGCCTGCGGGGCACATGGGAGGGGCGCGGCTGAACACTTCGGCGTTGAAGGACGGATTCCGCTCGTCTACGGCACTTTCTCAAAGGCGTTCGGCGCGCTCGGCGGTTTTGTCACCGGCCCGGTCCAGACATTGGATTACTTGAGATATTACGCGCATCCCTACGCGTACTCCTGCGCCTTGCCTCCCGCGATCGTCGCCGCGGTTTTGGAGGCGCTGGAAATCGCCGGGCGCGAACCGGGCCTGCGTGATCGGCTTTGGTCGAACGCGAACTATTTCCGGGAGCACTTGAACGCGATCGGGATCGACACCGGGGCGTCGAGCACTTACATCATGCCGCTCGTTGTCGGCGATCGGGCACGAATGTACCAATTGGGTCATGAATTGCGCCGCTGCGGCCTCTTCGTCGCGCCGGTTGATTTTCCCGCCGTGCCCGAAGACCGCATCTGTTTTCGCGCCTGTGTGACGGCCAACCATACACGCGAGGATCTGGACGAAGCGCTCAATATTCTCGAGGACACACTCGTTCCAACAACGCTACAGAACGCTTGAGTGGGCAGCGTCTGAGCCTAATGCCGGAACAAATCGAGTCAGCGCCCACTCTCGAGGCCACTTACAAGGCACCCGAGGTCGAGGGAGTGCTCGATCTCTATTTTTATCGGCCAATAGGATTCCGGCTGGCTCAGTTTTTCGAGAGGCTCAAAATGACACCGGCAGGCGTGACTTTGTTCGCCGGCCTCTTCGGAATCGTTGCGGGTCATCTCTATTTTTATCGGAATTTGCGCGTCAACATCGTGGGGATGGCACTCCACGTTTGCGCTAATGCGCTCGACAACGCCGACGGTCAGCTCGCCCGCCTGACTCATCGCGAGACCCGCGAAGGCCGCATTATTGACAGCCTTGCCGATCACATTGGCTTCCTGAGTATTTACGTCCATTTGACTCTCCGTTACCTCGCCGAGGGTTCATCGCCTGCAATCTGTCTTGTTGCTATGGCGGCCGGGATCAGTCACGCATTGCAAGGCGCCGCGGCTGATTATTACCGCAGCACGTATCTTTATTTTGTCACGAACCGAGCGCGCATGGGATTGGATTCCGCCGCTGTTCTGCGATCCGATTACCAGGAGCTAAGTTGGCGTTCCAAGCCCTGGAACAAGTTCCTGCTCGCATTGTATTTGAACTTTACTCGCCAACAGGAAATGCTTGCGCCGCAGCTGAAAAAGTTGCGCGATGCAACCAGCCAACTGTTCCACGGTGAAATCCCAGACTGGTTAAGGACGCGTTATCGAAACCTAGCGAGCCCGACGTTGAAATGGTGGGGTCTCTTGATGACGAACTCACGGATGTTGGTTTTGTTTGCTTTGCTGTTCATCGGCCAGCCGATTTACTATTTCTGGTTCGAACTCATCCCGCTTAATCTTCTGCTCGTCTATCTGATTACTCGCCAGGAACACATGGCTGAATCGCTGTTGGAAGTTACCGAGCAATGGGGAAATTCCGCGTAAGTCGATTTTCTATTCGTGTCGAATATTGAAGTTTCAGAAGTCGGCTCGCGCCGGGATCGCGATGCGTTCATCAAATTTCAATGGCAAATTTACGCCAATGATCCGGCGTGGGTTCCGCCGTTAATCATCGAGCGAAAGGCCTTCCTCGACCGCAAGCGGCATCCGTTTTACCAGCACGGTGACGCCGCATTGTTTCTCGCGCGGCAAAACGGTGAAATCGTTGGCCGGATCATGGCGAGCGATGATCCGAATTACAATTCGCTGCACGAGACGAATGTCGGTTGTTTTGGACTCTTCGAATGCGTGAATGACCGTGACATAGCTGCTGCGCTCTTTGATGCGGCGACCGCTTGGCTGCGAAAAAAAGGCCGAAGCGAGATCATGGGCCCGATCGATTATTCAACCAATTATGTCTGCGGCCTGTTGATCGACGGATTCCAGTTTCCCCCCACGATCTTGACCGCGCATAATCCGCCGTACTACAGAGAGCTGATCGAGAGCTGCGGCTTCACAAAAGTCAAAGATTGGTACGCGTGGTGGTTCGCTGATCCGTCAAGAGCCGTGGTGCATTTGCGGCAACTCGCCGCGCGGTTTCGCAGGCGCTGGCCTGTCACGATTCGCCCGGCTAATCTCAAAAATCTCCGCGACGAAAGCAGACGGCTTCGCGAAATCTACAATCAAGCGTGGGAAAAAAACTGGGGCTTTGTTCCCTTTACCGAGGCTGAGTTCGATCACCTCGCGCACGAGATGAAGCCGCTCATCGTGCCGCAGGCAACGTTGCTCGCGGAAATTGGCGACAAGCCGGTCGGCTTCGTCATCGGCGTGCCCGACATCAACGTCGCCCTCCGGCGGATCAACGGACGATTGACCCGTTTTGGTTTTCCCATCGGCTTGATCAAATTGCTGTTCTACAAGCGACGCATCCGAAAAGGCCGCCTGATTGCTCTAGGTGTAGTCGAGAAATATCGTCGTGCCGGAATCGCCGAGATGCTGGTGTTACGCGTAATGGAAGAAACAATGGTCAAACGGGGGTTCACCGGCGAACTAAGCATGACGCTCGAGGACAATTTTATGATCAACCGTTTCCTCGAAGCGATCGGCGCGCGGCGTTACAAAACGTATCGCACCTATGGCAAGAATCTGTAGGGGAACAGTCTGCTTCTCTCAGGGATGAAACTCAGCGGTCGCGCTCGCCGCGGATGAATTGCTCAACGCAGCGATAGGCTTCGTCGTCGGTCATTTGCACGGGCGGATGCTTGGAGAAGTATGCGGAAGCCGAATGCAACACGCCGCCGATGCCGCGATCGAGTGCGAGCTTGCAGCAGCGGACGGCGTCGATCGCTACGCCGGCCGAGTTTGGCGAATCTTCCACCGAAAGTTTCACGTCGATTTCCATTGGCACATCGCCAAAGAGTCGGCCTTCCACGCGGATGAAGGCAATTTTGTTGTCGAGCTGCCACGGTACGTAATCGCTCGGGCCAATGTGGATATTTTCATCCGCCAGACGCTCGCTCATCACAGATTGGACGGCTTCGGTCTTTGAAGTTTTCTTCGACGCTAGCCGGGTGCGATTGAGCATGTTCAGGAAATCGGTGTTGCCGCCAGTGTTCAACTGATAGGTACGCACCATTCTAACGCCGCGCTTGCGAAAAAGGTCCACCAGCGCCCGATGCAGGATGGTGGCGCCCATTTGCGCTTTGATGTCGTCTCCGATGACCGGCAAATTTCTGTCGGCAAAACGCTTTGCCCATGTTGGATCGCTCGCGATGAAAACAGGGATGTTATTGACGAAACCAAGTCCGGCTTCCAACGCGCAGCTGGCGTAGAAGCGGGTCGCCTCCTCCGAGCCAACCGGGAGATAATTGACCATCAGCTCTGCGGAGGAGTTCTTCAATTCGGCGATGATCTGTTCGCGAGTGGATTCTTTCTCCAGCGGCAGGAACGTGCGCAACGGGTCCTGGTCGCGCATGTGAGGAGCGAATCCGTCCAAAACGCAGCCCATTTTCACGATGGCTCCTGTGAGTTTGACCTTGTCGCAGAAAACCTTTGTGCAATTGGGCGGCGAAAAAATCGCCTTACTCACGTCAAGACCGACTTTACGCCTGTCAATGTCAAAAGCAGACACGACTTCGATATCGCCCGGCCGGTACGAGGCGATCTGGCGATGCATCAACCCGATGCCAGTGTCGTTGGCTGAGGAGCCGTCATAAAAATTTATCCCCTGAACAAGAGAGTTGGCGCAGTTTCCAACCCCAACGATGGCGATTCTTATTTTTCTCATTTCTAAATTGTTAAAGCTGAAAAGCTATCTGAATTAGATTATTCGTAGCAAGACACAAATCAGGCCGCTTCAACCACAATAGTTGTACCTGTCTGCAGCAGCTGCGAGTATTGCAAGCGCGGAATGTGTCCGAAGTCGCGCCGGGTTGCAAGAACTGATATAAGGGGAAAATTCACGGGCATTCTTGGTTGCAAAGAAGGCCCTTGCAAAGAGATGGACCAAATGCGCTTGAAGTTCGCGGCAATCGCCACGTTGATCGCTGCCGCTGCGCCCGCTTCTATCCAGGCAGCGATCCCCACCTACACCATTGAACAAGCCGTCGCAGTCGCCGAGGCGCACAATCCTGAAATCGCGATTGCGCGGAAAAAAGTGCAAGGAGCGCGCGGCGGCTTCGTTGAAGCGCGCTCAGGATTTCTACCTTCGTTAACCTCGAGCGGGCTGTACGATAAACGGCAGCAGCAGAGCGAAACCCGGCTGCGGAGCGAAGATTACAATGCGACACTGCGACTCGAACAGAATCTTTACACTGGCGGAGCAGTAACCAGCCAGGTGGCAATCGCGCGTTTAAATATTGAGAAGCAGAACTATGAGTTGCAGGAGACTGCCGGTCGGGTGGCAATGGATGTGCGGATCGCGTTTAACGAACTTCTCCTGAATCGGGCGAAGGTGCGGGTGCGTGAAGATTCGGTCCGCGTTCTCGACGAGGAACTCAAGAGCCAGCAGCAAAGTTTTAGCGCCGGTATTGTTGGTAAATTAAACGTGCAACGCGCGGAAGTGGCGCTGGCCAACGAGCAGCCGGAACTTTTCAACGCCCAAACGCAATTGAAAAATTCCTACCTCCGGCTCGGCGACCTTTTTGGCGGAGACGCCCGTCCTGGAACTGAGGCGGCGCGCTTTGAGGTTTCGGGAGAATTGCAATATCAACCAAATCATCCCGATCTGAACGACTGCCTGGCCAGGGCCAATGCAAATCGAGCGGTAATTAAATCCCGGCAGAAGGATATCGAGATCGAGGACCAGCAATATGTTCTGGACCGGAGCGAGCTGCGGCCGCATGTCCGAGCTTTTTCCGGGTACGAGGTTTACAGCGAGCGTGATCCGGAGGTCGGTCAAGAATTCAATTACGGGGGTGTGGTGGGGATAAACGCGACGTGGAACATATTTGATGGGTTTGCCGCCAAGGGGCGCATGCAAGCCACCCGCGCCCGGCGCGAAGCAGCCGTGCAGGCGTTGGCGGCTGCTCGGCGCGCCGTCGCCTCGGAAGTACGCAGTGCATTTTTTGATCTCCAACAGGCTGAACGGGTGCTCGAAACAGAGACAAGTAACGTTCAGGCCGCAGATGAAGCTCTCGAGATTGCCAAAAGCAATTTCGCCGCCGGATTGGGAACACAACTCGACATCCTGCAAGCAGCCTCTGATGTCACTCGGACGCGCACGACTCGACTAAGCGCAATTTACCTGCACAACGTGGCTCTTGCGCGTCTCGCCCACGCCTGCGCCAGCTCGGCGGAAGCACTCAATTTCGGATCAAAAATGAAAAACGCGAAGAACGAC
This sequence comes from Verrucomicrobiota bacterium, assembly GCA_003218975.1. Classification (GTDB taxonomy): domain Bacteria; phylum Verrucomicrobiota; class Verrucomicrobiia; order Chthoniobacterales; family UBA10450; genus Udaeobacter. Next base: position 20,164 of record QHPD01000098.1, read on the forward strand.
GCTCGTAATGCAGCACAGGCTGCCGATCTGGCGCGTCCGCCCGCAAAATTAAGCCAGCGATGAAGCGACGTCTTTTATTTCCGCGGAGTATGTACGGTCAACCTGTAGCGGTCGCTGTGTGGGCGACGCGACGCGCGCGTGTTAAACGCATCAGCACCGCGCTTCCCACAGCGAAGCCGCTACAACAAACGCGAAGCGCCAATGTGAAAGACACGCACGTACGTCTTGGCCTCGTCATCACGATTTTGATGGCCTGTTTTGCATGTCCAGCCGACGCCATCACCCTGGAGACCGTTCTGCAAACTACTCTGGAAAAAAATCCGGCCATTCAGGAAGCGAAATCAGGCCTGGAACAGGCGGCCGGACAGCGTCTCGTTTTTCGTTCCATTGTTTGGCCCCACGCCGAATTGGGCGTGCCGGCCGGTGTTCAGGTCGGCCACCGGGCTGGTGAGAGCGGAGTAAAAGGGTTCGGCCTGGGGCGCGGCGCCTTGACGCAGACTTTGTTCCACGTAGCTGTGCCGCCGTCGCTCCGACGTGGAGACGTCGAAATCTTGATTGCACAACAGCAACTGAATGTTGCAGTAGTGGAGCAGCTTCACGCTGCGCGCCTGGCGTTTTACGCGGCGCTCTATAATCGGTCGCTGGAGTCCATCCGGGGCGAACAACAGCGACGGCTGCAAGAGAATGTGGCTACGCAGAAAACTCGCTACGAAGCCGGACTCGCCGATCGGAGCGCGTTCACAAGCGCTACTGTCCAAGCCTCTGAGCTGGATCCAGAAATTGAAAGCGCGCATCGGGCGTATCTGGGCGCGCAATTGAAATTGGCCGAGGCGATGGCGATCGATGCTGCGAAGAGATCGTTGCCAGAGCCCGACGGCGAGCTGCAGTTTGCCCCGATGCGCACGGATGTTGATTCCGAAACAGCGGCGGCTTTAGAGAGGAGAGCCGATCTTAAACTCGCGCGTTTGTTGGTGCGCTCCGCCAACGAAGATCAACGGATCATCGAAGCTGGCTATTACCCTGCGGTGATCGGAAGCATTTCAGGCGAGTACGTCCCAGTCACAGGAATTCATCGCGAAGGCTCAACGAGCAGGAACCAGGATTTTATTGGGTCAGAAATTCGCGAGAAGGCCGCGTACACGTGGCGGGTCGTCGATAATGGCAAAGTGGGAGGCGCAGTTCTCAGGGCGCGCTCGGCGCGCGAGATAAACGAACTGACCTGCCGGAAGCTGGAGGCGAATGTCCCTCGCGAGCTCTCGCGTATCGCGAACGATCTTAAGACAACGGAGGTTCGCGAAAGATCGCTCGCCGCCGCCACAGCCGCTGCGGAAGAGAGTGCACGTATCGTACAGCAAAATCTGACCAGCGGCTTGGCGTCCCCCCTCGAATACCGCATTACACAAAATGGCTTTTTGCAGACTAAAAGCGGATTGTTAGATGCGATCTATCAACACAATCTCGCCGTTGCCGAGTGGGACCGCGCCACGGGGCGTTATTTTCAATTTTCCGACGACACCACAAGATCGCAGTAGATGCAGCAACCAGAACCGAAGGGCTGTAGCGGCAGCCGTGTCGGCTGCGTTCCTACTCTGTGCGCTGCCGTTCGCTAGGCTCCAAGCATATGGCGTGGAGCGCGGCGGCCAGGGCGGTCGTGTCGCCCTACCATCTGGCGCCTAATTGTTCGTCCCTGATCGAACGAGAGTTTCTGCTGTGGTGTCTTGCAATGATGTTCGAGAACATCTGCTAAAAGGCGAAGATGCGAATAAAAACGCTCGGGCAGCGGTTTATTGCAAAGAAGTGTTACGGACACCAGACTAGTTTTCGAATTGAAATTGCCGGAATCAAAAGGGGTTCTCTGGGGCGGCGTAGCAGCTCTCGTGCTGATTTTCGTAGTGGCGTCCTATTTCGTCATGCCAGTGGCGGAAGTTGCGGTGGTGCGTCGTGGAACCGCCATTTCTGCCGTTTACGGCACCGTGCGGATCGAACCGGCGTTCGTTGTGCGCATTCGAGCGCAAAATGACGGCTTTATCCAACTGGCGGAATCTTTCTCCGCCGGTCGTGGGGCGATCGGCAAAAGCGTAGAAAAAGGTCAGTTGCTGGCGACGATCGCCGACGAGGAAACCGCCCGGGAATTAAAACAAGCGCGCGCCGATTTGCAGGCCGCCATCCAGCGCGCCGCGCTCCCGCTTCCCTCTTCCGAGTTGCTCAAGGCAGCTGAAGACAATCTTCAACGGCTCGAGAAGGTCGTCGGCTCTGGCAACGTGCCAGCAGTCGAATTCGAGAAGGCGAAGAGCGAAGCGAACCGCCTGCGTGGCGCTTTGGAGACAGAGCGAATTGAGCGGGACCGCAATCTCAACTCGCTCGAAGAAACGACGAAAAAACTGGAGGGGGAGATGAAGAACGCCGAAGTCCGGTCGCCGATCGATGGACTTCTCACCAATGTCCAGACGATCGATGGCGAACTCGTTTCGGACGGCAACGAGCTTTTCACAGTCTCTTCACGCAAGAATTATGTTCGCGGCGAAGTAAACGAGGAAGACGTGGGCGAAGTGAAACCCGGAATGAAAGCAAAACTCCAATTGTACGCCTATCGCACACGGTCTTTCACTGCACGCGTCACCTCGGTCCAGCCGGCAGCCGATCCAACCACGCAGCGATATACCGTGGTGCTCGAAATGCAAAATCCGCCGGACAATCTAATGACTGGAATGACCGGAGAGATGAACATCATCACCGGTGCCCATCAAAATGCTCTTCTCGTGCCAACGCGCGCGCTCCTTGTCGATCAAGCGCTCGTCGTGAAACAGGGAATTGTTAATCCGCGCACGGTGAACGTTGGATTTCGCACCCTCGATTTCACAGAGGCGCTGAGTGGCTTGGCCGAAGGCGACCGCGTAATCGTTTCCGCCCAGGACAAATTCCGTCCCGGCGAAGCAGTACGGCAGCGAATGGTCAGCTCACCCCTCATGCCAACGGAACCGTGACCCCACCGCTTTACATCGCTCTGCGTTTTTTGACCCATCGCAAACGGGCCTTACTTCTGAGCCTCAGCGGCGTCGTTTTCGGTGTGGCGATTTTTATCTGCACGCAGGCGCAGACCCAGGGCTTCGCGCGCTACTTCATTGATTCGACCATCGGCAGCAACGGCGCGCTGGTTATCAGATCGCGTTTCCGTCCGCGCTACGAGCCGCTGATGGTTTCGGCGAAACGTTCTAACGGAACGGTGGGGCGCCGCCTGTATTTTGAAGGCATCACCAACGCGAACGAAATCATGCGGGTAAGCAGACAATTCTCCAATGTGGTTTCGTGTTCGCCGGTTCTGCGTGGAACAGTCAGCGCTCGCGCGGGATTTGAAAATGCGACTGTCGATCTTTACGGCATCGATCCGGCTCTGCATGCGCAAACGACGGATCTTCTCCACCAGTTGATTGACGGCAACTTCGACAACTTTCGAAACAATACGAGCTCGATCATTATCGGTTCGCGTCTGGCAGAAATGCTTCAGGCTGGCATCGGCGACACGGTGCAATTGCTCGCGCCAAATGGGGAGTACTGGCGTTTCACTGTTGCCGCAATTGCGCGCGCGGGGATCGGATCGATTGATTCCACCCGGGTTTATACACATGCCCGGATCGCGCAGGCCCTTCTGCAACAACCTTCCGGCGCGTCGATGATCATTTACAAACTGCGCAATCCGAATCGTGCGCCCGCTCTGGCCAAACGTTTCGAAGAACTCTTCCAGCATAGCGCAACAAGTTGGCAGGACCGCGAGGAAAGCACACTGCAGCTTTTCCTTACCCTGAGAATGTCCGTCGCGATCACCGTTTCTCTTATCATCCTGCTCGCCGGTTTCGGTATTTTCAATGTGCTGACGATGTCTGTGCTGGCGAAAGTAAAGGAGATCGCCATTTTGCGTTCGATGGGTTACCGCCGGATCGATATCAGCGCGATCTTTTTGTGGCAGGGCGCGCTGATCGCGGCGGCCGGATCGCTGCTCGGCTGCGCGCTTGGCGCGCTGATGACGTGGGGAGTGTCTCATATTCCCATCCGAATCCGCGGTTTGCTGTACACGAATTACTTTCTGGTGACATGGGATTGGCGGCACTATCTCTTTGCAACATTTTTGGCCATCCTGGCCGTCTTTATCGCGAGTTATGTTCCGGCGCGTCGTGCCGCTGAGTTGCCTCCGGTTGCCACGATTAGAGGTTCCAGATGAACGCGGATACTTGCCTCAGCTGCGAAGCGATCGAACGCTATCTGGGCGAGGCGGAGGAGCGCGTTCACGCGCTGCGCGGTGTGTCGCTCGATGTCGATGCCGGAAGTATCCACGCCGTTGTCGGCCCGTCCGGCTGCGGGAAAAGCACGTTGCTCTATGTTCTCGGACTGCTCGATCTGCCCGATGCCGGCCGCGTTTCGATCGAATCCGAGCCCGTGTCTCATTTGAGCGATGATGAACTGGCTTTTAAACGGAGCAAGTTCATCGGCTTCATTTTTCAGTTTCATTTTCTGATGGAAGATTTTACTGCGCAGGAAAACGTGATGATTCCGATGCGCAAGCTCGGGCAACTTTCCGATAGCAAGATGCGCCAGCGCGCCGCGCGCCTGCTGGAAGCGGTTGGATTAGGTGACAAATTGCGGAGGCCCAGCCGACATCTTTCGGGAGGCGAACAACAGCGGGTAGCGATCGCGCGCGCGCTGGCCAACGATCCGCGCGTAATCCTGGCGGACGAACCGACCGGCAATCTCGACACCGCCAATTCCGAGCGCGCGTTTGAACTACTGCAAAACATCGTGCAGGAGGGCGGGAAAGCCTTGCTTCTGGCGACCCATAATCCCGTCATCGCCGATGCTTGCGATTGGATTCACGAAATGAAAGATGGCTGCATTGTCGCCAGCCACCCGCGCGGCGCGCGACGTTCGATCTTTTAAGTCGCGTTCGAACCATTCGCAGGAGTCCGATTGCGAGGCATAAGGATACGCTGCAGACAGTTGGCAGTGCGCGGCATCCGCCGTTAGTCTCGCGGGGCGATGGAGAACATCCTGCCAATCATAATCGCGGATGCACCCGAGGCGTTGATTGAATTGTGCGGCGTGAACTTACTCGAACGTCTGCTCCGCATTTTACAACGGCTCGGATTTCGCCACGCGGTTGTTTTTTCGACCACGCCGGAAATCGTCGGAGGTGAATTAGCGAAGCGCTCATGGCCGCGCGAACAAGTAATTGTCCATCTCGTCTCAGGCACAGTTGGATCCCTTACTGCCCAGCTGCTTTTAGAACAAAGACCGTCCGAGCGCTTCTTAATAGTACCAGCAAACATTTATTGTGACGCTCGTTTGCTTGCCGCCCTCTGCGCGAAAAATTCATCCGCCGCGCTTATCGATTCAAATCCACCGGAATTCGCGCGATCTTTAGTCCGAAATCCGTGTGGGCCGGTCTTGGTCACAAGGGATTTTCTCCTTGCATTTTCACCCGCCGCGCCGCTTTTTGAGGAACTCAAAAACAAGATCGACTACCGCAAGATCGATGTCGTCGACACAGCGGAGGAAGACGATTACATCGTCAGCATGCGTCGGCGCGTGCGGCCACTTTGTTTCCCGGTGTCGGCGGAGCAGGACTGTCGCCTGGCTGAGCGTGTCATTCTTGATTCCGCCCAAAAGGGAACGCTCGACTTGCCGGCTTACATCCACGGACCGATCGAAACGCGAATCATCTCACTTCTTTGCAAAACGCGAATCACGCCGAACCAAATTACGATTGCGGGTTTCATCATCGGAAGCAGCGCTACGGCGGCATTTGCGGTTGGCCGTATCGGACTCGGAATCCTCGCTGCTCTGACTTTTGGTATCGTCGATGGACTCGACGGGAAGCAGTCGCGCGTCAAAATTGAAACGACCGAGCGCGGCAAGTGGGAACATCATCTCGATTATCTCATCGAGAATTCGTGGTGGGCGGCTATCGCCTTTTATTTGTGGCGAAGCGGCCAGTTTCCAAACGTGTTCTATTTTTTCGCTTTGCTCGTCGGATCGCACTTGTTAGATGAATTCGCGAAACGGCGGGCCAAGACCGTAAAAGGCCGCCTGCTCGATGACGTTACGCCATTCGACCGAGCTTTCCGGCTGATCGCGGCTCGGAGAAACGTTTACGTTTGGATGCTGGCGTGCGGTTTTTTGCTAGGCGCTTTTCCGCAGAGTTACGCGTTCATCTGTGGATGGGCTGCCTTCAGTGCTGCCATTCATCTCGTCCGTTCCCTCTGGATTTGTAACGCGCACGGACCGCACGTTATTGATTCGCGGACTTGAAGAAGGAGACAACATCGACGGTACGCGCCTGGCGCGCGCGATAATTTCCTTGCCGAGCACAGCGATCGGTTTTTCCACGAGAAGCGAAGCGCTCACTGCGCAATAAACGCCGCAACCCTCCTGGCACGACTTCTTGCGATAGTTCGCGTAGAGGTCGTCCAACGTGACATCCATGATGTGCTTGTCCGTATGCACCATGCTGCAAATCCAGAATTTTCCCTGGGCGGAGACGAAGAATAATTTGTAGCCGGCCATACACGTCCACTCGACGTGCTCGCCACGGAGGAGACTACGTTGGTAATTAAGGATCGCCTCGCTGGTGTGAATCTTTTCTCCGCGGCGTTTTCGTTCGATCATCGAATCGATAAAGCGCTCGAGTTCTTCGCGCGGCCCGCGATCGACGCGAAACCGATTCAATGGGTCTGCATGCACGAGACGGACTTCAGTCGGAATTCCCCGCGACAAACCGGTCTCAAGCACTGCTTGCGATTCGGGCAAAGTATCGGCACAAATCACTCCTGTGATATGCAGACTGATTTTTGAATCACGAAAGTAATCGAGCTTGGGCAAAATCGTCTTGAAGGTTTTTCTTGTAATTGGGCTCGGTGTCATCCGGTCAACGCTGATCTGCATGACCTGCAAGCCGGCCTCTTCCAGTTCCGCGAGAAGCTTACGGGTCAGTAGAAAACCGTTAGTGGTCAGGCTGGTGGCAAAGCCCAGTTCGCGGCAGTAACGAACGAGTTCCACAATATTTGGATGCGTAAGCGGCTCGCCGCCGACGAGCGCAATGCGCATTGTGCCAAGCTCGCGAATTTTCCGCAGCCATTTTTTCAAATCGTCGAGGCTCGGATGCGGGCGGCTATTGTCATACTCGGTGCAATAGGCACAATCGAGATTGCAGCGGTCTGTGACATAAAGGCTGCATTGCAGCGGTTTGCGATCGAAAAGACGCTTACCCGACTCCAAAATGTTATAGCCGGAAAATTCGCGGCCGATTTTGTCGAGAAGTTTCACACGATAATGAAAGAACATGCAGTCTACGACAACTTGCCCGCGAAGCAATCGCGCTGGGAGATATCCCTTCATAACGCCCGCGACCTTTCTTGGACCCGAGAACCCGCCAGCCATAAGTCGAGCGTCGGCAAGCCTGGGCGTTACCGCCAAGATCCACAGCTGTTCCAAGTGAATGTAGTGTCGATAGAACGACCGACTTGACTCCGTGCATCATCGCCGCCGTAACGGCTTTGGTCGCGACTCGGGGATTTAGCGAACATGCCGATATTTTCCAAAAATGATCGCATTCCAACCAGCTGGCCGTGCGCTCGTAACGTCGATGTCTTGTTTCAATTTGCCGAGAACGACCGATATGTGAGCCGAGAACAGGCTTCTGCTTTTATAGACAGCGCGCCCGCAGACAAAACTTCTGCAACGTCATGCCGCGCAAATTACGCCGCGCGAAGACGATTGTCGATCTTGCACTGGGCCTGGCGAGGTGAAACGCCTAACGAACCGCAAGCGAATGTGCCTCAGCGTAAATCACAGAAAGAGGGACCTTTGCCAGACTCGGCACACCCGGAATCTCGATCCAACCGGCCTCATCGAAGAACCACGAACGCCGATCGACTTTGATAAACAAGTCGTGGATCGGCGAAAACAGATGCAATGGAAGCGTGAACTCGCCGGCAAACGGATGGCCCCGGTAACGAGCGATGCCAATGCTGTGATTCGTCGCGCAATCCAACATTTCAAGATCGGCCGAGCAGCCGGGAAGACGGATCTGGCACGCGCGTTTTCGCCCAAGGGAGTCGCGACCCAAAATGAAAAACTTGTTTCTTTGCATACGAAACGGATTAGCCGAAAAGCGAAGATCGACATCGAGGTTGTCGCGTGTTCGAGAAACGGAATGAACGGCGCCATCGCACCAGACAGCGCTCTCGCGTTCGACACGAAGAAAACGTTCCGGGCGCGTGGCGTATCTAAGAAAACGTCGCCTCGACAGTTTGCTTTGCGTTTGATGGCGGCGAATTGCGTCACGTTTTGTGGCGGTCTCCACTTCGGATGGCGATAATTCCGCGGCGCGGTCGAAAAACGCGGGGCTGCGGCCGTGCACCAAATAATTCCACTGCGAAACTCCCGGTGCCAAAAAGTCGGCGAAGATGAGCCGCATCATCACGGCAACGGCGTTGTGGTCTGGGTGAATGTCGAAGAGTGAAGGCGCAAGGATGTCTGTGGGTGACCAATCGTCGATCACTTGAGTGAGTCGCGTGAGAGCGCTGTCGCAATCACGCAACAAAAGATCGGTCAAGCCCTGGTCTGGCAGGCCAAGGAACTGAACGTCCGCAGGGTGGATATCGAGGATGCGCAGTGCGGCCAGCGATTCGGTGCACCGCAATTCTCCCCAGCGTTTTCGATCCGATGCGCTCAAGCGCCATCTTCTTTCGACTGCTCGCTGTGGCCAGGGATTGTCATCCCCATTTGTGACGTAGACAATGCGAATGGCCGCTCCAGCGCGAACCGCTTTCTGGAGAATGACGCTACAAGCCAACGCTTCATCGTCCGGGTGTGGCGCGATCAGCATTAACCTCGAGCGGATATCGAACGTCGGAGCAGTTAAAGTTAGAAATGACACCCTGGTTAACAGAAGAGAAAGCAAGAGAGCTGGCAATTTAATTCAGCTGTCAGACGAGGTACTACCACTCGATCGGTCTGAAATGGCGATCGACGGCCTGCGCCCAAAAGACCACGAGGTCGTGTCCGGTGGAAGTTTGCACAAAGGTGTGAGTGCCCGGTGAAAGAAAGCGCTCCTTTCCTTCGTACCGCTCGCCGTCAAGCATACCCGTTACAGTGCCAACGCCGCGCGCGATGATTTTGTACGAAGCCGGAATGACAATTTGGAATTCAAAGTGCTTCCCGTCGGTGGATGATTGCAACAACACACCCGCCACCCGCAATCTGTTTCCAATCGGCAAATAATTCTGTTCGACGAATCGGAACGTGGCCGGCGGCATCTTGTCTGGCAAAATGGCGACACAGGTGCGTGTATCGATGCAACGCTGGATCGCATTGTCCGCCATCAATCCACGCCGGATGCGTTCTTCGGTAAACGTTTCTATAACGGGATAAAAGCAACGCTGCCGGAAAACGGTTTCTCCTTTGCGATCAAAAACGAAGTCACCCGGCTCAGTAAGTTTGAGCGTGGCGCGCAAAAGATCACTCTCCGGTTTCGCCTTGTCTTCCCAGAAAGGATGAACCAACAAGGCCACCAACAATTCGCATACACCGACCAAGGCGGGCATGGGTACGACGCGCCAGATCTTCGCGATATTTCGATGCTGTGCCCAGCGGTCCGAAATCGTCAGAAATGCGCCCGTACAAATGACAAAGGCGAGCGGATAGAAAGGGAGGTAGTCCTGCCGCGACAGGAAAGGCCAAAAGGAAACGAGCGCGGTAATAAAGAAGCCGGCCGTGACAAAGACAAAACTCCGGCGCGCCGCCATCGCGGCCTCGGGCATCGCGGCAACAATCCGACGCGCCCCGAGATTGACGAATAGGAATGCGACAACAAAGATAACCACCCACCATGCGGGATGATTTCTCAAACCGGGCACGAAGTTGTGATCGAAAACCCAATAGCGGAACTGCGGCCAAATGCCGTTGAGCGCAAACGCGGCCATGATCGTAGCAGGAACAATCAACGCGCTGGCGAAGAACGCTGCCAACACGCCGAGAATCTGCCCCCAACCGATACCCAGTCGCTCGCGGCCAATGAAAATCAGAGTCGCCGAGCCCCCGACCAAGATCGACATGACGAGGAGCAATGTCTTCATGGATACGCCAAAGCAAAGACCCATGAGGAAACCCGCGATCAGCGCGCGCCGTGTTGTCAATGAGCCATTGAGCAACACCGACATGCACAACAACCAAAGCGGAGCCCAAAGATTGTCCGTCCGGAATTCAACCGAACAAAAAATATAATCGGTGGAAAGTCCCACCAGAATGGCTGCCCAGACGCCGACGCGCCGGGAAAAAAGCAGCGATCCGATCCGATAGGTGCACCAGAAGGCAACAATGTAGAGCGGTTGCAAGATGCTCCGCATCCAGTAGAGGATATTACCGCAATCGCCGATCAGCTTGTAAATCGGTGCGCATAGAATCTGAAACAACGGCATGTGGTTATCAGCCAGATCGCGATACTGAACAAAACCGCGAGCCCAGCCCCAAACGACGTGCAGATGTTGCGGCTCATCGCTGCCAAACCTGTAGTGCGCGATGGTAACGACCCTCAGAAGAATCAGCGCAATGAGGAGCAAGACCGCAGAAGTGAATTCGTGCGGGTAGGACAAACCGAAATAATCGGCCATGCGCCGCGTTAACGCTCGTGCTCGGTCGGGTGAAGGAAGCGACGTGGTGGTCGCCGCAGGTCGCCGGGACATCATTCTCAGCGAGTGCTAGTCCCGGGCACGGATCTTCCGGGCGCTTCAAAGACTTTCCAGCCGTTACGGTGTGGTTTGATTTCGATAATTGTCAGACTTCCCTGCTCAAACATACCTTCGAACCTTGGAACGGTACTGGTGATAGGTCTCACCAAACTTCTGCTCGAGGTAGCTCTCCTCGGGCAGGACAACTCCGCCATGCATAGTGATTAGGAGCGGAACGAGCACGACAATGCCCTACCACGTATTGAACATCAAGACGAGCCTCGATATAGGAGCGTCAGCGCCACGTAAAGAGGACTTCGAGAGAACCGAAACGGGCCGGATGTGACAATGGACGTGGTTGGGCGAAAGGGACTGATGTTCGTGGATGAGGCCCGGAGCGATTTTCTTACCCATATAATGATCGCAATAGCAAGCACGACTAGCGCAAGGCCGGGCCAGAGAAAAATGGCCTGGCCAGGGATTGGTATTGGCGAACTGGCCAAACCTAGCGCATCCGATAAATCACACCTTCCGCGGTGTGCGCCACCGGCTGGTACCGTTCCGCCAAAAGTTTGGCCAGAATCGGAAAATTCTTCACTGGATGCTGCGCGGTTTTCGGGTCGGCTTGAACATCGACAATGTAGATCGGCGAATGCCTGGCAAAATCTCGCTCGAGGGTGGTCCAGGCGCCGGGCAAGATCCGGCTGCGAGTATCGAAACCCGGGATCGGTCCGCCGAAGATATAACCCGTGAGCGGAAACGTTGTGATGTAACGAGAGGCAGGACGTCTGTGAGCGTCTAGATAGATTTCCAAAGTCTGACCCCAGACGAAAATTCTATCGTCAGGGCTCGAATGCGTGGACAAATATCGTCCCGCCTCGGAGGGAACGCGTCGCGGAGCCAGCCCCGTCCAGTGTTTGATTGAGAAGGCAATAACCGTGAGAGCCAGCCACGCGTAGGTCACCCTGGGTCGCAGTATCCAGCACGGCGGCTGCATCGTCCGGGACCAAAGGCATGCGTAGTACGGTGCCGCGAGCAGTGCGAGCGGAGGGATCAATTGGACGTAGTAGTGAGGGTAAAAGCGAGCGCCCGCTGCAGCGCCAATCGCCGAGGCGGCAAGTAGCCCGAAAAGCGCTGTTCGTTCTGCCGTCCTTCCAGTCCAAATCTCACTCTTATCGCGGCACGCCATTATCGCCCCGATTACTAAAGGCAAACAGGCTCCAAGGAAGATCAGCGTATTCACGATTCCCTTCTGCCAAAAAACGTGCGGAACGTCATGATCGGCAATTGTCCAGTAGAACGCCTCATGGAGAATGCCTTGCTTCCAAAGTACAATCGTCACGAGACCGAGGGCTGCGAAAAATCCTGCCGTGAGCATAGTTGCCTCAATGATCGAATTCGTTCGTGTCAAACTGCGGCTGGTTCGATAACTCGGGAGGAGTAGATAGATGCCAAGGGGAACCGCTGCTATGGCGGCGGGCTGTTTGAGCAGAAAGGCCGCGCCCAAGAGCGCACCTGCTAGAAAGAGTTCGGGTCGGACTCGCGATGAACTGCGGCCGAACGCGATTGCCCACGCCCAGATGATAGGGAGATTCATTAGCATTTCGGCATCGAATGTGAGGTTCTTCCACGCCCACCAGGGTTGGAAAACACTGTAGAAGAGCGCGGCAATCAAACCGGTATTGCGATCAAACAACTCGCGGCCGATTACATAGAGGCCGACCATTGCGCATAGCGTCCACATCAGTGCCACCATATGAAGCGCCTTCCAATTGAACTTCCCTGCTACTTTGAATACTGCGGCGTACGTCCAGAAAAGAAGTGGCGGCTTACGCTCTACCGCGTCAATGTAAGGCTGCCCGCCGTCGACGATCTCGTTCGCCACCACCGAATACATTGCCTCGCTGTCAATTGGCTGAGGATGCAAAAGAGACGGAAGGCGAATTGCGACGGTGAGAAGGATAATCCCAAGCGCGGCGAGGCGAAATTGCCGCGACCTATGAGTTGGCACACCCATCATTCGGCAGATTAATTTCCGGATGTGCTCCTCTTAAGAGAATCGTAAATGTGCGTAACTTTCTCAAAAACATCGTCCACTGTGATTGCTTGCATGCAAAGATTGTTGCGGCAGACCGATTGCCGGTTGTTGTAGGCGTTTACGCACGGACTGCACGCGATGCCGGCCCACAGCGCCGTCGCGTTTGGCGATCGCGCGGCAAATAGCGCCGGTGTCTCCGGCCCGAACAACGTGACGACGCGAATCGGCGTCATCGAGGCAAAATGAGCCGGGCCACTGTCATTCGTCACCAAAATCTCACTGCGGGTGTAAAGCACGAGCACCTGCCGCAGAGTCGTTTTTCCGGCAAGCCGGATGACGCGATCCGAACCGACCTCGTCCGCAAGCCGGTTGTTAGGAGCGGCTTCGGCCGGGGCACCTGTAAATCCGATAAATAAATCCGAATAACGTTCGAGCAACCGCCGCGCAAGCTGGACATAACGCAGAGGCGGCCACCGCCTAAGCGGCAGCAAGTCGCTCGCGTTCGGGTTGAGCAGAATGAGCGGCGCAGAACCGATGCGAGGATTTTCGCGTTGTAGCAGGGCATTGATTTCAGCAACTTCGGACAGGGAGGGCCGAAATCCTGCAAGTGGCTGGTTTGCAGCAGGCGTAAAGTCGAACGTCGGGAGCACCGACGGATCGCGGGTCAGTGATTCAACCATGGCTTCGAACATCTGACTCGTATGGAGATGAGGATTGTACAAAAGCCGGTGCGTCATTAAGTCGCCGCGGTACGGTCCGTCGCCAAAAAAAGTATGAAAGCCAACACGCGATTTGGCACCGGTCGTAAACGTCAGTATCGCGGAGAAACGTGTCAGAAATTCCATATCAACGACCGCGTCGATGCCGATTTTTCGGACCCGGAGCACCGCTCGCAGCGCACCAGCCGCGAGTCCGAAGAGACTCTTCGTCGCGATCGTTATCACATTTCCATTGGGAATAATTTCCATCGTGTCGAGAATGAAGCGATTGTCTTCGAATACGACGAAGTAAACGTTTTCACGTCCAACCATTTTGATTGCACGACGAATTGCGGGATAGGCGAGAACGGTTGAGCCCTGCTCCGCGAACTTGACGAAGAGAATGCGCTGAACTTGGCGCGGTCCTGGCCGCCCCGCGGATTCAAAGATTCTTCTGAGAAGGGTTAAAATGGCGCAAAGCGGCGCACCAACCCAGCGATCGGTGCGTTGCAAAGTTAGAATGCTTGCCGGGAGATCCATTTTCTGGCCCTCCTAAGATGGTCAATCTTTACGAAAAAATTTTGGCGGTCCGAGCAGTCGATTGTAGCGTCGAGGCGATATGAGCGCGAACGTTAGTTTAGGCTCCGGCTGCATCGAGCATATTTCTGGCGAAAAATGAATCAACGCGCTCTTTTTCATGGTGTATAACTTCGAAATCGCCCAAGCCCCTGACCGGCTTCGGGCGGAGTCAGCGAGCACAACGCAAATTGCGCTCGAGGTTGCGCCGCCGGCAGCGGATGCACCAGCGCGTGTAGACGAAACCGGAGTGGAGCTAAAACGCGGCGCGTTCTTGAACACGATCGCGATGTTGGCTTCGAATTTCCGCGGGATATTCACGTTTCTCGTTGCGCGACTGCTCGGACCGGCGGCACTCGGCATATTCTCCGTTGCCTGGTCGACGACTGACATCATCAGCAAGATCGGTGTTCTTGGCCTCGACAATGCGATCACCACGTTCATCGCGCGCTCGGAGGCCGTGGGCGACCGCGCGAGAAGCAGGGCGCTTTTTCGAATCGCTGTAGTGCTCGGGGTTGCGCAGTCCATTATCACTGCCGTCGTTGTGATACTGGGCCTCCGGTTTTTTAACAACCGTCTTCATATACAGCCGCAGATGGTTTCGGCGCTTGCGCTCGTTCTTTGCGCGATGCCAGGTCTGGCTCTGTATCGCATCAGTACCGCTATCTCGCGGGGGATGAAAGTGATGCAACACGACATCTACTCACGCGGGATGATGGAACCAATTGCAACGACACTCGCCTTCCTCTTTGCAGTTGCCGTCGGCTTTAAGCAGTCCTCACCGGAAGTGGCTGCAATTGTTGGGACAGCAGCGTCAGGACTTATTGCACTCGCGCTCGCTTCAACGTTGTTTCGACATGTTCCCCCGCAAAGGGAAGTTGTTTCCCCTTTCGGCGAAGCACGGTCGCTACTCGCGTATTCGGCTCCCATCAGCATTTATCAACTGATTAACGCGTTCATCGCCCGGTTGGACCTTCTCATGCTCGGTTACTTCGTTGGACGCGCACCCGGTGTGACGCTTGCAACCGTCGGTGTTTACAGTGCAGTGATCGGCACAGCGAACGGGCTGCGAAAAGTGAACCAGGCTTTCAACCCCATTTTCGCACCGGTAGTAGCCGGTATGACCGCGACAGGCGATCACGAAATCGCTGCGGCCACATATGCTCGGCTTGCCCAGTGGATGCTCTGGATATTGTTGCCGCTGGTGGCAGTGATGTCCCTCGCGGGCAGCACGATTTTGCTCATCTACGGTCCAGCATTTTGGCAGGGCGGAGTTTGGCTCGGCATCGTCGCTCTTGCCAGTGCTATCAATGCATTTGTGGCATTAGGCGAAACGGTAATCATGGTGCAACGGCCACATTTAAATCTTCTGCATTCTTCGATTACATGCACGGTCGCGGCTGCGGGGCTTCTCTGGTTAATTCCGCGCTTCGGCGTGATGGGTGCGGCTTTTGGTATCCTTTTGCCCTATGTCGTTCAAGGCATTCTACGCTATGCGACGCTGCGATGGGTCTTTCACTGGAAAGATTCATGGAGTGACATTCGGCCGCCGCTGATCGCTGCGGGAATTGCGCTCGTTCCCACGCTCGTCTGCAGATTGTTCCTGGGTGGAATTGCCGGGCAAGTCATCAGCGCTGCGGCTTTTCTGGCAGTATTTGGTGTTCAGTGGTTGCAGCACCATATCCATCGCAAGGACGAACGTCCTTAATCCGAAGCGAAGACATCCCAGGCGTCCCCGAAGAATGCGATCGTTTCGTTGTTGTGGTACTGACGTCCGTCAGGAACATCGTGCAGCGATAAGGTCCGGCGTTGCCGAAACACACTCCGCATCATGGCCGATGCGGGCACAACATATCTCTTCACGTTACGCCTAGCGAGGCATCCACTGATCCAAATATCGTCCATGTAAAATGCTCCCTGCGGCGCTTGAGAATAATCCCAGAGCGATTCGTCGAAAAATCTCGGTTGAATTAAGTAACTTCCGCACCCTGTGATCACCGCCACGGGTTGCGGCTGGCGAAGCTCTCGCGCGCGAATCATCCTGGCGTGCCGCCAATCCAGACCTTGCGGGATCGCTGCACCGCGAAAGCATAAGGCCGCTGCAGGTAGTTGCTCGTTGTAATAGAGATATGTTTCAAGCGCATCTCGCGGATAAACGCGATCATCGTCCACAACCATTATCAATGTATTGCCCCGGCCCGCCGCCAGTTCTTCTCGAACGACGGGGATAAACTTCGTGGCCGGTCCCCAATCCCTGCGACATTCCAGGACACGCATTCGCGGCCAACGCGAAACATCTTTCGGCACTGCATAAGGCCGTTGCTCCCGAGTCGAAAATTCCGGTATGGCCAGGACGATCTCATCCGGCGGCGACGTCTGTCTCAGCAGAGAGCGAACCGTCGGCCCCAGGTTGCCGATCCGCTCTGGTACCGTCGAAAGCGAAACAATCACACGGCGATCGCCGGATTTCTTGCTGCTTGCCAAGGTTTCACGGATGAAACGGACTTGTCGCCGATGCTTTCTACTACCAGGAAGCAGACGCTTGAGACCGAGCACACCCAAAATGACAAGGGCCGCGCAAATCAGCGGAAACATGGGGACAAGATCGACATCGTATGATCAGAGAATTTTTCGAGATGACACGGATAACAATTACACTCACTCACGAGACTGTCTTGCAGCAGCCTGACAGTTAAAATACGAATCAATGGCCGAACAGCAACGAATGCGCTGGTCTATGGCCTCAACCGAGATGGAACAGAGCGATTCCGGCCAACAATCCGTGATTAAAGCCGTGCTGCTTTTTTTCGCCGCTTTCGCGCTTTACTTTTTCACGCATTCGCCGGCGCTCGATGAAATCGATGCTGTGCAATTTGCGATGGGCGTGCGCTCGTTCGACCTCTGGCATCACCAGCCGCACCCACCTGGTTATCCGCTTTTTATTTTCTTTGGCTGGCTGGGCACGAGATTTTTCCACATCGGAACCGAATCATCGCTTTACTGCGCTTCGGCGTTTGGCGGTGCACTTTTCATCGCGGCTTGGTTCTCGATTATTCGCGTCCAGTTTTCCGAAAGGCTCGCATGGTGGGTCGCAAGTTGTTTGCTGATCACGCCAGTTGTTTGGATGACGGCTACGAAGGCGGTGACGGACATGCTGGCAGCTGGTCTCGTGGGCGCGGAGTTACTTGCCGCGATCTGCTTTTTGAAACAGGGGAAGCGCGGCCTGATTGTTTGGGCTGCTCTCCTTGGGGCCGCCGCAGCTGGGACACGGCCGCAATTGTTTCCTGTCGTTGCAGTGGTTCTTGGCATTCAGCTCAAGAAAGGCTGTGTAAATGCTAAAACATGGTGGTTTGCGTACGCGGTGCTGGTCGCGGGTTGTCTAACCTGGCTTCTGCCTATGTGGTACATGCAGTCTCAATTGCGTCCAAATGAGCCGTTCTGGCGTGTGTATCCCGAGCTCGCGTACGGCCAATGGCGCTGGCGCTTAAACCTGCCGTCCGTTTACATCGGGGCGGGCGATTGGAGTCCTCACTACCTCGGAATGCGGTTCGTCAGGCACATTCTCGGGTGGTTTTGGAAAGGGTTCGGCTTCATTCAATCGCCTCGGGTGCTTGCAGCCGGTATCGTTCTTACAACGTGTGCGATCATCGCTTATTTTCGGTTCGGACGCGAAGCGATCGATCAGCGATTTTGGAGATTTCACGGTCCCTGGCTCTTAGTTGACATTGCGATTGTCTTTATCGCGCTTCCCGGCGATCAAAGATACTATCTCATGGTCTTTCCGCCGCTCTTTGTCATAATGCTCCGCGGTTTTTTACGATTACCAAAACCGTGGAACTTGTCGGCAATCTGCGTTCCGGCATTGCTCCTGTATATCCTCGTTCCATTGGCCATAGAGAATCACCGTGATGAAGCGCCAGCAGTCCGGTTCGTACGCTATTTGGAAAAACTTTATCCGCCCTCGAAGCGCGGCAACGTGCTCTTGATTCTACCTGTTGTGTACCGTTCCGCCCAGTGGTACGCGCCGCAATTCAAAATATTGGACCATGTCCCCATCGCGGAGGACGAAGAAGTGCTACGGAATGCGGCAGCGGTTTATACCGACGATCTATCCCTCAAGCGGAAAGATTTTTACTTGATAAAGCTCGCCGAGTTCAGACGCTCAATGTTGATTTACCCTCAGAATCGCCGTGTCCGACTTTATCTTGTCGAACGGCGCCGCTCCTCATGAAACGCATTTTCATCACCGGAGCGAGCTCGGGCATTGGCCTGGCCATTGCTAAACTACTGGTGGCAGAGGGTCACGAAGTTTGGGGCACATCGCGCAATTTGGAACGCGTCCCCAAAATGCCGCGATGTCATCCAATGCGTCTCGATCTGACCGATCCGCTTTCCATCGAGCAGGCATTCAATGCCGCGCTTGCGGAAGCTCGCTATTTCGACGTCTTGATCAACAACGCCGGGGCCGGACACTTTGGGGCCGCCGAGTTCCTTCCCGTGAAAACGATCGCAAGCCAGTTTCAAATTCTCGTTTTCGGCCAAATCCAATTGATGCAACTCGCGCTTCGCCACATGCAAGCGCGTGGAGACGGTTTGATCATCAACGTCAGTTCGTTAGCTTCTCGCCTTCCAGTGCCTTTCATGGCGGCTTACAACTCCGCGAAAGCAGCGCTGGCAGCCTTTACCATGTCGATCCAGCTCGAGTTGGCTCATTCCCCGCTCCACATCGTTGATCTTCAACCGGCAGACATTTCCACGGAATTTAACGAGAGGGTGCGCAAGACCAATAAAACGGATCGCTACGAGGCAAGGATCACCAAGACCTGGGAAATCGTCGAACGCAACATGAAAAAGGCGCCAAGCCCGGATCTCGTCGCGCGACATGTTCTCAAATTGATCGACGCTGTGCACCCGCCGCCCCAGATAACGGTGGGCAACGTATTTGAATCAAAAATTGCACCGCTGATTTTTAGATTTCTTCCCCAGCGCGTCCGCCTTTGGGGCCTACGGAGATATTACGAAATATGACGGCGATCTTTGAAGCTGTGATTTTGATGGCCGGACAGGGCTCGCGCCTGCGTGAGTCGGATAAAACTTTCTTGAAGCCGTTCGTGCCGGTCCTTGGCCGTCCGTTGATTTCGTACACGCTAGATGCCCTGATGCGCGCAGGGATCAAAACCGTCAACTTCGTGGTCGGCTACGAAAGCGGGCGCATGATCGCGCAAGCCAACCGGCTGATTCCTTCCGGCCTCAGCGTGTCCTTCATCGAAAACCGCGACTGGCAAAAACAGAATGGCATCTCGCTTCTTGCCGCCGCTGGGCACGTCGGCAAGTCCTTTCTTCTGACGATGAGCGACCATTTGTTTGATCAATCAATTGTCGACCTTCTGCTCCATAATGCGGTACCCAACCAACTCAATCTCGCGCTCGACCGAAAGCTGGATTCAATTTTTGATGTCGATGACGCGATGAAAGTTCAGACTCAGGCGGACCGAATCCTCAAGATTGGAAAAGACTTAACGGTTTACGATGGAATCGATACCGGTCTTTTTGTATGCTCACTAGACATTTTCGATTACCTCGAGCGAGTAAAACGTGACGGAGATTGCAGTCTTGCTGACGGAGTTCGATTGATGGCGTCGGAGGACAAAGCCCGCGCCGTCGATATTGGAGATGCCTGGTGGCAGGACATCGACACCATCGCAATGCTGCAATGCGCTGAGACGCAATTACGATCGCGGCTCGCGCGTCACGACATCGCCAGCGCCAATGCTGGATCTGGTCGCGGCAATCGCGCTGGGAACCAGGCTCGCGCCCGCGACAATCGTCCACAGGTGCAGGATCCAGTCAGCCAGGCCGAGTAATGCGAGTATAAGAAAAACGGCGAGAGCCATGTCGCGTTTAGTCAGCTGAAAGAGCCACCACACAAATCGGTCGCCAAGATTGAGCAAACCGGAATGTGAGATCATTCCGCGATGTCTCGTATAAAATGACTCGTGCAAAGTGGACAAAGCAACCGAACTTTTGCTCTTGCCCACTCGTAGGAGCAGCTCGTTGGCCGTAATCAGGACAGCGCACACAACTCCTTCACTCGAACGGCGAAGCCCCAACCCGAGCGCGAGAACATAGAGAAGGCTTGCTGCAAAATCGCAAAAGTAATCCAGTCGTTCCCCGAGTTTTGATTCCAACTTTTTGGCGCGCGCGATTTCGCCGTCGCAACCATCAAGAATACTGAACACTTGAAAAATGGCTGCGCCGATGACGACGCTGACGTAATCGCCGCGTACCAAAAATACAGAGGCAATTAGCGGTAAAACAAAGATCGATATCGTCCACGCGTTAGGGTGAATCGGAAACTTGAGCAGAAAACGCGTTATCCGCCGCGAAATCGGCCGGTTCAAAAACCGCGAAACTAGACCGTCTTGAGGTTTGCTCATCAGGTCAATGTCCCTCTGAAAATTCGATACGTCTTGAAGCGTGTCGCCCCAACGCTTCGATGAATCGATTGACCAGGAAGTTACCGAAACGAAACGCTCGCGCTACCAAGACTCCTCAATTTCGCGAGCGAGATCTTTGGGGTGCAGACGGCGAAGGCGCTCCCATTCCTCTGCGAGTTCATTTTCACTATAAGCAACAAGCTGGCCAGTCGTAGTCGAATAAATTCCCGCGCTAACTGGCTGGTTCGTTATTTCAGCGACGGCTTTCCAATAGGCTGCAATTTGCGGAAGATACTGCATGCGCAAGATGCCAATCTTACTCCGCGCGATCTGGTTGGTTTTCCAGTCGAGAATGAAAACCCCGTTCGCCTTCTGATTGAAAGACGCAAGATCGATAATGCCTTCCAAACACTGATTCTCGCCCATTCGCCAGAAGAACGGCATCTCCTGACGAACTAAATCGGCGTCGCGCAGAACGTGCACGAGTCCATCCACGGATTCGATATGCCTTTGCAACAGCTGCCACTCGCGCTTTGAGCGTGCGACATCCGGCGACGTACAAACCTTGCGCTCGAAAGTTTCGCTCCAGTTCTTCGGCTCAGGCCGCCAATCGATCTGTTCGGCGAAATCGTGCCACCAAATTCCATAACGCTTCGCTGGATTATCGATTCGCGGCGGTCGCAATTCCGGTTCGATCTCGATCCATTTCTCCACGGTTGGACTTCCGCTGAGTTCTTCTTCCGGCGCGAACTGACTCGGGGTGACTGTCTCAATAATAGAAGCCGCTCTCTGCCGTGCGATGTCGACCGACCCAGTCTCAAGTCGCAGCGCGCGTAAACTGTCAGCGACCAATTCAGGTGCGCGTTCCTTGTGATGTGCAGCGGTTTCCTCGCAAGCTGTCGCTTCGTCGGGAAGGTTTAAGATGATTTCGGCGTTCTCCTCGTTCGCGTCGGCTTGCAGCCATTTCAGTTGCGTATCGCTATGGACGCCGCGCTTGCCTCGAAACAACTGAGGGTCCAGTGCGAACACGAGCGTGTGGCGCGCGCGTGTGAGCGCCACGTAAAGCAGCCGTTCCATTTCCTGGCGCTGGACCTTTTTCATCTCGTCTTCCAGATCCGCGCGATCGCTCCGATCAAACGCGATGAACGGTTGCTCGCCCGAAATAACAAGCGGATAACGAATGTTCCCGCCGAGCCGCGCCTCGCGCGCGAGGAACGGCACAATGACTGCGTCCCACTCCGATCCCTTCGCCTTATGCGCGGTCATTAGCTGGATCGCATCAGCTTGCGCCGGTTCAGTTTCGCGGATCTTATCGAAGTTGCGCCGAAGCGTCAGCGCAAAATCGCCCAACGACTCCTGCCGCGCCTCCGCGTCTGCCACTGCGCTGAGTAGTTTGTCCAGCTCGTTCACCGAATCGCCGAATTCTTCGCGCGGCAAAGTGCGTAATCGCTCGCGCAGCTGCGTCATTCGCACGATCTCGCGCACTGCGCTGAAGAGCGGCTGGTGGGGCAAACCTTCGCGAACTCGCGTCAGCAGATTCAATCTGTCGGCAACAACTCCCCGTCCGGCGGTTTTCCGCTCGATTTGAAATTTGCGGGCGTCGCGTTGAGCAAATCGCGCCAGCTCGTCGTCCGAGATTCCGAACACTTCTCTCAGCACTCCCACGATTTCGTAGCTCGAATTTGGATCGGACATGGTCGCGAGCAACGCCGCGAGCCACGCGTACGCCGGATGTTCGGCCTGACGATCACTTTCCGACTGGACCTCCACCGGAATTTGTTGTTCGGGCAGCGCATCGCGAATCGCGCGCAACCACGCTTTGCGTGGGCATAGAATCGCGACTTCGCGCCAACATCTCGCCCGCAGCTTTTCCAGCCCGGCGTCGCGCATCCATTTCGCCAAACGCTGAGCTTCGATCTGCGCGCGTTGCGTCTCGGTTAGCTCAAGATCGACATCATCGCCGAGCTCGAACCGAATTACTTGTCCCGGCAAAATTTCCGGGCGCGGACTGAGCTCAACAAACTCAACCTGACCGTCAGTGTTGTTCAGAATCTTCGCGAATGTGTCGTTCACGAAATCGACCTGCGCCTGATCGAGTCGGAATGTCACCGAGAACGTCAGTTCTTCGGCCGCACCCGTTTCGATGAGCGCGCGATGAAGCTCGCGATAGTGATTCAGGTCGCTCGGATCGCGATAAATCGACTGCTGAAAATCACCGACCATGGAGAAATGACCGGCCCGAGGTCCTTGATGTCGATCTTGTCCGCCGCCGATCGGACTCGCTCCGGCGAGGAACCATTCGCCGCGCGCATCCACCGGCCGCGTCATTTCGAGCAAGACAAAAAACTGCTGCGGATCTGTATCCTGAGCTTCGTCGAGAAGGACCCGATAATGTTTGTTACGAATCTGCTTCGCCACCTCCGGCAGCCGCAACAGTTCGGCCGCGAGCGCGACCTGGTCCGGATAAGTAATCGCGCCACGACCTAAACGGAACTCGCGGTAATCGCTTTGCAATTCCGCCGCCACGCAAGCCGCGCACGCGCTTGCCCATTCGCGCAGTGGTCGAAACGCTTCGCGCCAGAGCGCGGTGAAGTCTCTCGCTGCCGTGGCGCACGCTGGCCAGGGGGCGAAGTCGTCCGTGTCGCGCCAGCGCCGCAGCCATTCGCGCAGTTGCGCCTTCGCCTTCGGAATGTTTGTTGCCTGCGTGTTTTCAGCCGCGGCTTCGACTTTGCTGAAATCGCATTCGGGACACCGTCCAAGCGATTGCGGCGGGATGAAGTGGTGGTCCTGCTTTCGCGCGAGCTCCATCAATTGTCGCGCCTGCATTAAGCGCAACAGCAGACGGCGATTTTCTTCGCCTAATGAATGACCGATCTCCGTTTGTTGCTCGACGAACTCATTCCACAGGTCATCATCGTCCGTTATCGTTTCGAGTCTCGCCGGCAGACCGAGATGATGTCCATGCATCGCGAGCAGCTTCATGCAAAACGCATGGATGGTTCCGAAAAACGCGCGGCCAAACGCTTCCACGGTTTCCAGCGGCAAGCCGGCTTCGAGAATTCGCTGGCGCGTTCGCTGTTGCATTTCATCGGCAGCGCGATTCGTGTAAGTCACGACGACAAGTTGCGGCAGCCATTCAAGCGCGCGTTGCCAATCTTTCGCGATCTCAACGATCCGATCAGTGATCGCGCGCGTTTTTCCAGAGCCAGCGGAAGCGACGACGGAGAAGTTGCGATCCAATTCTTGAACGAATCGCTGCCGCGCGGCATCGTCGGCAATCGTCGTCACTTCGCTTGCTCCTCCTCTTCAAGCACGAACGCTGGATGGGTCAGCGTCCATTTCTCTGCAAGCAGATCCATATCGATCGGCAGCGTCGCGAGGGGATATCTTCTAACGAATCCGAAATCGGCATGAATCGGGCCGAGCATTCCGAAGACGCCCGTTTCCTGCATCCGGTGCAGCTCCTTCCAGAAATCTTTTTGTGCGAGCACATCGGCCAAATGAAACTGCGGTTCGAGCTGTTCCGCCGGAGAAAGCAGCGTCAGTTGAACATCCTCAGCGCCGCGCGCGTGCACCGCGAGCGCGTAGAGCGCGAGCTGAACGCCGCGGCCCTCGATCAATTGCTTGTGAAATTTTCGCTTGGGCGTGTCGTTACGTCGCAGCTCTTTCAAATTAAAGCCCCGCTGCCGTCCTGTTTTGTAATCGACAACCCAGAAGTCTTCGTAGCCGATTTGCGATTGCTGAGATTTCCGACGCGCAAGAATGAGATCAATCCGGCCGCGAACTCGCAGCGTCTCGTTCACGCTCAATGGAATTAGAGTTGGCTCCCCAAGCGGCCATTCGACTGCCATTTCCGACCAGTCGTGGAGATCAGAAACTTTTGCAGCGAGACAATCGGCGATGTAAAGCGCGTTGCTCCAGCCGGAGCGCCACCAATCTGGAAGAACTTTGCTACGCCTCGCGCAAAGCGCCGCGACGTGTTCGCGAAGCTCGCGGGCCTCCTGCGAAATGCGCTGACGGATTTCATCGGCGCGATTCACTTCGACAAATTTTCGCACTCCGCCGTTTCGGACGCTGTCCGCGAGCCAGCGATGGACCCATTGTCCGGTCGCACCTGCCCAGGCATCGCCGTTGTAATCATCGGGCGCGACGCCGAGAAAAATTTCCATCCAAACGATGGCCGGGCAGCGCAACGCTTGCTCCCACTGGGTGACACGCAGCGATTTTTGCTCATTGGCTGGACTCCGAAGTGCGAATTCGTATTCGCCCGCCGGCCGCAACCGCCGGCGTGCATCGAACGCGTATCGTGTCCGGCCAACGTTGATCGAGTCGACTTTTTGCGCATCCGCGGGAGACCAATCCTTCAACCAATCGCGGGTTCGCTCTTCCAGTGAGTGGAGTGTCTGCTGCGAAACTCCACGACTGTGTGCGTTGAAGTAAATCCAGGAAAAAAATTCGCTCGGGTTCGCGATTCGACTCGGCGTTGCTTCAGAATACAGGCTCGCGCTCGCGCCGATGGCTTCGCTTACAGATTCCACGAGGCTGAGAAGTTGCCTCCGGCGGATCTGTCGTTGCTCCTTGGGACCAAGGAGCAGGGTCTTCCTTTCACGCACGCTCCAATGACCTTCCCCTTGCCGGCCGCGTTTCGACGCGCGCCGGTTCAGCGTCGTATTCTGTCGATTAAGATCCTCGATCTGCTCGTCCCGGACGAAGGCAAGCTCGCCGTCGAAACCCGGCCATGCTTCATCGTTTAGTCCGGCAAAAATCAGATGCGACCACGGCTGGCCCTCTGCGTCCGTGCTAGCGAGCAGGTGCACGCGCGCGTATGGATGTGCGCCCAGATCGTCGCGCTCGAGTGACGGCGCGCCAAGAAGTTCCCGCAGCCATCGCAAATAGGAATTCTTTGAAAATTTCGTCGATAGCCGATCTCTCCAACTGCGACTAAATCGCTCGACTTCGTTCCAACGTTCTTTCCAGCCGAGCTTAGAAAAGATTGCTCGCGTTTGTGATAGAAATTCGGCGAGTGACGCGCTCTCGGGGAGAAACCGGATTTTCTGCAGCTCGCGCGCGACAGCGTTGCCGTGCCGCAACTCGGGGCTGCTCTCGCAGTAATCGCGCAGCAGCTCAATGTCGTCGATAAGCACATTCTTGTAACCGCGGCACAGGGTCTCTTGTATCTGCAAGACGGACAATTCGTCGAAGGTCTGCCCCTCAGTAGCACGAAGAAATCGAAACAGCGGTTTTAGCCGTGGCGTTTGTTGCAGCTCGAGCCATGCACGCCAGGCGTCATCGTCGAAGGCACTCGGCGCGAGATGCGCGATAGCGTCGTTGTGCACAATTCCGGCTGATTGGAGAAAGGTCGCGACCAAACGCGCAAGCGCGCCCGGTCCTGAGAACAAAATGCCGAGCCGTTCGCAACGTGGATCGGCCAGGAATTTTGCGGCGAGAGCGACGATCGCGCGCGCTTGCTGCGTCGTATCACGACCAATAACAAAATGAACGTTCGAGGCCGGAACCGGTAAGGTTTCTGTTACTGAGGCTGTCGCTCTTCCATTGGTCAGCGGAATTACCTCTGCCGGCCCAAAAGTTTCCTCCCATGTTCCGATCCAGGTTTCGTCGAGATCACAGGCGGCATCGCGCGGATTGCTCAATACAACACTGGTCTCGCCCGCGGACAGTGTCGCAGCATGAAGTAACGGCCAGAGCGGCCAATGTGCTGCGTCGAATCCGAACACGAGTAAATTGCTAAACAGCGGCTGAAACTTCCGGGCATCCGCGAGCACGACGCGATCCGCGTCGTAACCGAAAGTGAAGCCGCATTCGCGCACTTGTTCTTCGAATCGCGTGGCGATTTCGCGCAACGCGGGCGAGTCGATCTCATCAAAAGTCCAGCCGGCGGCGCGCAGTTGGTCAATCGCGTGGAGAAAACGATCAGGATCCCGAGCGATGGATTTTGCGACGGGCAGTGTTTCATCACCGCTGCTTTTGCTCGTGAATTGTTCGGCGGTGACGGCGAGAAGGAGACGAAGATGCTCGCGCAGCGGCACCTGCAGGTCACAGTGGCGACGCAATAGTTCCCGCAGCTGCGGTGGCGAGAGAAATTTCACCGCGACCAGGGATTTACCTTCGCGGAGCAGGCGACTCCGAAAAAAATACGCCTGGCTGCGAGACGCTGTGACGACAGCCGCGGGTTGCTGATCCTCCAAGGCCCGGGCAGCGATCTTTTCAAACCAATGCCTGACTACGTTCTCCCACGCCGCTTCCGGCGACGCTCCGATGTGCAGCGATACGCGCGGCGAATGTAGTTCAGGTTTGCTGCGCGCTCGGGGCATCGGCCAATTTAGCGCCTGCTGATTTCTTCGCGAGCACACGTTCATCTCCGATGCGCCGGGTCACACCCATGCGATCCAAGTATTCCAGAAACGGGATGATTACGCGGCGGGTGGTGCCAATTTTCTGTCGAATCTGACTGGCGGTGGCGGACCCCTTTTCGGATAGAAACTGGATGACTGCATCCTGCATCTGCTCGGCAGCGTCGCGAAGAACAACGATCTCCCTGCTGATATCAACGATTTCACCTTGATCGATTAAAAAACGCAATGCCTGCTGAAGATTTCGATCTTCCGAAAACGCTGTGCGGTCGGGAGGATCAAAACGTCTGGCCGAGAGCGTAGCGCGAATGTTTTCGGCGGCCGATACGAATTCCGGCGGCAGCAATGGACGGTGGCTGACGCGAGCAATTTGATTTTCGGAACGAACAAAACCGATTCGGGTTAGCTCTGAAATTACTGCGCTAAACAATTTCTCGGGCTGGATTTCTAACTCTGTCCGAAGCTCCGATACATCGAGTCCACGGCGCTCGGGATTTTTTTCATGGGCTCGGTCAATCAACCTGGCTGCTCTATCGATCACATCGTGCCAGTAAGATGCGTCGCCGGCGATATCGCCGGCCAGGACGATCTCGCCATGCTGTTTCAGCCGAGACAGTGCCTCACCGATTTCATCGGCGCCGAAGTTCGATTTCAACAGCAGCGTCTTGGATTCGGCGAATCCATTACGTCTAAGCTGGGACCGCACGCAAACGTTGACGTCCTGCGGTGCGGTCGCGCGCTCTCTTAACAACTGAATGTGTGCGGCAGAGCGGAAATTGGCGCGATCGGCGTCGGGATCGAGCACGGTGCCGCCGGCAATGGTGTTTTGTTCGGAAGAATCGCGCAGGACAAACCGATCGCCAAGAAACGCAAGAATCGGTGAATCGAGTCGCAACTGAGCAATTGCGCTTTGGGCCGCTCCAAGCGCAGGTCCGTCGAATAATGTGATTTTCGCGGCCGTGCGACTGGTTCCAAAATGAACTTGAACAGAACTGCCGTTCTTGATTGGACGCGCTGCAGGAGAGTTTCGCTTTAGTCGCGGCGATCTTTCTATAAGCACGTCAATTATTGCGTTCGGATTACCGAGGCCCTGAACGGTAATGAGATCGCCGCGTTGCATTTCCTTCTCGCCAATTGAGACATCGGGCAGATTCATGGCCGTGCGCATTCCCGGCTGAGCCATTTCGATATCGCGGCCGTGGTTTTGAATGGAACGAACCCGAGCTGAAATATTTCGGGGCTGGACGACGACATCCTGGCCGCGCCGAATTGAACCGCCGCTCAGCGTGCCGGTGACGACTGTTCCGACGCCGCGAAGCACAAATGCGCGATCGACGAAAAGCCTCGGCTTTCCGATATCGCACGGTGGCCGCAACTGCGCCAACTCGGATGCGAGTGCGCTATTCAAATCTCTGATTCCTTCACCAGTGCGGACGGACGTCGGAACGATTTGGCAACTGGTGAATGGAGTTCGTTCCAACTCCTCACGGGTTTGAGTAGCGACGGTCTCGACGTTTCCCAAATCGCATTTGGTGAGCGCGACAGCGATGCGCTGAACGCCGAGATAACTTAGAATTTGCAAATGTTCTTCCGTTTGCGGCATCCAGCCGTCGTCTGCCGCGACGACCAGCAACGCGAGATCGACCGAGCCGACACCGGCGAGCATGTTGCGCACGAAATCTTCGTGACCCGGAACATCGACAATTCCGACGTGGAATTTCTCGCCGTCAGGGCCGGTGAGATTCAGTTCGGCGAAACCCAGGTCGATAGTAATTCCGCGCGCTTTCTCTTCCGGTAAGCGGTCGGGATCGGTTCCGGTCAGCGCCTTAACCAGCGCGCTCTTGCCGTGATCGACGTGACCTGCGGTGGCGATGATGAAATGGCGAGTGGTCACGCCTTTTTTTTTAACCACGAAGGACACGAAGCGCACGAAGGGCTACAAGACGAAACGTTGGATTCCATTCTGCAACTTTGTGACGTTAAAGTTGATCATCAAGCCGACCGGAATTTTCGACAGTCGCATGTACGTAAGAATTTGCGCCTGATGAATCGGGAGCAGAGTTTCAATGCACTTGATTTCCACAATCAGGTCGCCACTTACGAGCAGGTCGATTCGGTACCCGCAATCGAGCAGCATTCCTTTTGTAGCGAGCCGGCAATGGAAGCTCCATCTGGAATGGAATCCCAGCATGTGAAGGTTCACACGCCAAGCATTGACGATATGTTGACTCCATAAACTCGGCCCGAGATTGCGATGCACTTCGAGGGCGCACCCGATCACTTTGCGCGACAACTCATCAAACTCCATGTCCGGGTCCTTCGTGATCTTCGTGATGATTACTTGTCGCTGATGCATGCACCGCGAATCGCTTCGACTACAAGATCGTCCTGTCGAGGAACAATGGTACGCAGATCGAGTTTGAATCGGTCGTCCGCAATGTAGCCGATAAGTGGCGGATTCGATGCGCGGAGACTCGCAGCGAAATCCGCCAGCGATGCGTTCTCGGGAACGATGTCCATTGTAACAGACGGCATGCTTAACTTCGGTAAGGTGCCGCCGCCGGCTTTGGCCTTGCCGCGGCCGATCGCAATTGTTAGTGGCAAGCCCTGCAATCGCGCACAAATCGCGGCACCGCGGACGCGCAATTCATCCTCCGAAATTCGCAGGAGCGCCAGGGCCGGGATTTTGGCGGTCGCTTTGCTGAGGTGAAGATCGACAGTCGATTGCAGAGCGGCGAGGCAGAGTTTATCGCAGCGCAGCGCGCGAAACAGCGGTTCGCGTCTCAATGCGGCGACGAACCGTTTCGTTCCAGCGAAAATTCCCGCTTGCGGGCCGCCAAATAATTTGTCGCCGCTGAAACAAACAAGATCGGCGCCGCTTTTCAACGCTTCAGCGGGAGTCGGCTCGTGGTCGGCAATTCCCAACTCTTCGGTTGCAACAACGACTCCGCTTCCCAGATCCTCGACAAACGGAACGCGCTTGTTTCGGGCCAGCGCGCTAATCTTCTCCGACGGTGGTGACTCGACAAAACCGCTCATGAAAAAATTACTACGATGAACTTTCAGGATCATTGCGGTCTTGGGACCGATGGCTCTCGCGTAATCGTTTACGGTGGTTTTGTTCGTAGCGCCGACCTCGCGTAACTCTGCTCCGGTCGCTTGAATGATTTCGCCAATCCGAAATCCACCGCCAATCTGGACCATTTCGCCGCGCGAGATGACTACCTCCGTTCGACGTTGAGCGTTCGATGTTGGGCGTTCGGTGTTTCCTTGGGCGAAATGCTGGACGATCAGCACCAACGCGGCCGCACAATTGTTGACGACTGCGGCCGCTTCCGCTTCGCAAATCCGCGCGAGCGCAGTCTCAATGTAAGTGCCGCGGTGACCACGCTCGCCTGCCACCAGATCGTATTCAAGATTCGAGTAACCTGATCCGATTTGCTTCAGTGCGCGGATTGCCTCGCTGGCAAGCGGCGCGCGGCCGAAATTCGTATGAATGACAATTCCGGTTCCATTGATGACCGGCTGAAGCCTGCTAGCGCAAAGTTCTTCAACCGAACGACGAACAAGCTCCACAATCGGTTCGAATGCCGGGATTTTCTCGGCAGCGCGAACCTTGGAAAGTTCGCGCCGGATCAGGTCCACAATCACGGGACGCGGCAAATCGCAGCGCCCGAGGGCAACGAGAACTTTGTTTACCGAGGGAATTTCCCTTCGCGACAGGCGTTTTACTTGGTCGTGCATATTAATCCCGAACCCTTTCGGGAGCGGCGGGGAACGATTTTGCCAATCACAGCGGCGCACAGTGTGCGCGCCTCGCGCAAAATCTTTAGCACTTTCTCCAGTTTGGCCTCAGCGACACAAAGCAGTAATCCGCCGCTGGTCTGCGCATCTGTCAGAAGAATTTTGCGCGCTCCATCTGTATCGCTCCAGTCAACAGCCACAGTTGTGGCATAAAGATTTTGGCGACTTCCTTTAGGGACGCAGCCCAGTTCGATAAGGGCGCCGATCTCCTTGCTGATCATTGGCACTGCGCTGGGGTCGACTTCGGCAGAAACTCGACTGGCGCGGCAGAGTGAAATCAAATGACCCATCAATCCGTAGCCGGTGATATCGGTGGCGGCGCGGACCAGGTGGCGTTCGGCAAGTTCGGCGCCAGCGGTGTTGATCTTCGACATCAGGGCGACCACTTTTTGCTGGAGCAGGCGCGAAGCAATTCCGCGTTTGATCGCAGTAGTGGCGATGCCAGTGCCGAGCGGTTTCGTCAGAACCAACAGATCGCCGGGACGCGCGTTCGCGTTTGTAGTAACGCGGTGAACATCCACAATTCCCGTGACGGCCAGACCATAAATGGGTTCGGCATTGCGAATGGAATGGCCACCGATGATAGCGCAACCGACCTCGGCTGCCTTGGCCATGCCGCCGCGCAAAATGGCCGAAACGACTTTGGGTCGAACCAGATCAGCAGGGAAACCAACGATGTTGAGCGCGGTCAACGGGCGGCCGCCCATTGCAAAGATGTCGGAGAGCGAATTGGCCGCGGCGATTTGCCCGTAGGAAAATGGGTCGTCCACGATGGGTGTGAAAAAATCAACCGTCTGCACCAGGGCACGATGTCGATCCAGACGATAAACGCCGGCGTCGTCGAACGTGTTCGAGTTCACGATTACCTTTCCATCGAGGGAAGTTGGAAGCTGCGGCAAAACTTGTCGCAGGGCCTGTTGGCTCAACTTCGACGCTCACCCGGCACACGATGAGAGCGAAGTCAGTTTGCGAATTTGCTCACGCGACATCGAGGTCACCCCCTTCCTTAAATGGTTGATGTTTGAGGGTTGATGTTTGATGTGAAATCTTGGCTGCGAAGAACAAATCAAACCTCAAACATCGTCCATCAAACTTGAAATGGCGGAGAGGATAGGAATCGAACCTACCTTGCCACTTGCGCGGCGACGACGGTTTTGAAGACCGCGAGGGCCACCAGGCACCCTTCACTCTCCTAGAAAAAGAAAACGTCCAACGCCCAACGTCCAACATCCACCCTCGAACTTTTCGCGCGCGGAGCGCGCCTTGGAGTGCGGCGGCTTCACGCCGCTTTTGAACGTCAGACGCGCCGCGCCCAACTCCAATAAATCGTGAGGAGGCGTCCAACAACGAATGTCCTGGACTATTTTGCTTTTTTGATCGCCTTAACGATATCGTCGAAGTCCGGCCAGTCCCCGGAATCGAGTTTGGAATGGAGCAGTTTGCCATTGGCGCGAACCTCGAAAGCGCCGCCGCTTGAGGGAATCAGCGTGAGCGACTTGATGCGCTCGCCGAGCTCAAGAATTTTGGTCGCCAAACTGACGGCCTTCGGCGTGTAGTTTCAAACGACGCAGTATTCGATCGATACCTCGGTCTTCACCAACGAGCTCCTTTCCGAAAACGAAACTATCGGTGCGACCGAACGCGGTCAAGAAACTGTAGAGGCAGCCGTGTCGGCTGCAGCATTTTCCGGCGCTCACAGACGGCCGCTACAACAGTTAAGGAAACGTTAGCGATTACGCGTAGAAGCGGGCGCTTCGGCCTCGGTTTCCGGTCCGCCCGGTCCGAACAACATCGAGAAGATGGCGAAGACTTGCACTCCCGGCGAGTCCTCCGTGCACCCGAGAAGAGGCGATACGTCGAAGCGCATGTTGTGCGTTGGTTTCCATGCGATGGTCGGGCCGACGACGAAAGTATGAATCGGATCGCCACGAGTGTCCTTGTCTGTAAAATTACGATACTGCATTTCCACTCCAGCTTTGAGCCGTTCGTGCTCAAGCCAAAATGGGATCACCGCGCTCTGGGCGAACCCCCACTCGCGGCCGCGATCTAAACCGATTTCCTGTTCAAAAAACCAATTCATTGCCCATTCGATTCGCTCAGAGAAATCTTCTGCCAGTAAAAGTCTGAACTCGTACGCATCAGGCATTTTGGGTTTTGCTTCCTCCGCCGTCGGAACTTCTTCGCCGATTGATTCGAGGTTGAGATGTCGGAGCCGGGCCATTTCCTCGATCGCCATTTCCTCTTCCGGGGGACGCTCCTCATGCAAGATGCGACCTGTGCCAAATTTGTATTCAGCAAACAGTGTCGGATTCAATGGAACCTTGTTCCAATCTGCGAGCGCGTAGCGTAGTTCGACACTGAAACTCTTGTTTTGAAAATCGCCATCGAAGCGCTCTTGAGACAACTCAAATGCCACGCCAAGCCGATGCGGCAGCCCGAGTTCGACTTCTTCGGTGAAGAGATGGTCGGGCGGCCCATGCCGGAAAACATCACCTTCGTAAGTTATCCCGCTGTAAATAGCGCCTGGGGGCAAAACATATGCGGTAACGAGTGGCGAAAAGCGTGTGCGCGAAATTCCCGGCGGCGCGCCGTACGCGCTAGGTACTTCCTCGCCGGTGATGACGATCGGTTCCTCGTAAAGTGCCGACTGCGCCAGCGTCGAATGGTTAGCGGTAAAATAAACTAAACAAGCAGATGCGATCGATCCAACGAGTCGGCACGGGGTTTTACACATTAGGTTTATATGTTCTATACGGGTTATGAGACGGAGAGGCCCGCGACGGTGGGATGGCAATCACTAAACCAGCGAGTAAAAACGTGGTTGCAGCAGAGAACAAGCAATAGCGACAGTAAGCGTGTAACACAAAGGCCTGCACATACAGCAGCCAAAGAGTAACGAGAAACATCGCACAGACGAGCAGCGTAAGAAGCGCCCCCGCGCGCGTGTACCCGAAAGCCGCGAACGTGGCCAGGCTGAATACGCAGAAGTAACCGAGAGAGCCGAACGCCGCCACCGGCATTCCAGCGACCCTCGCATATGAACTGCCCAGCACACGGAAACAATCCGGAGATCCTCCGCAGACGAGCGTCTCTCCGGTCAGCGCTTGTACAGTGAGGTAGGTTGCGTCTGCCAGGCCGGCCAACGAAACGATCGCCGTGATCGTGTAGAGGATAACTCGGAATCGCGAGGCGGTCACGCCTTTGATGGCTTTTGTTTCAAGGCGGCATTGATCGTTGCCCGCAGGCCATTAGGCGTTTTCTCGTTCGGTGCCACCTCTTGATTATTGATAAAAACAGTCGGAGTGCTCTTCACTCCCAGCGAGTTGCCGCGCTCTTGATCGGAGTCAACGCGCTCCCTGACTTTTTCGCTTTGCATGTCTTTTTTGAACTGATCTAGATTAAGTCCGAGCATTCCCGCATACGAATGGAAGAGCTCCTGCGCGTTGTCGGCTTTGCTCCAAACAGCCTGCTCCCGATATAACACCTCGTGCATTTCCCAGTAATGGCCTTGCAGACCGGCTGCTTCGGCAGCCAACGCAGCCTCGCGCGCAAACTTGTGCACTGGGAGCGGGAAATTGCGAAAAATGACTTTTAAATTTGGATGATACTCCTTCAGGAGCCGGTCAATGAAACCCGCCATGCTGCCGCAGGGTGGACACTGGAAATCGCCAAATTCTTCCAGCGTGACAGGAGCGTCCGGGTTACCGCGAACATGAACCGATTCGGCT
Source organism: Verrucomicrobiota bacterium (assembly GCA_003218975.1). Lineage (GTDB taxonomy): Bacteria > Verrucomicrobiota > Verrucomicrobiia > Chthoniobacterales > UBA10450 > Udaeobacter. The sequence goes on from QHPD01000098.1 coordinate 54,534, forward strand.
GCGCCTTTGCCAGACACGTTTTTGTCTGTGGGAATCGTCAGAAGATGCGGCCGTTTGGCCCGATACAGCATCGCTCCGCTCCCGAGTGTGGCCAATGCGACTGCACCTACAATGATAAAAGGCAGATAGCGTTTCATTAAAAACGACGCGAGCGCGAAAAGCTTCAGTGCATGAGGAAATTCGTCAAATTTTGGTGACGCTTAAACGCTTTACGTTTACCTGGCCGACCTGACGAATCACATCGCAGCGCCGCTCTCGCGTTTGCCGTCGTACCACATCTCCAGTTTCGCACGGGAGCGAATCACGCCCGGTCCGCGAACGATAACCGCAAACAGGTTGAGGAGAATTTGTTTCGCTGGATACATCCGCAATTTGCGGCCTGATGTCAGGATGGGCTCCCGCAGCACCTTGAAGCGGCCAAGTTTCTTCAGCGCCAGGCTGAAATAAACTTCTTCACCGGCAAAATAGCGCTCATCGAACCCGCCAATTAAATCGAAATTGCGCCGGCTGGTGAAAAGAAATGCCCCCGCACCCAGATTGACCCCGAAATACAGTGTGCAAAACGCGCGCACAAAAACGCGGGCCCACAACGGAATCGCGCCATCGATCATCACACGCGCGCTGCCACCGGCGTAACCGGCTTCCAGTGCAGCAATCGCTTCGGTAATGTGTACCGGATTGATTCGCGTATCCGCATCCACAAAGAACAGATACTCGCCCCGCGCAGTGCCCGCGCCGGCGTTGCGCGCCGCCGCGATCTGACGCCGGTTGATCGATATTACTTTCGCGCCTGCCTGCACCGCGATTACCGCCGTCGCATCAGTCGAAGCGTCATCAGCCACGATGATTTCGTACCGCTGATTCGCACTCTCCGCTGAAGCGCCAAGCGCCTTGAGCGTCGAGGAAAGCTCTGATTCTTCGTTATAAGCAGGAACGATAAACGAAATCACGCTATAGCTGTAGAGGCGCGTGTTCTCACGCGCAACTCATGACCTCTTCAGCTTACTCGCCGCGGTGAGCGTCTCTACGTCAAAACGCGATTCGAAATTTCTACTTCGTCTTGGCGTAAAGAAGGGAATCGAGCACTTGTCCGTCTTTGACCACGTTTTTCCGCAAACGCCCTTCCAAAACAAAACCGCTCTTTTCCAGAACTCGAGCAGAGGCGGGATTATTAGCGTACGGCTCGGCGTAAATGCGGTGCAGATCGAAGTTCGCGAAACAATAATCGGTAAACGCCGGCACGGCTTCACTAGTGATGCCGTGTCCCCAGAAATCTTCGCTCAGCCAGTAACCAAGCTCGGCGCGATGGCAATGAACATCTTCGCCGATGCGAATGCCGATCCCGCCGACGGCTGCTCCGCCGATATCGATGCAAAAACTGGTGGCAGGCTGCGCGCTCATGGCGCGCTGCAGGAATTCATTCGCGTCGTTGATTGTGTAAGGATGCGGAAACAGATCGCGCAGCCCCAGCCAGATCTTGCGATTGTTCGCATTCTTCGCCAGTGACGCCGCATCGTCAGCACGCCAATCACGAATCGTGCAGCGTTCCAGTTTGAGAGGCATCTTCACGGCGTCGCTCCGAATTTCACTCCGGCCTTTTGCGCTTCGCGATAAGGCAAAAGCCAGATCAACGATTCATCGTGAAGATCGACCACCTGAATCCGGTTGCCCCACGGATCGCGAAAATCGCACCGGAACGGCGGTTCGAGTTTTAATTTGTATTTGCCGGTGAGTTTCTTGCGCACCTCGGCCAGTTGGTGTTCATCGCGCACCATGATCCCGAAATGGCGCATATTGGAGGGTTGAACTTTTTCTACCTCGAAAATGGCGAGAAACTGGTGCTCGCCGAGTTTGAAAAAGGCGTCGCCCTCGCCGCCCCTCATTTGTTCGAGATTGAAAACATCTTTGTAAAACGCGACGGCCTTTTTGATGTCGTCCACTTCAACGGCGACGTGATTGCATCCATAAACTTGCACGCTCATAAGGTAATTTAGCTTGCATCATGAGTTTTTGAAGCACTGGCGTGAAACGTCCTGAAACAAAATTTCGCCTCGGGTTTCGGTGGCGACTTATGTTGCTCGCGTGCCACTCTCAACCCGCGGGAATACAGGGCTGTGAACGAATCACCCTGACGGTTGACGCTGGATTCTTCGCTAGCTGGGCCGCTGGCCTGATGGGCCTTCTCACCAGTTCTCCACCACAATTAGCACAAACGAAGCCGAGCTTTTTGGACGCGCAATCGAGACAATACGTGCACTCGAATGTGCAGATGTAAGCTTCCTTCGAATCAGGAGGCAGGTCTCGATCGCAGCACTCGCAATTCGGCCTAAGTTCCAGGGGCATAGCGAGATTCTTTTTTCGCTAACGAGACACAAGCTCAGCTACCCAGCACCTTGAAGTCAAGAACGTGTTTCCGGTGGGACCTTCTTGATACACGATGGCATGTGCGAGTAGGCACTCGCACCCGTTTAAGGCTGCTAACTTTTGCTTGCCGTAGAATAGGTAATCGAAGTGACCAACGCTCTCGAAAACGTGCGTGTTCGGTGGCGCCGGCTCAGCAATGATGTCCCGGTGGAATCCGTAGCCAAGGTTTATGGAGCGCTCCACGCCAAGTGGAATGCGCTGCGCACCTGAAAGAGCCATTGTCCAGAGCAGAATGAGCGCGGCGCGATCCATAACATTTAGACGAAAGGTATTTCGCCTATTTCGGCTTTGCTCCGGGAGCAACGTAAACGTAACAGGAAACCATACTTCTCTTTTAAGTACGCTTCGAACCACCACAAGCCCAATTGCAAACGAGATCTTCGGCGCGCGAATTTTGCGTGGAGTTCCGGCTAGCGCACGCGTCGGGCGTGCCGGTGAGCGCGTCCTCGCGATCACGAGCTTTTCTTTAAAGGCCGAACCTCCCCCCGGTTTCAACAACACCTTCCTCTCAGAGGGATCGAACCTAGACAAAGACTGTTTCGGCGCGACGCCAAAACCAACACGCGAGACGCGTGCGCTACCCAATCCAAAGAATTTCGCAAGCGGCGAGGAATATTTTGTCTGTGGCCGACGATTTCGCCGCGGTGCGATGCACCGGCAAGCGGGCAAGAGCGGGAGTAAGGGTGGCAATGTTACAGCCGCGCAAGTTGTCAGCGACGTGGGGCTGGGATAATGTTGAGGCTTTGAACTGAGGAATCTCTGAGCCTGAATTCGTTTACCATTATTACCAGACCGCTCTCATGACGACGGCCGATTTCATGTTCGCTCGGTCAGGCAGCCGAACGCTCGATCACGACTATGACGCGCGAACGGTTTTGCTGGCACTGCTGGCAGCCATCTTCCTTCATTTGGCAGTCGCATGCCTGCTTGCTGCGTTAAGCGGAGTTTTCTCGCCGGCGACTCCGTTCGACGAAAAGCCGGTTGAACTCACGTTTGTCGATCTTTCGCCAGCGCAGCTAGTCTCGAAGAATCCTGCGTTTATCGAGACCGACGAGTCAAAAAAATCGGCCGAGGCGCCGAGGGAAAAGACATTTGAATCGAATGCCAACTCCATTGCGGCGAGCGAACTTCCCGCGAGCGGCGAAGCGCCACTGCCGTCGCAAATGGGAAAAGATCGGCCGTTTGTCGATTTGGAAACACATCCGTACTCGCTCCAGATGAATGGGGCACAACCGCAACCGAGCGCAGTACCGCAAGAAAATCCAAGTCCCTCGGCGGCGCCGCAGACGAGACCTGGTCCGGTGACCGCAGCGGAGCAATTTGCGATGTTAACCGCGAGATCTACTCCGGCAGCCGCGTCCGCGGTTGCGGCGCAACCGCGCTCCGCATATCAGCCCTTAAAAGAGCGAACCCACATCTCAGGAAACATCACCAATCGCGGAATTTCCTCGGTTAACGCGCTGGGCACGCCGCTTGGCCGCTACGAAAAAATTTTGAAAGATGCAGTTGGATCGCGTTGGTACGCGTATGTGGATCACAAGCGTGATTTAATTAATATCGGCACACTGCGGCTTCGATTTTACATCGATCGAAGCGGACAAGTGAAGGCTCTGAAAATTATTGAGAACAGTTCGAACGAGGCATTCGCCAATGTCTGCTTGCAATCGGTGCTCGAGGCACAACTTCCGCCGATTCCCGAGGATGTGGCGAACACGTTGCCATCCGAGGGCCTAGAAGTGGACGGATTCACTTTCACCATTTATCCAAATTGATGATTGCCGCCTGGATCATTGCCGAAACGACGGGAATCGTGAAGATCGTGCTCGGATTCCTCGCGCGGGGCGGTCTTTTTATGTGGCCGCTACTGGCCTGCTCGATTGTCTCGGTGACCACAATGATTTTACGCGGCCTCGCCTTGAGAGAGAAAAAGGTCATGCCGCCGGCAATTGAGGACGAAATAGAACGTTTGGTACCAGGCGGAAGCCCCGAGCGGCTCTCACGCCTTGTGCATCATGATCGCTCCTCACTCGCGCAGATCACGCGTGTCGCGTTGCAACATTTGCGCGGGCCGCGCTCGGAAAACGTGGAAGTGGTTCAAACCCGTGCGCGTCACGAGATGGTGCGCCTGGAAAGAGGTCTCATCGTTCTGGAAGTCATTGTAGGGATCGCGCCTCTCCTCGGTTTGATCGGCGCGGTTTCGGGACTGGTGCATGTTTTTTCCCATCTCGGATTGAGCTCGGGCGCATCGGACACGCGCCAGATTGCGCTCGGCATCGCTGAGGCATTGAATGCAACCGTTTTCGGGCTTTCGATCGCGGTGCCGACCCTGATCGGGTTCACCTATTTCTCGAGAAAAGTAGAAGTGATGTCGGTGGAGATGGAAACGCTGGTCGTCGAGTTAATTAACAAATGCTATTACGGCCGCTCCCCGCGCGAATTCGAGAGAGCACAACCGTCCCCCGCCTCACAGGTACCGACGCCGGTAGCGTGAAACGAGCGGCGAATTTCATTCCATGAACTTTGCAGTGCGAAAACGGCGGGCGCCCCTCATTATCATTGTTTCACTCGTCGATATTCTCATCATACTGCTGATCTTCTTTGTCGTCTCGACGACATTTAAGAAAGACCAGCCGGAGGTTCAGATTAATCTGCCGGAGTCCAAAACAGCGAAGAAGCTGCCGGCTGAACTCGAACACGCGATTGTCAGTGTCGATGAAAATGACGACATCAAACTGGACGGACGAGCCATAAGCGTGGACACGCTGGAGGGCGCAGTGCGCGATTTGCCCGAGGGGCGGAAATCAACGCTCGCGCTGCAGGCAGACAGAAAAGCCTCGTTCGGGGCGATCATCAAAGTGATGGACGCGCTGAAGCTGGCGGGGGTGAGAAACTTGCCGGCCTTTACTCGAGAAGAGAAATGATCTTGTCGATCTTGCAGTATGGCGACCCGATCCTACGGGCGAAGGGCAAACGGATCGAGAAGATCGACGATCGGATTCGCGAACTTGCTGTGAACATGATCGAGACAATGCACGCTGTCCACGGTGTGGGCCTGGCGGCCCAGCAAATCGGTGAAGCTTTACAACTCACGGTGCTCGACGTTTCGCAGGTCGAAGATCGGCCAAGCACCATGAAATTGAATGGCCAGAATGTCGATCCAGTAGCTGAGATGCCACTGGTGTTGATCAATCCTGAGATCGAGTTGCGCGGCGAAACAGAGGTGGGAGTGGAAGGCTGCTTAAGTTTTCCCGAGATCTCTGGCGACATCGAACGGCCGAAGTCGGTGGTTGCGCGCGCGCAAACTTTGGAAGGCGACAATGTCGAGATCGAAGCGAGTGGCTTGTTGTCGCGCGTGATCCAACATGAATTCGATCATCTTTATGGGATCCTCTTTATTGATCGAATGAATTCAGCGGCAAAAGCCGCCTTGTCGAGTCGGCTGAGGCGGATGCAAGAGGAAACCAGGCGCGGCAAACGGATTCGTCCGCAGGAACAACAATCGCTGGTGACCGAGACGACGTTGTAGCCTTAATCTTAATTCTCATCGTATTCCTATTTGTATTCGCAATTAGGAATAAGAATACGAGTAGAGTACGAGGGAAAACTACAGCGCTTTGTAATCCACACTGATGGTCCGGTAAACGAGCGCGTCGTGTTGCGCTGAGAAATAGAACAATTCGAGCATGGTTGCGCCGACCATCCATTGATAGCCAACCAGCGTCTGGATCACGTCGGTGTCGGTATCGCGAGAACGGGAGACCAATTTTCCCGTTCCGTACTTCTCATCGAAGTATCTGCGAATTTCTCCCATCCGCTGGTTGTAGCGCTCGATGGTCCAGTCCGGATATTCATATTGCAACTCCACTTCAAGCAGTCCCCGTTGTTTGAAGGTAAAAAGGGTGCGCTTTAAACCCGGATGCACCAGGCCTTCCACCGTCCAGACCTCTCGGTTTTCTTTTTTCTCGCGCGATACAATTTTGGCCTTCGCGCCATGCAACACCGCTTCCACGCGCGCCATGGAGTCGTTCCAACGAAAACCGAACGGCGGCAACAGCTCTTCGAGAGCCTGTGCGGATGATCCCAAAAAACAGAAAGCAATCAAAGCAGTGGGAAGAATGCGCCGGACTGCGCGGCTCCGGATGGAAAAGATGACGCTGTCCGTTTTCCGATTCGTCATTTGCGTTCGCGTTTCTGCATTTTCGATTCGCCGAACATTCCCTCAACCACGCTGGAGTCGCAAAAATGCGCGCGCGCGCCAATTCGGTCAACTCGCGAAAACTCGCCACAGGACGAGTCCGTCCGACCGGCGGACTTTCGGAGTCAACTGGCAGCGCGGCCTCAAATTATCGTCGCTCCGCGGAGAGGCTCACTTTGGTTTTTCAGTCAAGAAATTTTTTTTGGTCCGATAAAAATAAAATTCATTTTTTTCTTGTCGATTTTAGCGGCGATTTCTAGTCTCAAGCCCGCTGGCGGGGCAGAGAAGGATTGAATGTGAATAAGTTGTGAACATTTCCGAGAAACTTTTAGCTGCGCGAATGAAACGCCCCCAAACCTCTCCAAACAAAATCGCTCCTGCGAATCGCAATCTCTCCACGGCCGGTCCACTACTGGACAGCACCGAATTCAATTTCCCCTCGCATTTACGTGTTTCTGGCATTTTTTTCCAGCATTTCATTGGGAAATTGCACCGGGGACGACGCCGGAATGACTCTGGTGTCGCGGGACGATTTTCCCCGGCACAGGCCTCTGTGGCAATTGTGTAACGCTGTTAACAACTTGCTATGGATAAGAAATACGCCCAGCTCTGGCAGCGATTGGCGGCCGCACTGAAACCGCAAATCAGTACCGACAGCTTCAACCGTTGGTTTTCTGCCGTTGAACTGGTCGAAGCCACGGATAAATCGCTCACGCTCCGCGTTCCAAATAACATCTATCAATTTTGGATCGAGAGTAACTATATGACCGCATTGCAGAACGCCATTGTTACTGCACTTGGAAGCCCGCGCGCCGTGAAGTTTGCCTCGCCCTCGGGAACTGCCGGGCAAACACCTCTGGAGGATTTAAGTGCGCTAAAAGGGATTTCACCTGAGCCGTCGTCTGGCGCAAAAGCGAGTGCAAGCGTCCTCGGTCTCAATCCACGAAACACGTTCGAATCTTTTGTGGTCGGCCCGAACAATGAAATTGCGCACGCCGCGGCCCTTGCCGTAGCTCAAGCGCCGGCGCGGACTTACAATCCGCTGTTCATTTATGGCGGCGTTGGTCTCGGCAAGACGCATCTGATGCAGGCGATCGGTCAGTATGTCTGGGCTAAGAACAAAAACGTGAAGGTGATGTACCTCTCCAGCGAGCTCTTCATCAACGAATTCATCGATGCCATCCAGCACAGCAATTTGGTGAAATTCCGGAAGCGCTATCGCCAGGCAGATCTCCTTTTGATCGACGACATTCAGTTTCTCGGAGGCAAGGAGCGCTCGCAGGAAGAATTTTTCCACACGTTCAATACACTCTTCGACGGACATAAACAAATTGTGCTCTCATGCGACCGTCCCGCGTCGGAGATCGCAAACCTTGAGCACCGCCTTGTTTCCCGCTTCGAGTGGGGGTTGACGGCAGAGCTTCAACCGCCGGACATCGAGACGCGTCTGGCGATCTTGCGAAAAAAAGCGCGCACCATGCAGATCAAACTGCGCGACGAGGTTTTGCAGTTTTTGGCGAGTCGCATTCGCACCAACATTCGTCGCTTGGAGGGTGCGCTGATGCGTGTGGCCTCGTTTGCATCACTCAGTGGAAAAGAGCTCACGCAGGAAGTGATTGAGCATTTGCTGAAAGATATCTTGCAGGAAGAAGGACGGCACTCTATCACGATCGAACAAATTCAGCGGCGTGTGGCCGAACACTTCGACGTACGGCTGGCCGATATGACAAGCAAACGGCGCCCGGCCAGTATCGCTTTTCCGCGACAGGTAGCGATGTATCTGGCGCGCGAGCTCACCAAAGCCTCGCTGAATGAAATCGGAGATGCATTCGGCGGACGCGATCACGGCACGGTCCTGCACGCTTGTAAATTGGTAAAGAGACGCATGACCGAGCAGGACAATATTCGCCAGACGATCTCGTTTATCGACAGCTCGCTGCAGAGGTAGCGTGACGATCTCAACTCGCGAAAGCTCTTGCGCTGACTTTGCGGTTGCCGAATAAAATCCAAAGCCTTACATCTTAGGTGCTCTTTTCCATCATGAAATTCAGTGTTACAAAAGAAAAACTGCTCGAAGGCCTGCAACAGGTGCAAAACGTAGTCAGCACCCGCACCACCCTCCCCATTCTCTCCAACGTTCTGTTGCAAGCGAACGGCAACGAAATTCATCTCACCACTACCGATCTTGACGTGGGCGTGCGCGGTAGTTGCGAAGCGGATGTTGAAAAGGAGGGTGCGACTACTCTACCCGCGCGCCGGCTTTTCAACATCGTTCGCGAACTGCCATCCAGCGAAATTCAGATCGATGTCGACGGAAAGAACGCGGCTTCAATCCGCAGCGGCCAGAGCTTCTTTAAAATTCTCGGACTGCCGGAGGAAGAATTTCCGCCACTGCCGAAATTTGAGGATGCGAAAGTGGTCACGATTCGCCAAAAAGATTTGCGTCATGGTCTGCGCAAAACTTCTTACGCCATTTCCACCGATGAGACCCGCTACGTGCTCAACGGCGTTCTTTTCAGTTTCAAGGATAACAAGCTCACGCTGGTGGCAACGGACGGGCGGCGACTGGCGATGGTAGAAATCGAACTGGAGTTCCCGCGCAGCCACGAAGCCGATATCATTGTGCCCACAAAAGCGATCACCGAATTGCAGCGGCTGCTCACCGATGACGGCGAAGTGAAAGTGAGCATGGGCAGCGGGCAGATCGCGTTCGATCTGAACAAAACGTTGTTGGTCTCGAAATTGATCGAAGGCAATTACCCGAATTATCGCCAGGTCATTCCCACAGAATCGAAAGAGCGGGTAAAACTCGAGCGCGAGACGTTCTTAAACGCGTTGCGGCGCGTTTCGCTGCTGGCGAGCGACAAATCAAATTCCATCAAGCTGAATTTCAGCAAGAACAATATCGACATCACTGCGAATACGCCCGAAGTCGGCGAAGCGAAAGAATCGTTGCCGGTCCAGTACAAAGGTCGCGATTTTTCCATTGCTTTTAATCCGGAATTTCTTATGGCGCCGCTGCGCGCCTTGGCCGAAGACGAAGTCTTCCTCGATCTCATCGACGAGATGAGCCCGGGCGTTCTGAAAATTCAGACGCCGTTTCTCTACGTCCTGATGCCTATGCGCATCAGTTCTTGACGTAGCACAGGTATCCTGTCCTGTGGGTCAAGGAGCGCATCGCGCACAAGATCGACATCGAGCTTTCGCAAATCGCCATTCGGCGCGCGTATCACGCGCACGTTTTTATTTCTCGGCGCCCAGACATCGGGATCGGTTGGACCAAAGAGCAAAACGCATTTCGCGCCTGCCGCCGCGGCAAGGTGCGAAATGCCGCTGTCGTGTCCGATGAAAATCGAATTTTCAAGTAGCGCTGCCAGATGCGCCAGCAGCTGATTTTTCGAGAAAGCAATACGCTCATCTTTCCAGAGTTCCTCCAAGCGGGCAACTTGAGCGTGATCGGCTTCGCCCGAAATGACCACGATTGATCCACGAAAACTTTCCCGCGCGAGCAACTCGTTTCCAAGGTTGATCCAGTTTCCCAAAGGCCAATTTTTCTTTTCGCTGCCGCTTCCTGGATGAATCGCAAGAATTGGCCGCGGCAAATTGCGAAGAAACTCGCGTGCGAATTTCCGATCTTCCGGAGACGCAAAAATCCTCGCAGCAAGATCGACAACTTTTATGCCCAACTCTTCGACCGGTTTGGCGAGCTGCCGCGCCGCGTGCGCGGAATTATCAATCTTCGCCGGGCCGCGAATTAGATATTGAACACCGCACGCCAGCAAATTCTGCGCAAAGATTTCATCTGGATCGTAGAGATAGCTGACGATCAAATCGAAACTCGCGAAATAATTCGCAAGTTCCGCTGGCTGTTTCGAATTTTTCGCGAAAAAGCTGGAGAGCGGCCCGTATTCGATCGAGCGAACGGCTTGGGCATAAAACCGATTCTCGGCAAGCACAGCGATGTGTTTGTAGCCGAGGATCTCAATGTGCGCCTGAGGATAGGCGTCGCGCAGCGCCTTGAGCGCCGGCAGGGTAAGAATGAAATCCCCGATCGCGCCGCCGCGAATCACCAGAATCCTGTTCATACCAACAACTCTTCCAATTCCGTGAGCCGCTGTTCGAATAAGCGCAAGGCACTCTCGATAGGCGCGGATGTAGTCATGTCCACCCCAGCTTCTTTCAATGTCTCCAGCGGAAACTTCGAGCCGCCGGAGCACAGAAAATTAAGATACACCTCCACGCTTCCCGTTGCGCCGGACAGGACGCGCTGCGAAAGCGCGACCGCAGCCGAAATTCCGGTCGCATATTTATAGACGTAGAACGTATGGTAGAAATGCGGAATACGCAGGCATTCGAGATCGAGCTCGGGATCTAGCGTGAAGTTCTCAGCAAAATAGGTCTCGAGGAGCCTGTGATATTCCGATTTGAAAACATCGAGGGTCAGCGCGTCGCCACTTTCCTCGATGGCATGAATAATTTTCTCGAATTCAGCAAACATCGTCTGGCGGAATAGCGTGCCGCGCAGGTCATCGATTTGCCGGTTGATAATGTAAGCCCGCATCTTCGGATCGGTCGTCGTCTCGAGCAGATGATGCGTTAGCAGTTCTTCGTTGAATGTCGATGCGACTTCCGCCAGAAAAATCGGATACTCGTAGTCCTGAAACAGCTGCGAATTTTGCGAGAACCAACTGTGCATGGAGTGACCGGCTTCGTGCGCGAGCGTGTAAACATCAGCGAAAACGTCCTTCTTGTAATTCATCAGGATGTAGGGCGGCGCGTCGTAGCTGCCGGATGAAAACGCGCCGCTGCGTTTGCCTTTGGTCTCGTAGCGATCGCACCAGCGACCGGTGCGCAAGCCTTCCGCCAGCACATCCACATACCTCTTCCCCAGCGGGTCGAGCGCGCCTAAGACCATCTCCGCAGCCTCATCAAAGGTGAAGCTGGTCTCGATTTCCGGAACGAGCGGAACGTAAGTGTCGTAATGATGCAGCTCACGCAACTCCAGTGCGCGCCGGCGCAAATCGAAATAGCGAAAAAGCGGTTTCAAATTCGCGCGGACCGATTGGATTAGTCCGTCATAAACCACGACCGGCACATCGTCCGGAAACAGCGCCGCCTCGAGCGCCGATGGATAATGTCTTGCTCGCGCGCGAAAGACATCTGCCTTGACCGAGTAGGCAAGGGCCGCGGCCAGCGTGTACTGATGATCTTGAAATTCGGCGTAGAACTGGTGGAAGGCGCGTTTGCGCAGCTCGTGATTCCGTTTCACCAAAAATGAGCTGAACGAACTTTGTGTAAGCGGTCTCTCACGTCCGGCTGCATCCGTTAAGACACCGAATTTCATGTCCACATCGGTCAGCTGCGAAAAGGTGTCGTCGTAACCACTGAGCGCGACGCTGCCCAGCGCGAGAATGCGCTCCTCGGGCGCGGAAAGCACATGCGGTTTCATCCGCCGAATTTTTTGCAACTTGATTCGCCAATCCTTCAACGCTGGATCGGCAATGAATCGCGCGAACTGCTCATCGTCGATCGCCTGAATTTCGGGGACAACGAACGCGGCCGCTTCACCGATTTTAGTAAGCAGATTCTGAACCTGACCAACTCGCGCCAGGTATTCGTTGTTCGCGCTGTCCTCCGCCAACTGCAGTGACGCATAGTGATAAACACGCTCCATCCTCAAATCGAGCGACTTCTCGAACTCAAGAACCTCCGCCAATGTTTGCGCTGATTCCCCTACTCGGCCCTTCCACTGCGCAATGTTCGGATACATTCGCTGAACCCGGGCAAAATCTTCCTGCCACTTGCTAACATCGGCAAAGAGCTGCGTCAGGTCCCACTTGTCGGACTCGGGTATGTCAGTGCGAGTTGGAACGTCACCGGGAGACATTGGAAAACTTTCAGCTTTCAACGCTCAACTTTCAACGCACCAATAGGTGCCACTGCAATGGGCGTTTCAGTTTGTTCGCAGTTCACGTATCGCTGGATGCCGCGCGATAAGCGTGAGCGCTCGCTTAAGCAGTTCCTTGCCGGGCGAGATTTTGTGCCAGGGCGATACACCGGATGGATGTGGGAGCGGAATGAGATCGAAAACATGGCCGGCTCGGTGGACGCGAAATTTGCAGCCGATCACCTTTTCTAAGTTCGCGCATTCTACAAACTGTGTGATCGCCAGCCGCCCGACCGGAATCACGAGGCGCGGTTTTAGAATCCTGATTTCCTCATCCATCCAGGAAGAGCAGTTGCGAATCTCGTCCGGGGATGGAACGCGGTCGCTGCCGCTCGAATTTTTTCCGGGAAAACATCGGCACACCGCTGCGAAATAAATCGTCGATCGAACGGTTGCTTCGTTCATCCCGCAAAATTCTTCCAACCAGCAAAAAAGTGTTTTGCCAGCAGTATGCGCAAAGGGCCGCTGCAATACTGGTTCTCTTGGGCCGGGCGCCTGTCCAACGACCATTACGTCGCTCACGATTGTGCCGCCTGAGACGGGCGTCGATTGCATGCGCGGGCAACGACGGCATTGCAGCAACTCAGCAATATGGCGTTCGAGTTGGACCTGTTTATGAGGCACTATCATCAGCGCCGAAAGATTGAGAAGATCGACAAGAGCAAACTGAGCAAAATGCTGAGGACGATGCAGGTGACGATTGGAAAATAGAATGCGGAGTGCTCGCGCTCGATCCGAATATCCCCGGGCAATCGTCCCAGCCATTTCGGAGCGAAGCCGCTCCACATGACCAGCCCGATCAATGTCATGATGACGCCGATGATGACCACAAATTTTCCTAGCTCGCGCATCGTCCAAAAGTTGCGTGAATTGCGCGGAGGCACAAGGTTGGGGAGCCGATGCCAGTGCAGTTTAGAGATTATTACGAGACACTCGGTGTGCCGAAAACGGCCAGCGACGAGGAGATCCGCAGCGCCTTTCGCAAGCTGGCGCGCAAACATCATCCGGATGTGGCCAAAGACAAAAAGGCCGCAGAAGAGAAATTCAAGGAGATCAACGAAGCGTACGAGGTATTAGGCGATCCGGAGAAACGAAAAAAATACGATCAGCTCGGCGCAGATTGGAATAGGCCGGGTGGATTCCAGCCGCCGCCTGGCTGGCAGTGGGAAGCGCAACAACCGGGCGGCGGATTTTATCAATGGGGCGGCGACGGCGGCGGAGTTCAATTTGAATTCGGCGGAACGGGATTCAGCGATTTCTTCGAAGCGTTTTTCGGCGGCGGCCGCGGCCGCTCGGCTTTTGGCGGATTCGGTGGGCGTCAGGCAACGGCGGAACGTGGCGCCGATGTCGAAGCGGACATTATGGTCACGCTGGAAGAAGCCCTCCGTGGATCGACCCGAACGGTCTCGCTGCGCCGGGCCGGCTCAAACAAAGTGGAAAATTATCAGGTCAAAATCCCGCGCGGCGTTCACGAGGGGCAGCGCATTCGTCTGGCCGGCCAAGGTGAAGCCGGTATTCGCGGCGGAAAAAGTGGCGATCTGTTTTTGCGCGTGCGCCTGGCGCGCCACCCGGATTTTTCCGTCGAAGGCAGCGATTTGATTCATGACGTGAAAATCGAGCCGTGGCGCGCGGTGCTGGGCAGCGAATTAGTCGTGCCAACGCTCGAAGGGAACGTGCGCTTGAAAATTCCGCCAGGCACACAGGGCGGCCAGCGATTTCGCCTGCGAGAACGTGGTCTGCCGGGAGTCTCGGGAAAACGCGGCGATCTCTACGTCGATGTTCAAATTAATGTCCCGAAAAAATTAACCGAACGCGAGAAGGAGATCTGGCGCGAGCTGGCCAAATTGCAAGGCGGATAATAGCGGGAGCGGCGTTTTCCTTATTGAGACACGAATTTCACGAATCCACACGGATTAACTAAAACGGATTGACTCAAGGGTTATGAAATTCGTGGCAATTAGTGTAATTCGTGTCTCATGAAAATTTCGCTTGGCACAGATCACGCCGGTTTTCGTTACAAGGAAAAGGCGAAAGAATTGCTCCGCTCGCTGGGGCACGAAGTGAAAGATTTTGGCACATTCAGCGAGGAACCGGTGGATTATCCGCTTTTCATTCGACCTGCGGCGGAAGCGGTAGCACGGGGCGAATGCGAGCGAGGCATCGTGTTCGGTGGCTCGGGGAATGGCGAAGCAATGGTAGCAAACAAGGTGCACGGCGTGCGCTGTGCTCTTTGCTGGAACGAGGAGTCCGCTCAGCTTTCTCGACAACACAACGACGCCAATGTTCTTTCCATTGGCGAACGCCTGATCCCCGAGGATCTGGCGCTAAACATCGTGCGCATCTGGCTGGAAACCGGTTTCGATGGCGGGCGGCACGAGAGACGCGTCGCGATGCTGAACGGGATGTGATCTCGTTTAACCGCTCTGGAAGACTTAACAGGAGGCAGCCAAGAAAACGAAGATGGTGATTTGGATTGGATATAGATACTCTTCGTTGGCTTCGTTTACTTCTGTTAGTTTTCTTCTACTAACTTAACCGATCGACGCAAACTGCGAGGAGAAACACGGCGCTCACAAATGCGTTGCTCTGAAAAAACGCGCGATTGATTCCGATTAAATCCAGCTTCGTTGCAGTCTTGTGTTCGTAGAAGAGCGCCGCTGCCACGATCAACATTGCGTAGTAATAAACCGCGCCAAGTTTCGCTGCGAAGCCAAAACCGATGAGCGCAGCAAATGTCAGGAGATGGAGCACCTGCGCCAGCCGCAGGCTGCGCGGGATCCCGAGTTTTACCACCAGCGAACGAATACCTTCCCGCCGATCGAAATCGTAATCCTGCGTGGCATAAATCAGATCGAATCCAGCGACCCAGCAAATTACACCGGCCGCAAGCACAATCGGCGCAAGATCGACACGTCCAGTCTGCGCGATCCAAGCGCCGACCGGAGCGATCGCGAGCGCCAGTCCCAGAAAGAAGTGCGTCGCGCTGGTGAATCGTTTCGTGAGTGAGTAGAAAAAAATCATCGCTAGAGCTACGGGCGCGAGGAGAAAGGTCAGTTGATTAATTGCCGCGGCAGAACCAACAAATCCAGCAGAGCTCAGAACCAGCAAAACCTGGGCCGCCGATTTTGAAATCAACAAGTGGCGAGAAGCAGTACGCGGGTTTCGCTGATCGAGCGACCAATCAACCAACCGATTGAAAAGCATCGCTGCGGTGCGCGCAAATACCATGCAAAAAACAATCAGCAAAAACGTGCGCAATGACGGAAGGCCGTTCGCAGCTACGACGAGCGCGCCCAGCGCAAATGGCAGGGCAAAAATTGTGTGCGAAAACCGAATTAGCCGGAAAAAACGACTAACTGGTCCCTCTCCAACCAGGCTCATAAATATCACAGAAAGATTTTTTACAGAAGGAAACAAAGGTTCTAAGTGAATTCAAAAAGCCCTCTTCGTTACCTTCGTTTCCTTCTGTTAGAGATCGCTATCGAGCAAAGCCCGCAACCGTTCACTTGCGCCGGATAAAATCGGTGTGCCGTGCGCGAAGAGAATCCGCTTCGCCTTGTGATCCAACAGTTTCCGCAATGACCGCCGCATTTCTTTTTGATTCGAGCAATATTTTCCGGGCAGCAACGTGAAGCCGTAAGGTTCAAAATTGACCAGCGCGTCGCCGATGACGAATGTCCCGCCGTCAGGCGCGTAGTGCAGAGCAATTTCATCTTCCGCCGCGCCTTCGATGCCAATTACAGTCAGTCCCTCACAAATCTTGTCAGCGTCGGCAACTTTTCTGAATTCACGCGACGAGTTATGGGGAAATGTCTCGCCATGTCCGAATATTGAAGCTGAGAACTGCTCGGCAAATCTGGCGGAAGCACGGTGATGATTTGAATTCGTCACAATGACTCCTGCAACGCAGGAAGAATCTGCAAGTTCATCGAGCGCTTCGCTTCGTAAAGGAATTGGATCGATAAAGTAGCTGCCATCGGACGTGATGAGACAGGTGGAATAGAGTTCCGTTTTCACAGCGGAATTATAGCCGTGCCAGATCGCGATATTCGAAGCGATACGATCGAAATCGAGCGCGCGGCTCACGGGCGAAACCATCGGCGTTCGGCACGGACCGTTCAAGTGCACGCGGCAGTCACGATCGCGGCTTCAAACCCTCGCCTTCACTTCGACCTTCGGTAACTCTCAAGATCTCGCTGGCTTGCCCTGCGGCGCAAAGCTGGTTCGCACGATTTTCCGCGCAGAGCTTCAATAATCCCAGCATCCCCCGCAGACCTCGGCCAAGCTCCAGCCCCCGGCCGGGACAGTTGGGCCGGCTGCGGAAGCGATGTGAACGTTATTACTCAGATACCATATCGCTGTTTGACCCGTGGTGCCTTTGTAAAGTACATAGTCCGGCTTGCCGTCGCCGTTAAAGTCGGCTGTAGCCACCAACTCCCACACCCAGACACCCGGAATGGTTGGACCATAAGCGGCTGCGATGCGCGTTACTCCTGCTAAATACCAGATCGCCGTTCGGCCCGTACTGGCATTGAACAACGCATAATCTGGATGGCCGTCGCGGTTAAAATCCGCCACGCCCTTTATGCTATAGCCGGTAGGAAGAATTGGCCCTAACGTGGCGCCGATGCGAACGTTGTTGCTCATATACCACAGAGCCGTCTGCTGGGTGCTCGCGTTGTAAAGGACCCAATCAGGCCTGCCGTCTTTGTTAAAGTCGCCTGTCGCCACGGGTTCCCATCCACTGGGAAGAGTCGGCCCGGACGCGAAAGCGATGCGAACGTTCTTGTTCAGATACCACAGAGCCGTCTGGCGCGTAGCGGTATTGAACAACAGATAATCTGGATGGCCGTCGCGATTAAAATCCGCCACGCCTGCCAACTCCCAGCCCACTGGAAGAGTTGGGCCTAACGCGCCGCCGATGTGAACGTTGTTGTTGAGATACCATATCGCCGTCTGCCTCGTGCTCACATTGTAAAGCAGGTAGTCTGGTTTTCCGTCGCCGTTAAAGTCGGTTACTATAGCTCTTGGCAGCTGCGCCGACGCGCTAGAGCAGATTAGACTGATTACTGCCAAACACAGTACCCCGCTTATTAAATGACGTGCGAGACCAATGTCAGATCTCAATTTCGTTTCCGCTTGTTTGTTCTTCATGGTTTAACCTTCAACCTTTCTGCTTAAGGAATATTTCGTTTCACTGGTCTATACAGGAAACGAGAGGCGAAGTTCCCAAATAATTTGTTTTGGCAAACCAAAGGCATAGTCAACCTGCCTGAAGTTTTAACCACGAATTACGCGGATAACGCGGATAATTTGAAGCCCGACTTACTGCTCGAAAACAAACGCGAGGATTGTAAACAGAAGATAACTCCAAAGGCTTTTCGCGAGCGGGCAAAGGAAACAAAGATTCTGTTGTCCCTAAACCAGAAAAACCTTCGTCACCTTCGTTGCCTTCTGTTAGAAAAGAAATGCGAAGCAGTTTATGTCGTCTCCGCCAGGTTATCGAACTCGAATACCGGTGATCGAAAGTTAGGTCGTCTCACCGTCTGCTCATCTAGGCCAGCATGGCACGCAGCGTGCGCAGTCGGCCTGTCGGGCTGGTTACCCAGTGCCCCGGCGGCACACTCTTTCTGCTTCTCAGTATGGGCAATTACGGGCAAGTAATGAGTGGGCAATTACCTGGGGCCGGCATATCGATCCGTCTCGGTGCGCCCTTCGGAATAATCTGGACCACGATATTTACCGCCGTCTCGCTACCCTCGTTACGCACCAGGTGTACGTCCCCGCAGCCTATGTCGGTGAAGCTGTCGCCTGCTCTGTAGATCTTGGGCGTGCAGGTGGGGTCGGCGGCGTCGTAAACCGTGAGCGTTCCAGATGTAACCGTGATCAGGCTGGGACCCGGATGCGTGTGCCACCCACTGTGAGCCCCGGCTGGGAACGTGTTTTGGATTACATAGACGTCCGAATCTCCCTTCACCATCATCTTGAGGTTCCACCCGTACGAGTCGAACTCATTGCACATCAAGTTGAGCAAGCCAGACGGGTAGTGGCCCAGCGCCAGCGTTACGGGCGGCAACATCCCACATGAAGGCGTTGCGCGGGCCGGCGCGACGACGATGAGCGACAGTGCGATGAGAAGTGGCAGAATTAGTATTTTGTTGAACTGAGTTAGCGGATTCATGGTTGTTCCTTTGTTCTTTCCCCGGTGATTAGCCGGATTTGTTAACTGTGAAGTGTGATTTTTCTGTTGAGACTGGATTGTTGTTGGCAGGCTTGGATTTCCGTATTCGTTTTGAAAATGATGTCCGTCCTCGGTGTCATGGGACCGGCTGGAAGTAGTGCTCGTCCACGTACCGTCCAACGTCCCGCCCGAGGTGCGAGCCTTCCTCGCAGGAGTTGCGAAAGTGGAAACCGGCCAGGGTCCGCGCCAGATTTACGTCCTTGACCGCGTCGTGGAAGCTATCGTACTCGCGGGTCGTGCCGGTAACTCGGCTATCAAGGGTGAAGGTGACCTTATCGGTGCCGAAGAATGCCCGAAGCGCCTCCGCTAGCGCAGAGCTGTGGAAGGCATGCGCCGCCGGATACTCGGGGTGGTTAGGCGTCGTGCGCAGCGGCACCCAGGTCGGGTCAGCGAGAGTCGCGGGGTTCCCATCGGTATCCGCCAACGGGATCGCCCGGCGCGGACGCCAGAACCAGTAGTGGTACTTTGCCTCGAAGCCGGCGATCATCGCGTCTCCCCCAGAAACGTGCGCCATCGCCAGCATCCGTGCCGTCCGCACGAGGTCGAGCCCGCGGCCGACGGCAAGGTTGAGCATGCCGTCGTTCCACTGTCTAAGATCGTGGTCCGTCCAGAAGAGCGCCTGGGCGGTCTGTGCGGGGGTGCGAGTCGCGCTGTCAAGTCGGCCTAGGTCCTTGACTTGGTTGAAGTCTTCGGCGTACTCCTCGCTGGTCAGCGGATTGGGGCCGTCGGGACGGAACTGCGAGGCGCTCTCAAGCGCGAGCGGGCGAATGCCCGGCAGGCGAAGCCCCAGGACCGGCGGCAGGGGGTTGCCGGGATTTCGCTCCCAGATGCCGGGGCCGGGCGGCGGCGGGTTGAGGTCGGCGAGCGTGGGGTTCAGCTCCCGGCCGTCGTTCATGCGCAGCGCGACCACGGCTGCGGCCACCTGCTCGCCGACTGCGATGCCGTTCGTCTTCGCTGCCCCGTCTTGGGATGGCGGCGAGGTAGGCGGCGTAGTCGCCGTCGAGAATCACCTGCTGGGCGGGTGTCAGGCCGAGCGCCGGGTGCAGGCCAACGAGCGTGTTGTGTGCCGCGGTTGCGATGGCGGCTGCGGATGACGTGTCGAGCGGCGCGATGAGCGCGATCGCGTACGGCTCATAGCCACCCTCGATCGCGACTGCCGCGTCGTAGATCGCGGCGTGGACGATTCCCATGTATACGCCCGCCTCGCCAGGAAATTTGTTGCCCTAGTTTTCGGGGCCCGCGCTCGGCGGGACGATCGCACGCCGCGCCTCGTTACTCCAGTCGATCACTGGTGTCGCCGCCAAGTCGGCAGCATGCGCCGCCGGCGCACGCCCGACGACGATGAGCGACAGTGCGATGAGAAGCAGCAGATTTTTTTTGAACTGAGTCAGCGGATTCATTGTTATTATTGGGTCTTCTTTCTTGTTGAGGTTTGGATTGTGTATGTGTTCTGACTTTCACTAAGCACTACAGGAAACGAGAGGCGAAGTTCCCAAACAATTTGCGTCGGAAAACCGACGGTATAGGCAAGCTCCCGAAGTTTTAACCGCGAATTACGCGGATAACGCGGATGTAACGGACAGGGGAAACCAGAAAAACAGAAGCAAACGAAGGGAACGAAGGATCGACGGGCTTCCTTAGCTGTTTTCATTTCCAGATAAGGTCTGCCTTCAAAACAACTTCATTCCTTGCCATGTTCGGATAACCGGGCTTCTGTCGCTTCCCGGCCGCCAGTCGTCTTGACGGAGCCCATAAATATGGGCGATAATTGTCTGTGAAAACCACGCTCGAAATTCCGGAGCCGCTGTTCCGCAAAGTAAAAGCCAGTGCCGCGCGGCAGGGGCGCACACTCAAGCATCTCGTCCAGGAGGCACTCTCGGAGAAGATCGCACGCATAGATGGCGTCAACAGGAAGCAGAAGCCGTGGATGGTCCTGGCCGGCCGCTTGAAGCATCTCCACAGGGAAAACCGCCGAATCGAGCGTGTAATCGAGGCGGAGTTCGAAAACATCGAACCAGAAGACCGGCAATGATTCTCGATACCAATGCGCTCTCCGCATTTGCGGATGGCGTGCCTCCCGTTGTGCAACAGATCGCCATTGCCGACGAGCTTCACGTTCCAGTCATCGTGCTGGGAGAATACAGCTTCGGCATCGCGACCTCACGTCGCCGCCGTGAATATGAAGCATGGCTGGCGCGCGGCCGTGCGCTCTGGAACGTGCTTCCCCTGGTCGAGGAGACTGCCACGCACTACGCCGAGATTCGGCAGCAACTGAAGAGAGCCGGCGCTCCCCTGCCTGCCAACGACGTTTGGATCGCCGCGCTGGCGCGACAGCACGATCTGCCGGTTCTAAGCCGTGATGCTCACTTTGACACTGTGTCCGGTCTTACTCGACTCTCATGGCGCTAGCCATGCAGCATATTTATCCAAACCGCGGATTACGCGGATGTAACGAATGAGCCGAATTTTGTGGAAAAGATCGATTCGGCGAGCCGCCGAAACCAAGTCGCCGCAGCGACTGCTCCCCAGAGCTAGAAACGCTTCTTTAGCGCCACATACCAGATGCGGCCCCGGATATTGGCCTGCCACGGATCGTAGCCGTTTTGGCCGTTGAAAGCGGTAAATGGCGGGTCCTGATCGAACACGTTGTTCATGCCAAGCGTGATGGTGGTATTATTGAGCCATGCGCGCCAGCCAGATGAACTGTATTCCACGGTAGAGATAGGCGTCACATTCTTTTTCTCCTGGTCCGTCACCTCCGCGTTCTTACCCACGTCCTTGGCATAGCCGGGAACTGGCTCGGTAACTGGCTCCGGGAGGTGAAAGGTATAGTTGACCACCAGATCAAGTGTCGTCCATTCACGGATTTTGCGAGATTTGTCATTGTCCCAATACTGGCCAACGTAGTGAACGATAAGACCGGTATCGAGTCCGCCGAAGTCGTAAAACAAGCTCGTATACCAGCGGTTTCTCGGGAACGAGCCGAATCTCGGTCCTACGAAGCGGCCATTAAAATTGACTTTAAGTTCCGTTGGGCTCGGCTGCGTTATAAATCGATCGAGGTAGTTGCCATCGAAGGTGAACGTGAACGTCCCGAGGTTGTCGTGGCCGAAGATCGAGGTATCCAATTGATAGCTAGCAGCGTAATCGAGACCTTCGGTCCAAGCCCGATTCACATTTTCAATGCGAGCGTTTACGTCCAGGACCGCGCCGGTAACAGGATCGCGCTCGATCAGGTCTGAAAATATACCACCGGTGGGAGCGCCGTTAGGCAAGGTCCCCGTACTAGAGACCCAGTTATTAGCCAGAATGATGTTGGCGTCGCGACCGCGGGTCAGGTTGCGAAAGTCGATGTGGTAGAAGTCTGCGCTTAGCGTGAGTCCCTTGATCAATTTCGCGGGCGTCCACACAACACCATAGGTCCATTCATACGCCACTTCCGCGTTCAAGTTCGGATTGCCGCCAACCGTTTCTTTGATTGCAGTGCCCGGCGGTGTCAGCGGCGTCCCAGGCGTTCGCCCAAGCGGATCACCGGGAAGCGCTGTCGCTGGATCATCCACGGGCACGAAGATCTGTGCTTGCGAGGTATACAATTCGGCAAGGGCCGGAGCGTGATAAGCTTCGCTATAAGTCCCGCGCAAGGTCAGCGACGAATCGATTGGCTGCCAGCGAAACAAGAACTTGGGCCTTTCGGTAGAACCGAAGTCGCTGTAGTGATCGAATCTTTCCTGATAACCTAATTCCAGGCTGTGGAGACCATACCAGTTCCAGGTGGGACTTGTGACAGGGACACGAACCTCCCAGTAGAGAGACCACACATCCCGGCTACCATTCGTTGGGAGGAAGTTAGGCACCGGCACCGGCTCGGTGATAGGAAATGCCGAGCCAGTTATTTGGCGGGAAGCCGTTAGCGGGTCAGGCTGATCCTTTTCGTACTCCGTCCGGTGTTCGCCGCCGATCGCGAAGGAGAGCGGCCCGGCGGGCAGCGAGAAGAGGTCGCCTGTCACCTTCAGGTCCTCGAGTGTTAGTGAGGCCTTGCCGAAGCGCTGGGTGGTGACAAAGACTTTATTAATCACCGCGGGCGAGTTCTGATTTAGGCCGAAGGGGTTAAAAGCGGTTGCGGGATTGGTATCAAGCAACGTGGCGCGCAACGCATCGTTGTTCACGACTCCACCCAGGCGCTCGCTACGATCATCTTCGCTATAGCGGAACCCACTTTCCCACTGCCAAGTTTTAAAGTAATCGCCGAACTCACCTAAGTTACCTCTCAGGCCGGCGGTAAACTCAAAATTGTCGGTGGTAACCTTGTCAGTACGCAACCCCGCTTCCAAACCAGCGTAATGCACGCCGGTAGTGAATCCGGTACCGGGGGGCGCAGCGCTCACCTTGGTGTCGGGATGTTTTGGGTCAAATCCTCCCGCCGACGTATAATCCGCGACTGTGAATGGATTGAATGGATTCTGAATCGGCACGCTAATGCCTTCGCTGCTTATTCCGAATGGATGAGTTGCATCCGTGAATACGTCTGGCGTAAACGGCGTCGGCGCCCACGCGCCGTCCCAGAACCCGCGCACGTACTTGAAGTCGGAAAAGAGCTCCAAATACTGATCTAAAATTTTGCGGTCAAGCGAGCCGTAGAGGTATTCACGATTCACTGGAGCCATTGCCGGTGTCAGAGCGTTCTGGTTAAACAGCTGTTGGCTCCGCGGAAGACTAAGCCGCGGCACATATTGCGGATCGCTTTGTACATTTGGAAAGGCGTGCGGCGTAGGTGACCGCGCGCCGCTATTAAGCTGTGGCTGATAAACAAAATCCGCGACCCGTCCGGCAAAGTCCTCCGAGCGATTATCAAAGCCACCAAAGCGGGTCCAGTCAGCGTTAGAGGAAATGTCCCGGTCACGGCTGAAGATGGCGTCGCGATCGTACCACTCAGCGTAAACAACAATATCGGTCTTGTCGTCACCGACGCCGCCGAGAACATAAGCTAACCTTTCAGCCTGATCGTTGGAGGCACCGAGATTGGTGTTGCCATAGCTAAAGTAAACTTCGGCATGATTTTGAAATCTATGAATCAACCAAATGTTAACTACTCCACCGACCGCATCACTGCCGTAGATGGCGGAAGCACCGTCCAGCAGAATGTCAATGTGATCAATCAACCCGATCGGAAACAGGTTGAGGTCCACTGTAGGAGTCAAAAAATGGTTCGCGCCGACTTTATAACCGGCAAAGCCGTCAGTCGCGAGACGCCGTCCATCCTGCAACGCCAGGGTTTCCTTGGAACCCAGACCACGCAGGTCGATGTCTGTTCGGCCGTCACCGAGGGTGGTCAGATTCTCATTGATCGATACTCCGGTAACCATGGGCAACTTGAGGACCAAGTCAGTGGCGTTGCGCACACCGAGCTGGGAAATAAGATCCCTGTTTAAGATGTAAACCGGTTGTGGCGTTACTTCTTCGGCAGTGGGAATGTTTGAGCCAGTGACGATAACCTCCTCGATTGTCACCCCCGGCTGCCCCACTGTCTGCGGCGTGGGCGTAGGCTCCTGTGCCTGCGTTCCGATAACTGAACAGAGGACCACAGCGATGATCGCGAGACATAGCCCGGTGTTGGCACGCCTCTTCACATGGCACACTCCCGCGCCGTCCTTCGCGACTTTGCCCGCAGTTTACAGGCTATCTCGTAAATGTTGTAGCCGCCTCGCTGTGTCGAGGCGCTCCGGCGCTGTTGCCCAGGGCAGCACGGCGACACAGCGCCGTGGCTACAGTGCGTAGCATTTATGAGATGGCTTCTAGCAAGGTTGGAGTAGTCGCAGCTTTGACTAGGGGCTGGGCAGCCGACACGGCTGCCACTACAGCAGCAAAGATCGGAATGCCTACAGTTATGGTTGCAGGTTCGGGGCCGCATTCGGCGAAGGGACTGATTGAGTTTCAGGGAATAGCGGTAACAGGTCCGGCGGGCTCGCTCGCGAATCTTGTAATTGACCGTCGAAATAGACACGGACAATGAATCCACCGTATCTTCGTTCATCAGATGAAGCCGGTTTGCTCTTTGGACGCACGTAAGTCGCCGCCAGAAACTTCGGCGTCGCGTCGGTCCAGTCGCGCGCAGAACTAAACCAGTTATAACTGACCTGCGCGTTGGTTGGCTTCATTCTGTTATCGTTCGTAAGGTCGTAGAAGGAGACGATAATCCTTACAACGTGGCCATTTGGCGTACCGGGTCGTGGCTTTACTCCAACTTTGAGGGTCAGGTGAGTCTGGGCGTTCGGATCATTAGTCTCTGATAGAGTTGTCTCCGTGATCGCCAAAATTGAGTTGTTCGAGACGCCGATTCGCCGCAAGAGATGAGGGAAACGCACATCGGAATGGAGCGGACGAAATTCGGGAAGAAATGCGATCCACTGTAGTATGCCTGAGTGTTCGGCAAATGCCCGTTCGAGCCAGCGGAAAGCTTCTTCTTTGTCGCCAAAGGCGACGTAAACGGCGGCGATCACAGGCGCCGAGATGTAGCGCTTCTCCCTCGCTTGCAGGAGCTGAGTGAGAATATTTCGCGCCTCCATTTGGCGACCCATGCGCAGGTAGGTGATGGCAAGGCCGCTGCTCGGGAGGTGCGTCGCATCCTGGGATTTGTTGTAGAGCGCGATCGCTTCTGCGAAATTGCCTTTCTCGCGATAGGCGGCAGCGAGATTAGAATCAAGGTAAAAATAATTCGGATCCAGCAAGAGCGTCCGCTGGCCCTCATTAATTGCATCGTCGATGCGGTTATTGGCCAGGTAGGCGGCAGTGGCAACGTAACTAGTGATGGGCGACACCGGATCTAATTTCTTGGCCTCCAGGATAAGTCGAAGACCTTCTTTCAGCTCGCCGCGGAAGAGCGGCAGCAGCGCCGAGAAGAAGTGAGCCGGTGCCGAGTTAGGGTCGAGTTGCAGCGCGCGCTTTAACTCAGCGTTCTGGCCGTCAAGATCCCAGTCGAGGACCCGTTTCGCTTCGCTCAGGTAGCAATGCGCCTCAGCGTCCTTCTCGTCGAGCGCGATTGCCTTTAAAGCTGCTTCTTTTGACGTTGCGTAAGCGTCGAGTGGTTTTACGTAGATGTCGGCCAGAAAATACCAAACCTTCGCGACCCCAGTCCAGGCACGCGCAAATGTCGGATCTTTCTCGACGGCCCGCTGAAAGAAATTAAGCGCCCTCCGCAAATCCTCTTCGCTGCTCTTATTCGAGAAAAAGAGGCCTTGGAGATAAAGATCGTATACCTCGGTGTTAGGTTGTTGCTGGGCGGGAAGGGAAAGGGCGAGCTTGATCTTGAGCGCGTCAACAATGGAGCGAGTTATTTCATCCTGCAGCGCAAACACGCCCCCCAGCTCGCGTTCGTACGTTTCCGACCAAAGATGAAAACCGTTGCGTGTATTAATCAACTCCGCGGTAATACGAACGCGGTTACCCTCGCGTCGCAAAGTTCCTTCAAGGACATTCTCCACGTTCAGCTTTTTCCCAACCTCGCTTATGCTCGCGGTCTTTCCTTTGAACGAAAATGACGAGGTGCGGCCAACGACGCGCAGCCCGTCGACCTTCGCCAGCGCGTGAAGAATTTCCTCGCTTATGCCGTCGCAGAAATATTCCTGATCTTTTGCCTGGCTAAGATCGAGGAATGGTACAACCGCGATACTTTTTTCTGGAGGATTAAACTGCGACGCTCGGAAGAGTTCGCCGTGAAATAACCAAATCGCAGCCGCGCCTAAAAGGAGACCGGCAACGCCCGTTGCCACCAACTTTGGATTACGTCGCGACCAGCGCCAGATTCGCGCTGGAGGTAAGACCGGACGAGCGATGATCGGCCGGCCATCAAGCCAGCGCTCCAAATCAGTCGCGAGATCTCCCGCAGACTGATAGCGCGCCTTCGGATCACGCTCGAGACAGCGTGCACAAACGGTTTCCAGATCCCGGTCGTGCGAGTGTGCGAGCGAGCGCAATTTGGGTGCAGGCGTTTCCGAGGCCTGCCGAATCACGGAAAGCGCGTTGGCGCCCAAAAACGGTGGGCGGCCAGTGAGCAAGTCGAACAGGATCGCGCCGAGACTGTAAACATCGGCGGCCGGGGTCAGGTCGTCGGCTGTGCGCTCGGCCTGTTCAGGAGCGATGTAACCCGGAGTTCCGAAAGTAGTCAGCGATTTCGTAAGATCCTTGCTAGCGTCGAGCCATTTTGCCAGACCGAAATCGCTCACCATCGGTTCGCCGCGGTCATCGAGCAGAATGTTTCCCGGTTTGAGATCGCGATGGAGAATTCCCCGGCCGTGCGCATATTCGACGGCACGCGCGACCCTGGCCATTAGTTCCACACATTTTCGCGGTACGTTGCGAAGCGAAGGCGCCGCGTCATGCAAGCTTCCCCCCATCGCGAATTTCATGCTGAAAAACGGAAGGCCGTCTTCGCTTTCGCTCACCTCGTAAATTGGAAGAATGTTCGGATGATCGAGGCTTGCTGCTGCTTCGGCTTCGCGCCGGAAACGCTCGCGCGTCTCGTGTGAATCGGCGTGGTAACTCAGCACGCGCTTTACAGCGACGATCCGGTGGGAGTGTCGTTGTAGGGCGCGATAAATGACGCCCATGCCGCCACGTCCGACCTCCTCGAGGATTTCGTAGTTGCCCAGGTGCCATTGCTTATCCGGCACGTCCACTTCAGCGAGTACGCTTTCATAAACTGCCCTTGATACCTCGCCAGCACCTTTCAATCCCTCACGCAAGAGACAACTTGCGCAGACCCCGGTTTCGAGTCGCATGGTTGCGCCGCACTTCTCGCATTTTGCCGGGTCCGCACTCGAGAGCGAATCAGAGAGCCCGTCGGAATTCATCAGCGTTACTCGGTTCCGGCGGCGAGGGCGGCACACAGATGCCGGATCTCATCTTCCACCTCGGCGGGGTCGGCTACCGTGTGTGCGACTTCATCGCGCAGCAGCCACCGGTAACGCTGCCGCATCTTGTGCAGCTGTTTTCTCACGGCAGTCTCAGCCACTCCAAGCATGGTGGAAAGACTGGAGTATGATACCTCATCGCGTTCTGCTGTGAGGTAGGGGCTTAACGCATGGAAAAGCCGGAGCCTGCCTTTGCCCTCGCATTCTTCTCGGAGGCGCCGAAGCGCCTCTTCGACCACGGTCACAGCCCAACGAAGGTCGAAGAGCCGCTCCGCCGGCAATGACTCGAGCGCGTGCGGTGAGATGGATAATTGCGATGGCGCTTCCGCCATCCAATCGTCCCAAGAAACAAATTGCACATCGCCGCCGCGCTTACGGCTACGAGTTCCTTCCGCGACGTTAATGAGAAAATTCTCGAGCGACTTGAGCAAGAGCGAACGGAATCGTCCGCGATTGGGGTCAGCGTGCTGCAGCCAGTTACCTTCCAGTATCTTCACAAAAAAATCCTGCGTAAGGTCCTGCGCATCCTGCATTGAATAGCCGCGTCGGCAGACAAACGAGAAAACGGGCCGCCAATAAGTTCGGCAAAGTTCGTCGAGCGCGGTGCGCGCATCTTGCTCTCCGCTCTCCGAGTTGGCGGCGGAAAGGATCAGGCTCCAGCGGGTAGTCGCGAACTGACGCGGTTCGCGTGCACACTCCCCGCCGACTTCCGCGTTCACAATGCGGGCATTATGATTATCTCGTTCCTCCTAGGCAAGCATAAGTATTAGTTATACTGCCCCCCACAGTCGCTCATTTTCCCGCTATTACGGATTCTTGGTGCTCTTCATAGGCCCGCCAGCCGCCCTACCGCTCCGGATTGACCGGGAAATGTTTGTTCTTCAGACGTTCTGGGACGCGTTTGGTTTGTTCAGCCTCGATTTTCTCGCTCGCGGCGTTCAGCGCGTCGTAGGCTTCGCGGCTTTTTGGAGAGCGGCACATGTACGCGGTGGCATGTGCGAGGGGAATGCGCGCTTCGGGCAATCCAACAAATTCCACCGCGTGTTGGGTCGCGATCGCGAGCGGCAACGCTTCGGGATCGGCCAGACCGATGTCTTCGCTGGCGAAAATGACAATGCGTCGCGCGATGAAACGGAAATCTTCGCCGGCGTGCAACATTTTCGCGAGCCAGTACATGGCGCCTTTCTCATCGGAAGCGCGCATGCTTTTGATAAACGCGCTGATCGTGTCATAGTGCGCGTCGCCCGCGCGATCATAGACGACCGCTTTTTGCTGAATACTTTCCTCGGCGACTGCGAGCGTGAAATGAATGACGTTGTAGCCGCGATCGTTGATCGCGGGGCCCGGCTCACCGACCCCGGCTACAGGTGGCGTCGTCAGCACGCCAATCTCTAGCGCGTTTAAGCATTTGCGCGCGTCACCGTCGCTAAGCTTGGCGAGATGACGGCGGGCATTCTTGTCGATCTTAACGTTGTAGTTTCCGAGGCCGCGCTCTTTATCGGCCAATGCGCGATCGATTAGCTGTTCGAGTTGCTCGACGCTGAGCGGTTCAAGTCGAAAGACCTGCGAGCGCGACACCAGCGCACTGTTCACATAAAAGAACGGGTTGTAAGTAGTCGCGCCGACAAGCCGGAGATTTCCGGTCTCAACGTCGGGCAAAAGGATGTCCTGTTGCGCTTTGTTGAAATGATGGATCTCATCGATGAAGAGGATTGTCCTTTGGCCCGAAGTGCGAAGGCGATTCGCCGCGGCAGCGATGACGCGGCGCATTTCCGCCACGTTGCTTTCCACGCCGCTGATTCGAATGAATTTCGCGTGTGTCATCTCCGCAATGATGCGGGCGAGCGTTGTCTTGCCGCTGCCGGGCGGCCCTGAAAAAATCACGGAAGGCAGGCGATCCGCTTCAATTGCGCGGCGCAGAAGTTTGCCAGGTGCAAGAATGTGTTCCTGGCCGACAAATTCGTCGAGCGAGCGCGGACGCATGCGTGTGGCGAGTGGGGCGGCGCTGTCGGCGCTCTCAAGGTCGGCATCTTCCTGTTGCTCGAAAAGATCATGCACGACGCAAAAATACGGTGCGCTAGCGCTCTCTGCATCTCCTTTCCGGTTTGTGTATGAAGGAATTAGTCTGGCAGTACCCCGAGGCAGCCGGATAGACTATCGCAGAACATGAAACGCATTCTCGTTCCGATCGATTTCTCGGATGCAACACCGCTAGTGATCGATCTGGCACGCCAACTCGCCAAAGGCCTCGACGCCGAGATTCATCTTGTGCACGTAAGAGAACTCAGCGTGGTCGCGGCGCCGGGCACCCTTGGCTATGGCTTGGCTGGAATGCCCGAGCTCGCGCCAGTGTCGGGCGTGCCGGTCCCTGTGTTCGATGCGATGGCTGACCCAGTGCCGGAGGATCAAGAGCAAAAGTCTAAGCTCGCACAATGGCAGAGAGAAATTGCGCAGGCCGGAATCAAAGTCACACTGCATGAACCGACCGGAGCCGTGGCCGAAGAAATCCTCAACCAAGGGGACGCGATTAATGCCGATTTGATTGTCATGGGAACCCATGGGCACGACGCGATGTATAATCTGCTGGTGGGAAGCGCCACCAAGGGCGTGCTCAAACATAGCACTCGTCCCGTCTTACTTGTCCCGGCTCCGCGAGCGTAAGCCTGAAGTACCTGGAGCCGCAGAATAAGCAAATCCGATCCATGAGATTGCTGGGTGCGCCGCGTCAGCCATTCGTGGGTTTGGCGGGCGCGGCTGCAATAGGAATTATCCTGGCGGAACTTTTTCCGCTCTCTGTTTTCACCTTGACCGCATCGGCGATTTTCATCGTGGTCTGTGCGGTTGCTCTGTTCTTTTGGCCGAGACTCGTCGTGACTTATCTAATCGTCGGATCCGGTTTTTTCCTGCTGCACAATTTTCAGACAAGCAATACTGAAGGACAACGAATCGCCGCGCAGCTTGGCAACAGGCCGCGCATGCTCACGGCAACCGGATACGTCATTAGCGAGCCGAAGATCGCACCGAACGGGTTCGCGACGTTTTTGCTGAAGCTCGAGTCAATCGAACTCGAAGCCAGAAAAGAACCGACGTGTGCGGTATGGCAAGTCCGTTGGCGCGGTATGTCGGAATTTGGCGATGAACTGAAACTTGCTGGAACGGCCGAGCCGATCGCACCTCCACGAAATCCCGGCGAATTCGACATGCGCTCTTACCTGGCGCGTCGCGACATTCGTCGGCTGTTGCTTGTTCGTTATCCCGAGGATGGAACGCTCATTCGACACGGTGGTGGGAATCCGATCTTGTGGCTGGCGCAAAAGTCGCGCAACTGGATGCAAAACGCGATTTGCCGTGGATTGGAGAACACACCCGAAGTGCAAAGCTTTCTCAGCGGAATCGTGCTCGGGCTCAGGCATCAAACGCCTGAGGACATCGAAGAACCATTTCAGCAGACCGGCACGCTTCACCTGTTCGCTGTCGCCGGTCTGCATGTGGGAATCGTCGCCGCGCTTCTATGGATGCTCGCAACGACAGTCGCGCGTCTGCCGCGCAAATGGGCGACTGCAATCGTCATTCCTCTGGTCTTTTTTTACGCGGCCGTAACCGGCCTGCACGTTTCGAGCATAAGGGCAGCGGCAATGGCTTCGATTTTGCTCGGCGGCTTGTTTTTCGAACGAAAAGCCTTTCTCGCCAACAGCCTCGCCGCAGCGGCCTTCTTTCTGCTTTGCTGGGATACGAACGAACTGTTTTCTACAGGTTTCCAGCTCTCGTTCGCAGTCGTCGGCGCGATTGTTTTGTTTGCTGATCCGCTCTTCCGGCTTTTGCAACGCTGGGCCGCACCTGATCCTTTTTTGCCGCGAACCTTGCTGCGTGGTCCGCGTCGCTGGATGCACTCTAGTTTCGAATGGCTTTGTCGCGGGGCATCCGTATCGCTGGCAGCATGGATCGGCTCACTGCCATTCATCCTCTGGTATTTTCATCTTGTTACGCCGGTTTCATTGTTCGCAAACCTGCTGGTCGTTCCGATCGCATTCTTCGTTCTCGCGATTGCGCTGCTCTCGCTTCTTTCAACACCGCTGCTGCCGTGGCTCGCTGTCATTTTCAATAACGCGAACTGGTTTCTAGCCAAGCTTGTTCTCTGGATCGTCCAAATGTTTGCACAATTACCTGGCGGACACTTTTATGTCCAGCAGCCGCACTGGCCCGAAAAGCTTGCCGCGCAGATTACAATACTGGATCTGGGAGCAGGCGCGGCTCTTCATGTGCGAACGGCAAGCGCCAACTGGTTGTTCGATTGCGGAAGCGACCGCAGTTATCAACGCGTGGTTCGCGAGTATTTACACTGGGCGGGAGTAAACCGACTCGATGGTTTGCTGCTCACTCACGGCGACGCGCTCCATATCGGTGGTGCCGCGAAATTGCTGCGCGATTTTCCTCGCGTCCACTTGGTCGATAATCCGGCACCGGATCGCTCAACTGTTCATCAAGGATTGCAGCGGCTATTTAGAGAAAGCGGAATTAAGCCGGAGGAATTGATTGCGGGAGATAG
>QHPD01000037.1 GCA_003218975.1 Verrucomicrobiota bacterium
CGGATCAATGGCGGTGCAACTGGCGAAAAACAAAGGAGCGCGCGTGATCGGGACCGGCTCGGGCCGGAACGAGGAGTTTGTGAAAAAACTCGGAGCGGATGAGTTCATCGATTACAAGAAAGCGAAATTCGATGAGAAGGTGCGCGATCTGGATGTGGTGTTCGACACTGTGGGCGGCGACACGCAGGAGCGCGGATTTCAAACACTGAAGGGCGGTGGGTTCCTGGTGAGCACGGTCAGTCCGCCGTCAGCGGAGAAGGCGAAGGAGTTCGGCGTGGCAGTGGCGATGGTGCAGATGATGCCAAAGCCTGACCAACTCGCGGAGATCAATCGGCTGGTCGAGAGCGGGAAACTAAAGGTACGCGTGGCGACAGTATTGCCGCTTGCGGAAGTGAAGAAGGCGCACCAACTCTCGGCGGCCGGACATGCGGACGGGAAGATTATTTTGCGGCCTTAAACTGAGCTCCAAGTTAGACGATCTACCCAACGGAGTGGCAGTGTCTAAAAGCTACGAACGTCGGCAGCCGCTAGAGCACTTGAATTCTCCTACCTTCTTTCATCCATCGTAAGCGGCCTACGATGGATAATTGGTGCAATGATTCTTCAGGAGAGCTTCAGCTTTTTGCGGTTGCTTGGAGGCCGCCACGGCTTGCCTCGATTCCCGATCTCGGTGCCCGGTCTCCCTCCCAGGTGTGTCCCCGTCCAGCCGTAAAGTTCGCCCTAACGAACGCGACCTCCGCATTTGACGATTTTAGCCGGCCGCGGTACGAGAAGGTATGGCGCATAAGTGTACTTCGCGTGGTTGTGAGTTTTCTCTTCCGGATACCTATCCTCTGCCTAAATGCCCATGGCATACGGTACCTGGTCGCGGGCCAGTAAAAATTGCAGCGGCACTGGCCGTTGCCGCCGCTGGTTTAGGTGGTGGTCTTGCCTATAAAAAGTACAAGACCTATTTGCACGAAAAGCAGCTGCGTAAAGAACGCAAGGAACGTCGTCAGCGCGATGCGGCCGCTTCCGAACAGGAACAGAAACTCCGTGCTGGTCGTAATGGAGCTGCTCCAAAGTCTCGGAAACCGCCACGCAAACGAAAGACAGCCGCGACGAAGTCGAAGCCGGCAGCGTAAGATCGGCAATCGGTGATTCGGGGGACACCGAACGCACCGCGCAGCTCTCGCCGCCTCCAAGCCCTGACACCAAGAGCCGCGTCACTCATCCATCATAAGCGGCTTATGATGGGGCAGAAGAGGCAACGTGAGGTTAGCATTCAGCGAAGTTCGTTTTGGCAAGGCGCCAAACAAAGTCGTCACGGCGACCGCTCCTGTCGTGGCCCAGCGACATCTGCTTTCCGGTTTCGAAAAGGGATTGTCGGGGTCGAAGAGAAATCAGAGATCAGAGGTACCGAAGTCAGAAGCCAGAATGGTAAGTTCGTTTTCGCGAGGACACGAAAACCAACACGCGAGACGCGTGTACTACCCAGTCTTCTTGCGATAACGCGCTGATTTTTCGCGAACGACAGCGGCGCGTTTGGAATTCCGCTTCGCCGGATACGCAAATTTTGTTTTCATCACTGATCCCTTCGATCGCGGATTGATCACACGCGCCTTCGTCACCTCAAAGTAATCGAGCACCTCTTCGCCCCCATCGAATTTGTCTTCGAGATTCTTCGCCGTCGTCGGCTCAGCCTGCGATTTCTTCATACGTGTCGATCTCGTTTGGAGTAGATTTCCTTACAGTAATAATCCGAATCGTCGCTCCGGGATAGGTGCGCGTTCTTTATTCCATTTGAGCCGGGCGCCGTCTTTGATAACAAGCGGTTAAACGCATTCGATTGTCGAAACACGCTTTGCGGTACGTCGACAGACGCGGTTTTACTGTTAGCGAGGTTGAAGAAGCGATTCGCACCGCATCTTGGCAACCGGCTGAGCTTGGACGACTCGAGTTCCGAAAAGATTTTGCTTACGGGGAAGAATGGAACGGCAGAATTTATGCGACGAAACAGGTCCGGCCCGTGTTCGTGGAGGAATCCGGAGAAATAGTTGTGGCAACCGTCTATACCTATTATTTTTGAATGCCCATGAAAATCAGCTACGACCCGGAAGTGGACGCGTTGAGCATCACGTTCCGCGAAACCACGGTCACGACCAAACATCTGGCCGAAGGCATCGCGGCTGATTACGACAGCGAAGGCCGACTCGCCGGTTTAGAAATTTTGGACGCGCAAAAACGCTTTGGCGGCACAGAAACCATGCGCCGGGTTGAATTGGAAGGCGTTGGCACATAAATCTGCGGCTGACCCATTCGACAAGCTCAGGCAGGCTCCGCCGCGCGTACAGGAAGATTCTGAAGATGAAACGAGGAAATCCGACGATTGAAATTTGCCCAGGCATCACGCGCCGGACGGTCGCAAACGGCGAGCCAAGGAAGTCAACGCCGCGCCGCAGCTTTGGCCCGAAGTTTTTTAGCCCAGCCAGCGCGCAAGAGTTTCATCTCCGCTTTGAGTCCGCGCATGCGGGGGGCGACGCCTTTATATTTTTTCGTGGTCCCGGTGATCGTTCGATTGACCGCGCCCTGACCGACCAGGCCCTGAAGCTTTTCATAAACGCGCAAGCGCAGCATCTCTTCCCCGCCGCTGGCAGCGTTTCGTTCCCGAAGATTGAGCAGGACCATGTCGAACAAAGGCTTGAATTCAAATGAGGCCCTGGAAGAAAGCACGGCCACCAACTCCTCAGTTACGTTGTCGGGCGCGCGACGTGTGAAAGAGATAACAAATCGTTTAGACATCCAAGAGTATCGCATGGATCCGGGAAATAGCGACCGAGGGCAAAGTTAACGGAAGAAGGAAAAATTAAGAAGTCGGAAGTCAGATTTCAGGATTTTCGGCGAGGGCGAACCAGACCGCCATTGCATGTGCGACGGATGCGCGAGCACCGACACGGCAGGAACATATTGTTCACCTCACGTCGTGCGATAACGAACCGCCACATCGACGCCGTTGCCGTTAATGTATCGTAAGGGACTTACGATACCGTCAAAATTGCATCGGGAACCCCAAGTTCGCTTCAGCGAGACGCCGAAGCCAGGTCGCCGCGGCGACCGCTCCCCAGTTCTCCGCCGTTACCACGTCGTGATAGCCGAAAGTGTGGTCGACTTCCATCGGCCTCGGATCCTATTTGAATTGACCTAAAACGTCAGCCGATTTGTCTAACGCGTTCTTGTAGCGCCCGGGGATGGCGTCTTCCGTGAAAAATCGCGAGAATCCAAATTTCGTTTTCCCGGATTACATAATATATCCCGTAAAATTTGAAGCGATGGATCGGCTTTCGACGAACATCGGCGGAACGAATTCTGTGGTGCAAGCCATCGTCAGCAAGCGCTTGTACTGCACGATCGACCTCGTTTAGAAAATCGTCGCCCAACCCGACCTGCCGCCCTTCATACCAGATCGCCGCTTCGAGCGCGTCTTCTTCAGCGGGCCGGAGTTTTTTGACTACGAAACTCATGAAGCCGGGCGCGGACGCGTTCGATGGTGCCATCCCACGGCTCCAGCAATTCCGGATGAGCTATCGCCTGATCCCGGCGGCGCAAGATTTCCGCCTCATGTGCCTCGCTCAATTCATCGCCGTCATAACCGAGCAACTCTCGGCGATGTTCTTCGAACCAAACGGCCAAACGTTGTCGTTGTTCCGGAGTCAGCTCAAGGATCGCCGACTCCAATTGTTCCAAGCTCACATGGTTATTTTAGCAAAAGTGCGCTTTGTCGCGAACAGGAAAGTGGCGCTGTAAGATGTGTTAGACTCTGGGGTTCGTTAATGACTTCATCCAACGGCTTCACTCGACCGGCCTTGATGTCATCCTTCAATTCAGCGAGCAGGTGATCGAGCTTCCCCGCGTTCGAATCGCGTTCGATCTGCTTTTCCCATTCATCTAGATTGTTCGCTTCTTCAGCAGCGACACGATCCCAAAGCTCCTCGCGCTCTCGCGAGGACAAGCTCTTAACTTCCTTGAGAATTTTTTCTACAGTTGCGCTCACAGCTCCATTGTCGGCACGGAGGAAACTGAAGGCAAGTCGTAGCTAGAGCACTTCTATTTCTTGCCGGGCTGGCACTCCGAAAACATTCGCGAGCAGGCAGCCGCCGCTACAGTAAGATTCTGAAGATGAAACGAGAAAATCCGACAATTGAAATTTGTCCTGACATCACGCGCCGGACAGTCGCAAACGGCAGAACGATGTATCAGATGATCGCCACGCTGGCACGTTCGAATTGCCTAGCACAACTAAGCTCGACGAGATCGTGGCCGTGTCCCGAGGCGCCAAGCACGAAGTCACGCTCAAAAACCCTAAACCCACAGCAAATGTCATTGTGCTGCGATAAGGGACGTAACCAACCGATGAAGCCACCGGACCCTTGGCGAAGCAATTACAGTGAGCTTGCCACCGACCCCACCCGTGGCTTATCTCTTTCTAGTTAGCCCGACTATGGAGTGTTTAATGAAAACCAAACGAATTATTGCGATCTTCATGCTAGTCCTTCCGCTCTTTTGCAGGAGCAGCATTTGCGGTGCAGACGGTTTTGATTCGGTTCGCTGTGGATTTGACGTTGGAAAAGCTCTCCTCGGCCGCAAGATGTCAAATGAGAAGGCGGTTGCCATTGAAGAGAGGCACAAGGACCTAGGGCTTAAAGATCTAGGGGGTACAGAGATCTCAGACCGTTTATTCTTAATATCCTGGCGAATCTGTGGAGAGGAGTACGTCCTTCTCGAAGACCAAGGTGTCGTGCGAGACGTGCTGAAATTTCCGAAACATTCAAAGGACTCACCCCAATTCATTGGTTCGTGTCAATTAAATGGCCACGATGTCCCGGGCGCAGCGATTGGTGTGCTTAAGAATGAAGATGGTGTTGAAATTCTTCCAGCAGTGATCGCATGGAAGATTGACGACAAGCAGATCAAATTCGTCAAGCTTCAGACAGAAGGACTTCGTTGCTCCCGTGATGGAATAATTACTACCGACGGTGGGCTTTGAACCGTCATCTATACGTCGGCCTAACCAACGGCTGCACGCGACGCTCGCTGACTGCCGCGTTCAGCGAGTTTTTTCTGCGTGAGGTGCGGCGTCAGTAAAAACTCCATGAGCGTGCCAGCCGTGATGGTCGTTGCTTGTATCGTCGCTCTGATTTGGGCGCGGTAGGGCTCGCCGATGGCCGCTGCGCCGAGCGCACGCGCCTGGCGACCTCGGAATCGATTTCCAGCCCGCAGCCCGGAGAAAACATGACGCGCACCTCAGCGCGGATTGACCAGCAAAGGTCACCGGCTCCGGCTGTGTGTGGATCTCGCCCGTGTTCTCGAAGTTTTCTTTTTCCCAAAGCTGTTCGAAATCTTCGGCGTAATAATTGGCTAACGGCAAAGAATCCATCTCGACAACATTGTTTTCCATGGAGACAAAACCATCGTCCGTCAGGTTGGTCGAGCCGGTCCAAACGGATTGCCCATCGCGCAGGATGAATTTGCTGTGCATCAGTTTCATTCCGGCAATGCGGTGCCACGGGTAGCCTAACGATTGGATAAAGGCGCCCGTGCCCGATGGGGCCGGGTCCTGACCGGCGGCGGCATTCGGCGGAGGCGGTTTGTCGCCGTCGTAGCAAAAACGGATTTTTACGCCTGCTTCCGCGCGCTCGCGCAAAGCGGAACTCAGTGAAGCTTTAAGCGGATCACTGAACCGCATGTCGTAAACGGCAAAATCCAGACTTTGCCTGGCAGCACGTATAAACGTGGTTAGCCGCGCCATGACCTCATCGCCCGATTGTTCGCCTTGAGCGAGAAAGAACACCGAAAGATTATCCATTGATGAGATGCTCAGCCAGTTAGCAAAGGCTGACAACGCTATCAGCGCGACGCATAGTACGTGGAAATGCTTGATCCTTCTGCTGACGAAATACGCGATTGGGGCAATTCCGTCATCCAACTTATGGCCGATTATCTCGGCAATCTCCGCGATCGCAAAGTGTATCGTCACATGTCTTCACGCGAGATTCGCGACCAACTCGACCCCACGGTTCCGACCAAAGGAATCGATCTCAACGGCCTGCTGAAGGTTTTTCGCGAGACCGTTATCCCCTTTAGCCGGCAGAACGCGCACCCGCGCATGTTTGGCTACGTGCAATCGCCTGGGACTCCCCTCGCGGCGTTCGCCGATTTACTCGCTTCGACCTTAAACGCGAATCTCACAGTCTGGCGTTCCGCGCCGGCGCCAGTGGAACTCGAGCGCTTAACGATCGATTGGATCCGGCAAATTCTTGGATTCAATGCTGAAGCCGGCGGACTCTTTGTCAGCGGTGGATCGATGGCCAATCTCGCCGCGATCGCCGCGGCGCGGCAGGCGAAAGATTATTCGTCAGATCGCTTGCGCATCTACGCGTCGAGCGAGACGCATTTTTCGGTCGCCAAGGCAGCAGCGCTTTTGGGAATCGGGCGGGAGAATGTGCGCCACGTCGCCGTCGACGAGCACCTCAGAATGCGGGCGGACGATCTAGTTGCAAAAATCACTGGTGATTTGGAGGAGGGCTATGTTCCATTCTGCGTCGTTGCGAATGCCGGAACCGTGAACACTGGCGCAGTCGACCCGTTAGCGGAGATCCGTGACGTTGCGGACCGCTTCCAACTTTGGATGCATGTCGATGGCAGTTACGGCGCCTTCGCCGTCCTCGCGAAATCCGCGCGTGGATTGTTCGCGGGAATTGAGCGGGCGGATTCGATCGCCCTCGATCCTCACAAATGGCTTTACCTCCCGGTGGACGTTGGCTGCGTGATTTACCGCGCGCCACAGATCGCGCGAGCCGCGTTTGCGCACGAGGCCGAATACACTCGCATTATTGGGGAGGAGGCGGACGAGGCCTTCGCATTTTGGGACTACGGCCCGGAGCTGTCGCGGCGTTTCCGGGCTCTTAAAATATGGATGTTGTTAAAAGGAGTCGGCCTCCATTCCTTGGGCGAGGCAATTGAAAGCAATCTTGCCTGTGCGCGCTACTTAGAGTCGATGGTCCGCGCCAGCGACGACTTCGAGATGGTCGCGCCGGTCGACCTGTCGATCTTCTGCTTTCGTCATGTGCCGGTGCAGCTCAGGAACGAATCGGCCGAAGCAATCGATGCCTTCAATGAACGCCTGCTGATCGCTCTGCAACGCGATGGCAGTTCGTATCTCTCCAATGCCGCACTCGGCGGTCGCTTCGCCCTGCGCGGTTGCGTGCTGAACTATCGGACCACTTTGCGCGACATGGAGATCCTGCTCGACGATTTGCGACGCGTAGCAAGATCGTTATGACTTCTGCCTAGCCGTAGATCAGTACAGATTTGGCGTGTAGATCAGCGATGAGTATGGAAACGAACGGACTACCCAAGCTAGACAATGTCATCTTTGGCGAAATCCAAGTGCTCCTCGCTGAGAAACGAACTGCGCTGGCTTCCCTGCGGACCGGTATCGCCGTCTTCGCTTTGCCTCTGTCTGTCCTGAGCGTGCTCATCGCGACCTCACGCTATTACAATGTTGGGACCGTGATGCCACTGTTGGTGCCGCTGCTGCTCCTGAACTTTGGTCTGGTCGTGCTCGGCTCCTGGCTGATCTACCGTTCGATCCGCCGCATTCACCACTACGAGCTCCGCATCCGAGAGCTCAGCCAGAAATATCGGTCGATCGCGGAGTTTATAGAGTAGCGCCAACGAATCTGCTGTACCTTCAAGTATGGCGAGCGAAGGACGCTTCGCAACGCAGCTTCAGCATCGAAACGAGTATTGGCCGAAACGCTGCGACGTGTCACCGATGCAGGATGAATTAGGAAGGACGAAATGGAGAACCAGCAAACGCGCAAAATGAAACGAGAAAATCCGACAATTGAAATTTGTCCCGGCATCACACGTCGGACGGTCGCAAACGGCAAGACGATGTATCAGATGCTTGCCACGCTGGCGGCGGGGAGTCGCATGCCTGCGCACTCGCACCCACAGGAGCAGATCGTTCACATTCTCGAGGGTCAGATGCGACTCATCGTTGACGGCGTGCCGCACGAGCTTTCAACCGGCGATTCGTTCTATCTCGCCAGCAATATTCCGCATGGTGTGGAAACGATATTACCGACACGCGTGCTCGATACTTTCAGTCCGCCGCGCGATGATTACCTGGCGATCGACGAAAAAGCTCGCCAGGGCACGGCATCGTAGTTCTTCGAACCGAGATCAGCGCGGCCGCGTTCGCGTTGCCCGTGACCTGCAGGCGAGATACGTTCGGCTGTGAAGTCGTTTCCTCGATCAATTTTCCTTCTGATCGCTGGGATCATCGCAAGCGCCGCTGTTGTTCGAGCAGATTTGGCTTCCGAGTTACGCGAGCGAAAGGTGGATGTCGGCGGAGGCGTGTCGCTGCGCGTAATCGAAGCGGGCCAGGCGGGCTCGAGGCCGACTTTGGTTTTTATTCCCGGTTGGAGTACTGCCGGAGATATTTGGCGACAACAGATTGATCGCTTCGCTCAAACTTACCGCGTGATCGCTTTCGATCCGCGCTCGCAGGGGCAATCGACGATAACAACGAGCGGCAACACGCCGGAGATGCGCGCACAGGATCTGCACAATGTGCTCGAACGATTGGACGCGCGGCGGCCGGTGTTGATCGGTTGGTCGCAAGGAGTGCAGGATCTCGCCGCTTACGTCGAGCGTTACGGCACGCATGATCTCGCCGGGCTTGTGCTGGTGGACGCGGCAGTCGCTGATGGCGTGGGTGGAATCAGAGCGCGCCCAGAAGAGGTGGCGGCGCAGTTCAAAATGTTCGCAATCTATCAAGCGCATCAGGA
Organism: Verrucomicrobiota bacterium; assembly: GCA_003218975.1. Taxonomy (GTDB): domain Bacteria; phylum Verrucomicrobiota; class Verrucomicrobiia; order Chthoniobacterales; family UBA10450; genus Udaeobacter. Next base: position 8,835 of record QHPD01000037.1, read on the forward strand.
AGAATATTTGCGCGGCATGATGAGCGCCATTATCAGCAAGCCGCAGCCTGAAGGGGCGATTGATGGGCTCGTCGCCACTGGCATGAAAACGCCGCCCAGCCTGGGCGTCGCCATGCTGGTAGCGGATCTTTTCGGAGTGAACCGGATGGCCGCGCTGAAAAAGATTGATTGTCCGACTCTGATCATCGCATCTGCAAAATCGGACGAGCTGGCTCGCCAGCAGGCGGGCGCGAGCCAGATTGCGCACGCGCGTTTTGAAAAGATCGAAGACGCTGCGCACGCCGTCTTCCTCGATCAGCCGGAGCGCTTTGCCGAATTGCTCGAGAGATTCGTGAAAGACCTAACGACACCTTCGAAGAGTTCGACGCCATAAACGGCGATTCAGGGAATACTGACTATTCCTCTCAGCCTCTGTGGGAGATTTTACTTCCTCGCATCGACAAAGATTTGCCAACGCTCGATGCTCTTCAGTTTTAGAATGCCGTGCGTAAACCAGGGATCGTTTTTCAGCTTGTCTCTCACTTCTTTTTCATCTTCGGCGTTGACGATTAAAAGGGCGCCATGCGGCATTCCCCTTTCATCGACCAAAGGACCGCCCATCAAAATGTAGCCTTCCTCGACGAGCTGATCTATGAAGGCAGCGTGTTCGTCCCAAAAGGGCTGCTCCCGCGTGCCCTTCGACGAATCACGATTCGGACCGGCCGAAGAAATTGCCAGAAATCTATTTTTCATTACAGTCGAAACCTCGAACGTCCACATGTTGCGTCAACTTTTCGGGTCGTCTGCGACCCGAAGCACAACCTTTCCGCGTGTGTGATGCGTCGCGGCCTGCTCTTGCGCCGCAATCGCGTTACTCAACGGCAGAACTTGCGTCACGATTGGTTTGATGTTCCCCGCGTCGATCAGGCGCGCGATCTCTGCGAGGTCTGCGGCATCCGGGTGAACGGAGATGCCGGCACCGCGAATTCCGCGTTTCTGAAACTCGGCTGGATCGGGGCGCGCGACCAGCGACATCACGATGCCGCCTTTCTTAACGACACCGTAAGAACGCGCGAGCGTTTCTTTACCCACCGGATCGAGAACGGCGTCCACATCCTTAACAACGTCTTCAAACCTGGTCTTTGTATAATCGATCGCTGCGTCTGCCCCGAGCTGTTTGAGAAGATCTTGGTTTGCCGTCGATGCGGTGGCGATGACGCGGGCCCCACGCGCTTTTGCGATCTGCACGGCGAAGCTACCGACCCCACCTGAGCCACCGTGGATGAGAATGGTTTGGCCCGGATGTAGATGCGCTGTGTCCACCAACGCCTGCCAAGCGGTCAAGGCGCCCATCGGCACGGCTGCAGCCTCCACAAAGTTGAGAGACTTTGGTTTCGCAGCCACTTCGTATTCCTTAACGGTGACGTAATCGGCCCAGCCGCCGCCGAAAGTGGGATAACCGTAAACCGCTTCGCCAATTTTCAGTTTCGTGATGTTTGCGCCTGTCTTCTCCACTATGCCAGCGATGTCGTAGCCCGGGATCAGTGGCAGATGCGTGCCGAATTCGCGCGCATATTTGCCGCTGAGGGTGAGCGGGTCGGCGGGATTAACGCCGCTCGCGATCACCCGCACGAGCGCTTCATTTTCTTTCGGCTCGGGCCGCGGTATTTCTTCAAATTTCAGCACTTCAGGTGCGCCGTATTGGTGGGCGACGACCGCCTTCATCATCGGCGTCTCGTCGGCGCGTACGACGTCACAGAAGAGAGCTGCGAAAATCGCGAGACTTACGAACGCAAGTTTGCGGAGAAACATTTGCATTATGCTCAGCTTGCACCGCGATTATCTGAAGCGCGAATCCGAAACTTTATTACGCGTGCCGCGACTTTGCTCCAAACTTGTTCTTCATCGCAGACTGGACCTTTGATTACTCGACGTCGATTTCGCGCACGCGTTTCTGCGCGCGGATCAGTTCGACTTGGTTGCGGATTTTGTCGCCCAGCGCCACAGCGCATGGAATCGCCTCCACTAGCACGAACGGCGACGTAACGTCGGAGGTATTTATCTGCACGTTTTCAATTCTGACGAGCCGATACAAGAACGGCTGGCGCGTCTCCAGGTCTTTCACTCGATATAGTTCGAGCGTGTCAGTTACCTTGCCGAAAACGCCTTCGGTTGTTTTGAGTCGTTCCGTGGTCAGTTCGTAGACTTTGCTTTTTGTTTCGAGATAGCGCCCCAACGCCATCAAGATCGGCACCACGAGGAGCAGCAAAACGTACAGGCTGACGTTGCTCAGTTGCGGCGAGTCGCTGTTCCGAAGCGTCGCAAAAACCACGATAACGACGATGCCTAAAACGGCGCTCAACAAATATCGGCCGAAATTTTTCAATTGCGACGATGTGCCGCGCCAGACGGTTTGTTCAGACATGTAGAAGTGTTAGCGCGACCGCTGCCATGGCACAAGCATTCCCAGTCGGCGATTGCCCCTCGCGGTTGCGAAAGTTCGTAACCCGACCACACTAGAAAGCGTGGACCTGAAGCTTCTGGAGCGACCACTGTTTTACGTCGGAGGCCACTACGTCACGTTTCTGGGACTGATCGCGTTCGCTGCGCTTTTCGCCGCAGGCGTCATTATCGCGCGAATCCTCCAGAGCGATTTCGTGCGCCGGCTTTTCAGCCGCCTCAAGATCGACAATAATTTTATCGCGATCGTTACGACGATCCTGAGTCTATCGGCACTCGTGTTCTTCACCGTCAGCGCGATCAATGCGGCCGGGGTACCGCTTTACTGGAACGCGCCTCTGCCAGGAGTGAGGCTGAGCCTTTTACAAATTTTTCTCCTCATCGGGCTGCTCATTGCGGTTTTCTGGCTCTCGTCGCGGACAAAACGTTTCCTCCGCGATCGATTCCTGGTCAGAAGCGGGCTCGATCGTGCCCTGCAACACGCGATTGCACAAGTCGTCGGTTACGCGGTCTTGGTCATCGGGATCGTGATCGTTTTGGACAATGCCGGCATCCATCTCGGGGCGCTGACGGTGTTCGCCGGTGCCGTGGGCGTGGGCGTCGGTTTCGGTCTGCAAAACATCGCCAGCAATTTCATCAGCGGTCTGGTCATTCTGGCCGAGCGACCGATCACGATCGGAGATCGTGTCGAGGTGGCGGGAATCGCCGGTCAAGTGGAACGAATTCGCGCACGCAGCACGGTGATTCGCACGAACGACAACATCATGATGATTGTGCCAAACACGAAATTCATCGATTCGCCGGTGACGAACTGGACTTATAGCGACCGGCGGGTGCGCTTTCGCCTGCCGGTGGGGGTAGCTTACGGCAGCGACGTTAAGCAAGTTCGCGAGGCGCTCATCGCGGCAGCACGCGAGCATCCAGCCACGCTGAGTGAGCCGGGGCCGGATGCCTTCCTTGAGAAATTTGGGGAGAGCTCGATCGACTTCCAGCTCATCGTTTGGAGCGAGGAGATGAGCCGCCGGCCCAGCCGGTTCAAAAGCGATCTGAATTATTTGATTTGCAAACATCTGGACGCCGCTGAAATCGAACTTCCAAATCCGCAGCGCGACCTTCACATCCGCAGCGGCGTGCTGAAGGTGCAAAATGTGTCAGATGGAGAACGTGCGAAAGACCCGAGCGGTAGGACCACTCAGTAGAAGCCGTCGCACTTTGGTAAACGACGGCGCTGTTAGCTTCTTTTGTTAGGCCACAGATGGCCTGAGCTTAGATTGTTTGTGCAGGAGCGGCAAAACTTTTTCCACGAGTAAGTCGGCTGTAATGCCGTGTTTGCTGCGCAGGATCGGAACTGCGCCGTGCTCAATAAAATGATCTGGCCAACCAATCCTCACGACCGGCGTGTTGATCATCTGCGAGTGAAGATGTTCCATCACCGCGCAGCCAAAGCCGTTGTAGAGCACATGGTCTTCAATCGTGCAGACGACTTCGACGCTGCGCGCGAAGAATTCCAGCGTGCCAGTGTCCATCGGCTTGATCCACCGCGGATTGATGAGCGCAATAGAAATTCCTTTCTCTTCCAGCTTGCGCGCGGCTTCCTCGGCCACTTCAAACATGTTACCCAACCCGAAGATCGCTACGTCGCGCCCATGTTGCACCACCTCCGCTTTCCCGATTTCGAGAAGCTTCGGTTCCGATTTGATCTTTGCACCCGGGCCTGAGCCTCGCGGATAACGGATGGCGATTGGACCAGAGTTGTAGTGCAACATCGTCCAAAGCATATCAACAAATTCGTCCTCGTCCTTCGGCTGCATGTGCACCCAGTTCGGGATGTGTCGCAGGTAACCGATATCGAACAAGCCGTGATGAGTCGGGCCGTCGTCTCCGCTTAAGCCAGCGCGGTCCATGCACAGCTTCACATTCAGGTTTTGAATGGCGATATCGTGGATCGCCATATCGTAGGCGCGCTGGAAGAACGTGGAGTAAATGGCAAGAAACGGTTGCAACCCCTGTGTAGCCAACCCGCAGGCGAAAAGCGTGGCGTGCTCTTCCGCGATGCCGACATCGAAGTAGCGGCTCGGGTGCGCCTTGGCAAAATGCGAAAGGCCGGTCCCGCTCGGCATCGCCGCGGTGATCGCAACAATCTTTTGATTTGTCTCTGCAAATTTCGCCAGCGTTTTGCCGATGATTTCCGAATACGTCGGCGTTGGCGTTGGTGCGGTCTCGCCGGTCTCCAGTTTATATTTGCCGAGGCCATGAAATTTATCGGGTTGCTTGAGCGCCGGCGCGTATCCCTTTCCTTTTTGAGTGAGGATGTGCAAGAGAACCGGTTCTTCCTGCGTTTTCAAAAACTCGAATGTCCGGATGAGGAGCGGGATATCGTGTCCATCGATCGGCCCGTAGTAACGCAATCCGAGTTCCTCAAAGATGACGCTGGGCA
>QHPD01000042.1 GCA_003218975.1 Verrucomicrobiota bacterium
TGGCTGATCAAAAAATTCATTGACCGGCACGCGGACTTTGTCTTTCTGCCGCACGACGCTGAATGGAAAAAAATCGAGGATGGAATCGTGTTCGATGTTCCGAGCTGCGAGCTCGGACACCACGGCGAAGATGTTTCGTTCAATTCGATCTTAAAAAAATACAAGCTCAGTGATCCGGCACTGGCTTTAGTCGGCGAAATTGTGCGCGCAGCCGATTCGCACCCGACTAATCCGCATCCAGCCGGTGAAGGATTGCGCTGGATTGCCAGCGGCTTCGGAGCGCTTGGGCTGAGCGATCACGAAATTCTCGAACGCGAATTTGTCGTTTACGACGCGCTTTACGCGGAATGCAAACGCCAGGTGAACAAAGCGTAAGTCCTGGTCGTCGGCTCGCTGATTTTTTCGGACTCAAGCGCAACCTCGTCATTCTGCTCATCGCCATTTTTGTCATTGGCGCTGGCGAAGAATTATGGATGCGTTTTGTGCCGAAGTACCTGCAAGCGGTCGGCGCGACGGTCTTTGTTATCGGTCTTTACGATGCGCTGCGCACTTTGCTCGGCGCGATCTACGCCTATCCCGGCGGAGTACTTGTGGATATTTGGGGACATCGCCGCGCTTTTCTGATTTTCAATCTGGTCTCAATCTTCGGCTACGCGCTAGTGCTGCTTGTTCCACATTGGGCCGCAGTAATCGCTGGAATGTTTCTCTTCCTTTCATGGACGGGTTTTTCCCTGCCGGCGACCTTCTCCTTAGTCGGGGCCGCGCTTGAAGCGAATCGCCATTCCATGGGAGTAGGCGTTCAATCCGTGATTAAACGGCTACCGATCATGATTGCTCCATTTTTCGGTGGAATGTTAATCGATCGGTTCGGAATCATCAACGGCGTGCGTCTCGCACTGATTGTGTCGGTGCTATTCTCTGCCGTCACAATTCTTGTACAACTCCAATTACGTGAAGAGCCAAAACAAAGATTTGAGAAAAACGATCGCTGGAACTTCTGGCAAAGCTTGCGCGGATTCAATTCGCCGATGAGGCGTCTGCTCTTCAGTGACATCTTGATCCGCTTTTGCGAACGCGTTCCCTACGCCTGGGTCGTGATCTTCGCGATGGATTACATCGGTGTTAGCGCTCGACAGGTGGGCATCCTCACTACCATAGAGATGCTCGCCGCTATCTTGTGCATTATTCCCGCCTCACATTACGCGGATCGGCGTGGCCGAGAGCCGTTCGTCATCGTGACCTTCATCATGTTCACGCTTTTCCCAATCAGTTTGCTGATGTCACGAAGTTTTTCGGCACTGGTAATCGCATTTATGATTCGCGGCTTCAAAGAATTCGGAGATACATCGCGCAAGGCGCTGATCATCGGCTATTCTGAGTCGGAAAGACGCGGGCAAATCATCGGCGCGTACTATCTTGTCCGCGATTTGATCGTCAGCACGGGTGCAATCTTTGGCGCTTATCTATGGGAACTCGGGCCGGCGCTGAATTTTCTCGGAGCGGCGGCCCTCGGAGTGGCTGGAACGATTTTCTATGTGAAAACAATTCGCCAGAGCCGACAATTAGCCTTGACTGATCTAAAAAGGCAGTTGGCGATGGGTCGAACTCGCTGGAAATAGTAAGATGTCCGATGTTGCGCCTAGTGCGCAATGATTCGAAGGTTGATTGTTCCGCAAGTCGCCGCCTTTAAGAGGCGCTAATATTTTCACATGGAATTCGTAAAAGTAGGTGTAATTGCCTTGATTCAAATCGTTTGGACTTCAGGTGTCAACGCGGCCGACACGAATTACGGACTCAAATCAATTAATCTACCGGGCGCGACTGGGCGCGTAGCGTTGGACTACTTCGCATATGATCGCATGACCGGAAAATTATGGGTGCCGGCGAGCAACACTGCGAGCGTAGATGTAATCGATGAGAATTCCGACGCTGTCTCACAGGTGACCGGATTTAAGACCGGCGAGGTGGAACTGCGCGGACGGAAAGTTACGTTGGGACCAACCGCGGTCAGCATCGGTGATGGCGTCGTTTACATCGGCGATCGCGGCGATTCGACGCTTTGCGTTATCGATGCAAAAACCCTCGAACGCGGCGAGTGTTTACAGGTTGCGCCGCCATCCGCCGGCCGCGAAGCGGCACCCGATGCCGTCGTCTATGTAGCGGCGACGCGTGAGCTCTGGATCACGACGGGCGCCCCACCGCTCGGTATTGAGTCGGCAGACAAATCCCTTCAAGTCTTCGACGCTTCTGACCCGCGTCACCTAAAGCGAAAAATAAAAATTGCGTTAAACGGATCCGCTGAAGGCTACGCGGTCGATAATCAGCGCGGACTGTTTTATACAAACATTGAAGAGGCGGGAAAGACGGTAGCGATCGATGTGCGATCACACAAAGTGGTCGCCCAATGGGATCCTGGCACCCGCGAGCTGCAAGGGTTGGCGCTGGACAATACGCATAATTTTCTCTTCGTCGCGTGCGGGGATCACGGTGTGAGCATCGATGCCGGTCATGGCGGGAAAGTGCTCGACTCCATCACGACGGGCTCCGGTCTCGACAACATTGATTACTCAGCGGACGCAAAACTTCTGTACGCTGCAGCTTCTCAGGCTGCAAGCCTCACGATTGCTGACGTGGACGATCATGGAAAATTTCATTTGAAAGCGACAGTCCCAACGGTCAAGGGCGCGCGGGGCGTTGTCGCTGCCAAAGGTCAAACGGCATATTTGATTGATCCAGCCGAAGGACGCATCCTGAAGCTGACAACCAAATGACGCGACGAGCTGTGTCAGACGCGTGATTGCGCCGTTACTTTTGGTTCCAAGATCGCAAGAAGCGCAGGCAGCACGACTAGCACGAGCGGCAGCGAGAAGATTAGCCCCGAGATGATGGCGATTGCCAAGGGTTGCTGCATGGCGGCGCCGCGACCGATTCCCAGCGCCAGCGGCAGTAGCGCCAGGATAGCCGCGAAGGTGGTCATCGAAATCGCACGCATCCGATTGACGCCGGCAGTAATCAAACGGTCGTTGCTCGCGGGCAGCGAGTGAAATTCCGAGTAATAAAAAATCGCGATCTCGGTGACGATGCCGACAATCATGATCATGCCCATGCGCGAGGTGATATTGAATTCAGTGCCGGTGATCCACAGACCGATAAAGACTCCCGCGACAGCGAATATTGGCACGAGCAACATCGCAAAGGCGACGCGGAAACCTTCGTAAAGAAAAAGAAGCAGAAGAAAAACCAAAACGATTGCCGCGATCAAAATAATGGTGAGACCGCGGAAGGCGATCTGCTGTTGTTCGTAAAGTCCGCCGAAAGTGTAGAGCACGTTATTTGGAATAACGCCAGATCTGGCAAGAGCGCGTTTCACATCGCTCACCGTCGAACCGAGGTCGCGACCGCTGATGCGCGCGGTCACCGCGATCATGCGTTTGAGATCGTCGCGCGTGATTTCGGCTTGACCACTCAAGGGTAGCAACGTGGCCACGCGTTTCAACGGGAACAAATGGCCGTCGGGTGAGCGCAGGAGAAGATTGTCGATATTGCGCATGGTTTCGCGGGCGTCTCGCGGGATCCAAACGCGCACCCCGATTAGTTTCGGACCCTGTTGAATATGCGTGGTTATGTCGCCGGCCAAAAAATTATTGAGCGCTTTCGTGACCGCCTCGGGATCCATGCCTTCCAGCGCGACCTTGACGCGGTCCACCTGAATGTTGAGTGCGTCGCCGGCCGGCACGATACCGGTTTTCACTTCTATTACGCCGCGGACTTTTGAAATCGTGTCAGCCACTCGCGCCGGGAGCATGCGCAGGAGTTGTTCATCATCGGAATAAAGTTTGATCTCGATGGGCTGCGGCACGGCAGTGAGATCGCCGATCAAATCTTCCATCAACTGCAATAGCTCGACCTGAAGACCGGGAATACGTTTTTCGATCTCATCTCGAACATCATTCATGACTTCTTCAATCCCACGGCGCGGAAATGGCTTTAGCCGAACGAAGAAGTCGCCGATGTTCGCTTCCGTTACGCCGCCGCCGAGCTGTAATCCGGTGCGCCGCGAATAGGTCT
>QHPD01000038.1 GCA_003218975.1 Verrucomicrobiota bacterium
CTTATCTTGTTCATCGAGGGCGTGCTGATCTTGTTCAGCGAGGCTATCAATCGGGGTCGATGCTGCTTTTTCAAACTCGCGGATGAAATTGTCACGAGTTTCAAAATACTTTTCCTCCGGGGAAGCAGCTAACAGAGTCATGGGCGCCGACAAACAGCTAAACAGCGCAAGGAGAAGCAGGCTAGTTCTTGCGTTCACTTGGTTTTCTTCCGTAAATGCCTAACGCAGCGGATTCCATGGCGAGCTTCTCGGTCCGATAGGCAAGTTATGATTTCTTTTTCGCAACACTCTTGGCTGGTGCATCGCTGTGAAAGATCAGCGGGTATTTCCTTATCAGTTCGGCCTTGTCATTTTCGGCCCTGCCTTGCAGCAGCATGGCGCGGATGGCTTTCACGCGAGCGGGTGAAAACTCTTTTAGCAGGAGCGAAAGAGCGTCCTGGCGAGCAAGCATTTTCTCCAAGTTTCTGGCGTGCTCCGCGCCGGATTGCCCAGTGAGATCCAGCGACAACATCAAACGCTGCGTGGGGGAATAACCGCGTTCGCTCTGCGTCCCTTTCACCACTCGCATGTAGTGTAGCCCCATCAATGGCAACAGCATCGCGGACTCCGTGATCGGCTTTGGCACTGTCTCCACGAAGTCCTTTGCCACATAGCCCTGATTGCCCGCGGCATCTTGGATGAGATAGTCGCCATCCTTCTCGCCGATGATCGCAAAATATTCTCCTCCGTAGAGTTGAAACGGTTTCTTACCCGTGGGAATGCGCGCGACGCGCATGCCGGCGAATCCGTCGGAATTTTCATCTACCAGGCGCCCGCAGGCATTAGCTTTTGCCAGGACCTGACTGAAATCGATCCGCTTGCCTCTCCGAATAGCGGATGATTTCGAATGTTTTACAGTGCCATTCAGTGCTTCGGAAATCTGCCGAGCGCTCACGTGTTTTTTGATGTCAATAATAGAGAATGCTTGAGCTTCGCCCGCCATGCCGTCAAACCCATGAAATCCGAACACCGCCCGCAACGCGGGAAGGTAGCCTGACTCTGCGTCCTTCACTAGCACCCAGTAATAAACGCCGGGGTACTCGGCGCTGCATTCTATCTCTATCTCATCACCTGAAAAGGCCGATGGAAATTTGTGAACGAGTCGCCGGGGAATTCTGCCTTTGTTATTACAGCCATCTTCCACCAGGTAGTCATTTCCTTTCTCGCCAACGACCCTGAACCGTTCCAAGGCATACAAGCGGAATGGTTGTCGGCCTTCCTCGACATCTTTGACCAGATAGGACGACTCAGGCTGCTCGTCCACGAGCCGCGCCTCGGCCCAATCTCCTTCAGCGTGATAGCCGTGAGTGCCGAGAATCTTCGTGGCGTCGGCTATCTCCGCATTCTGACGATTACGAATTTTGACGACAAAACTAAACCGCGCATCGAGTTCGGCCGGGGGCAGGTCTTTCGAGACTACAACCGAGTCTATACGTTCTGCGATCATCTTAACCGCAGTCGCATCCACCCATTCCAGAGCCGTGAAACCCTCATAGACAAGCTTCCGAGGAGTGCTCTCCGGCAAACCGAGCGCTTTCAATTGCGCCGCCTGCTCCTCCTCGATCCGTTTGCGAATGGCATCCCGCGGCCATGAGACCTCGGCAAACTCCTTTCCATCCCATTCGTAGAGCATCGCTGTCCACGTCCGCGGCCCTGTTTGAAAACTCAGGGCAATATGCTTCGAGTCATTTGACCAATAGGGCTCCCGCCGCAGGTGAATAGGCGTCAGCGCTTCTTTCGGTGACGGCAGGACCACTCGCTTAGAGGAGATTTCGACGACTTCAATCGCCATGGGGTCGGACATCTCCGATTGTTCCGTTTTTGCAGCGCCCGCAAAGGAGTCTCGAAACCCGAAGCGTTCGTCCGGCGATTTTTCATAAATTTGATCCTCCGGATCGGCGGCATTCGCGAGGGCCCCAACTGCGCACACCATCAAGAATGTTGCCGGACCAATAGTTGTTAGGCAGATAAATAGTCTTTTCATTTGCTTCTCAATTCCCGGTCCTCATTCTCGATCCTGTTAATTTCTTTGCGCTCCTCCGCGTTCAATCCGTCGACTCCTTTTGGCGGCACTTCACGAGTCCTGACAATTTCCCACTTACCCGCAGCATCGAATTTGAGCGTGAAGAAAAAAGATGCGCGTACGCTTTCCGTTTGGTTTTTGATTTCGAAGTTTTTTTGCGCGTGCGCATATAACAGCGCGGTGCTTGGGTCGATCCATTTGAAAACCTGCCAGCTTGTCATGATTGGCCAGCCTTGGTCCTCCGGCGGCGGTTTCAGCTTTTTCTTCAGGGTTTTCTTCTGTCTTGCCATCGAACGATCAAGCGGCGCAAACGTGGCGTCGTTGGATTCTAGCGAATCGAGCTTGCGCCACGTGTCTCCGTCGAGTTGATAAAATTGCACCGTTTGATAGGCCTTGCCCGGCTGAAGATTAAATGCAAAGCGTTTTGAGTCCGGCGCCCAAACGATGTTTGCGTAACCGGGCGCTCGACCCAGCGCTTCTGCAAGTCCATCCGCGTACTCTTCTTCAGAGAGCACGAGGGAAGTCTCGACGCTGCCGGCTTTTGCGATAACAAAATCGCCCTGTTCACCGGCCGCGCCAGCGCGAAATTCCCACTTGCCATCCGGCGAAACAGATCTCGCTGGCGGTGTTTCCTGCTCCTGTGCGAAGGCGGATGTGGCGAAAAGCAAAAATACCGCCGCGCCGTAACCTGCGCGAAGTCGAGTGAATGTAACTGAGGGGATCAGTGACATAAAAGGGAAAGCCGCGACGGGTAACGGCCAGCGAGCGCGTAAGCGAAGCACGAGTAAGAAGAGGCGACTGATTGTCTGCCACATGATGAGACTCTGAACTGGTTTGATGATTGTAACTTTCAAAGCGTCTTTGCAGCCATAGCGAAGCGATCTAACGAACATCTACTTCACTTTCTTCAGACGTTTTTCTAACTCGGCCGCCCGAGCCAGAGTCATTTCTGTCACTTCGCGATCGGCGACTTCGGTTGGGATCTCCTGGGCATTTGCCTTGGCGGCTTGCGCCGCGGCGTTCCGCCGATCAATCCAGGCGAGCTGTTCTTTCTTTAACCGATCGCGCTCTGATGGGGACAGGCGGGCGCGCAGCGAGTTATAAACTTCATTAAGGCGACGATCCGCGTCGCGAAAACTCGCATCCGCGCGGAGCTCCTCCTGTTCAGTTGTTTGTGTCGGGCCGGAAATATCCTTCCGAGCGTCTTCCTCGCCTATCTCTTCCTCATCTGACACCCGTTGCGTTTTGACGATCTTCCACTTGCCAGCGTCGTCGAACTTCAGAGTAAAAAGAAAATTGACGGTGAAATCTGGATCCAGAGTTTCGCGAACCATCTCTTCTAACCAGGCATAGAGAATAGCCGTGTTAGAATCCACCCAATGAGTCACTTCGAACCTCTCCCCAATGAACCGCAGGTCTGTTTTCTTCGGCAATCCACTTTTCTTTACTTGCGCGGCTATGGCCTTGTTTAAAATCTCATGCACGTCGTCATCCGGTGACTTCAGCGTTTTCCATTTGTTGCCACGCAGTTGGTACAGCTCAGTGTTATGCGAGCGTCCCCGTCCCCAATTAAGAGCGAACCGCTTAGAATCCGGCGCCCAAATCACTCCTCCAAGAACGTGATCCGACAAATCCAGGGCCATTTCGTTTGTCCCACTCTTAACAAGTTTTTGCTCATCCCCGCCGACGTATTCCCATTTCTTGTCTGGAGAGGTGTGCTCTGAGACGACGGCGAAGGTGCTGCGGGCTCCATCAGGAGTGAATTTCAAGATCGAGCCGCTTTCCAAAACATAAAGGTTGCCCGCTTTATCAAAGATAGGCCTTATGAAGTCGCCGGTAGCGAACGTGCTCTTCGTTCCATCGGACGCGAATTTGAAGATCGATTTGCTGCCACTATCCACAACAAAGAGATTGTTGGCTGTGTCGAAGACGAGGTCGTACCCGCGGTCACTGGCACCAAGATGCGAGGCGAAGGTGCTCTTGTTTCCATCGGGCGTGAATTTTAAAATCGAGCGGTTAGCATCGTCTGCCACAAAGAGATTGCCCGAATGATCGAAGACCAGCTCAATAGGCGTGACTCCCGGGGCAAACGTGCTCTTCGTTCCATCGGGCGTGAACTTGAGCATCGATTTGCTGCGGCCGTCCGACACAAAAAGATTGCCCGCTGAGTCAAGGGCCACGGCATGAGGGACGAGCTGGCTAGCGAAGGTACTCTTCTTTCCGTCGGGTGTGAATTTGAAGATTGCGCCGTCGCCACGATCCAGCCCAAAGAGATTGCCTGAATGATCGAAAATCAGCTCGTCAGGCGTGACTCCCGAGGCGAACGTGCTCTTCTTTCCATCGGGCGTGAACTTGAGGATCGATTTGCTGCGGCCGTCCGACACAAAAAGATTGCCCGCTCGATCAAAGACTACGTCATATACGCCTTCAGGCATAAGCCCATATGTGAACGTGCTCTTCGTTCCATCGGGCGTGTATTTGGAGATCGTGCCGCTGTAGTCTGCTACGAACAGATTACCTTTGCCGTCAAAGGCCTGGTGCCTGGCGTGAGTGTTGATGGAAACCAATATTGTTGTCAGAGCGGCCACTGTCAGGGCGACAAATAGTTTATTCATTTTTCTTCTCATTGTTCATTCTTCCAGGTGCACTGACTCCATGATGCGGTCGATCTCTTTCTTCAACTCGGGGCTAGTGTTCAGGTTTGAGGTGAAGGTGATCTCTAAAAGTTGGCCTTTGTAAGAAGTCGTTAGGTTTCGCGTGTAGACCGGGTTATGCGAATAATCCTTCTTGCCCTTCGACATTGGCACGAAGCTCCAGTCAGCCCATTTGTGTCCGTCGATCGTCACGATCTCCTTCTTGAGCCATTGCAGGTGTGAATCCTTCGGTAGCCACTTAAAGCCTTTGCTATATTCGGCCACACGCATCTTGAGATAACCCTCAAGTTTGTCTGGCATGAGTCCGTGAGTGCCGCGCAACACTTCTCCCCACGCCCCATCCGGACCCGAGAACTTGGCTAAGCTCTTCGGATTTTTGGGATCGGCAGAGTCGCGGGAGAAATTAGAGGGAATGTCCAGCTTGAGCTTGCCATCCAGGAGACTGACTGTTGTCGCTCCCGAAGGATGATTGTCTTTTGAATCCGCCGCGGACTCTTCGCTGGCCAATTCGGGATCGAGTTTCTCGGCCGTCTTGAAGTCAGCTTCAGCACCGGTCTTGTCGCCTTTGGCCTCCTTAGTGACAGCGCGATTGTAGTAGGCGCGTGCATAGCCGGGTTTGAGTTCGATCGCACGTGTGTAATCGGCAATTGCGCCATCCCGATCGTTCTTCTCCGCTCTGGCGTTGCCGCGGTTGTTGTAAGCAGCGGGATTTGTGGAGCCGAGTTCAATGGCTCGCGTGTAGTCGGCAATGGCGCCGGGTGTGTCCTTCTTCAGCCGTCTGGCTTGAGCCCGGTTATAGTACGGCGCATCATCTTTTGGATTGAGTTTGATGGCGCGATCGAAATCGGCGATCGCACCGTCCAAGTCACCGTTTTTCCCTTTTTCGATCCCGCGGTTAACGAGGTCTTCATCAGATTCTTCAGCCGCTGAAGCAGCCGATGATGGCTTCGCTGCAGCGGTGGCGGACTGTCCCGACGTCTCGGGACTTGAACCGGCCGCTGGCGATGGTGGAGGTGGCGATTTCTCAGTTACATCCTGAATGTTAACCGCCACCAGATGGCTGAAACTGATCTTTACCTGGGCTTCGTGTCCGCCGAGACGCATCGGACCGGAAAATTCCGAGAGCAACACTGGTCCTTCCTTGTCGCTCTTGTATCTACCGAAGCTGACGTGCGGATAGGACTTTGATTTCCGTTTTTCTTTGGACTCTTCGAAGACGAATTCTTCCCGCTCTCCTTGATCTTCCTTCCCGATGAATTTCATCACCGTCGCCCCTTCGCTCGGATCGTTAGAAGCCGGCGCCTCATTCAATCGCGCTTGGATCAAACCGACCCAGTTATTCAGTCGCTTGGATGTTTGCGCATCGACGGGCTTGCCGGTCTCGCCCCAATCGTTTGATTTCAGCCAGGTCTTTCCATTCTTCCGCGCGAACTCACCGTCGCCGCACTGGATTCGTTCCGGTCCGCCATTCGGGTAACGGTCGTACTTGAATTCCACCGTTCCTGCCGAGCCCAAAGACAAGTTCGCTATCGCGACGAGATGAACCTTCGAATAAAAGTCGCGGCTATATTTCAAATTATCGGCAGCGAATTTCGCATCCGGCGAAGCCGATGGTGCGCTGTGTTCTTCTGGCAAAGCGGCCGCGCTGGCCGGCGGTTGAATTGTTTTGTCGTTCGTGGGCTGATAGGTCGCCACGCAATGCAACGGTTCCTTCTCATGGCCTGGTTCCGTGACCGGGCCTTCGTAGCGCCGGACGCCATTGCGCTTGGCATCCTGGCTGATCGCAATCCAATATTCAGTCTGCTGAAGCTCGGCCTTTTTTTTATCAGATTTTTTCGGGCGAAGCTGCATCCAGGTGTCGCCATCGTGCGTTTCCTGCTTAACGACTTGTAGCGCGGGCGACGCGGCCTCGGAACGAAGAGGGTTGTGCACGAAACCATAAAACCGTTGAGCAACCGCGTCGCCTTTCGCGTCTTCCAATTTCCAAGTTTTGCTTCCGTCAAAGCTTGTCCACAGTTGGCCTTTGATCGCGATTAGCCGGAAAGCGTTTCGGTTCTCAGGCTCGACTGTGAGATCAAAATCTTGACCGGCTAGGAGCCCATGGACGCGGAACTTGAACGCTCGGCTGATCGTAGCGTCCACTTCCCAAGTACCGGTTTCCATTAGCTTCAATGCTAGGGCGAGAAGTCGTGGAGCGTTCTCCGGGCTAATGTTGATCGACAATGACACTGGCCAGTTGGCGTGCGGCGGAGGGGGAAGCTGGAGATCGCGGAATTTATCGCCCACACATTTCGCGGCTGGCTGCTCCTTAGGCCCCCCTAATACCTGTTCCAGTTGACCGTTGGCCGCAAAAACAAAAACAACCTGAAATTTAACTGTCGGGCCAAGATTCTTTGTGCATTCGCCGATGATGTCACCCAGGCGCGGCGCAACTATTTTTCCGAACTCACCTTGATATGCTTTTCCCGCTTCGGTATCGGCAAGACGTCTCGCTTCGGCCAATGCCTCTGTGAACGCGCGGCTCTGTTGCGAGTTCTTTGCCGTAGACTTTGCATCCAGCGGTCGCAAACCCACCAACGTCAGGAGCAAAACTGCAGTAATACTCAGCCGCAAATCCTTGTCTCGGAATCGGTGCATAGTTGCTGTCTTGCCTCGAAAAGTACGTCAACTCCTGGCATAAAATTGCTTCTCATTATTTGCCGCGGATGAGGAGCGTGGGTCGTCCCGCCACCGTTTCGCACCATGCAGTTGCGTGGTGATCGCTTCTTTCCCACTTGAGCTTGCGCGGATCTTTTTTCCATTCCTTGCCGGCAGAATTTCCCTGGAGAAAGATCGATAATTCTTTTTCCGAAAACTTCCGGCTATCCACGCGAGCATACGATTCGGTAACGCTGTGACCTTTTAAAAACTGGACCACAGCAAGGTATTCGCCTGTTGGGTTCTTATACATGTTTGTTGTTATGCCGTCGCTATCTGGTTTACCCGGGTCAGTCGGCTTTCCGAAAAGCGCGTTGACTTGATCTTCGGTCTGGCCGAGGCGCGCGAAAGCCTGGTCGCTCAAAGCGATAACCAGCGCGGCTGCTAATATTACGATGTGTTTCATGATTGATCCTTTCGAATTTGCTCCACCTTAAACCTGGTAGCTGGTTTTGTTCTCATAGGGAACGGAATGTGGGTGAGTTATTTTTTCTCCTCTTCCTCTTTAACAGGCCGCGTGTTGACGACCCGGGATTTGTCTCCGGGTAAAAGTTCGCATTCCCCTTCGGCGCTGAACCAGAGATAGTAGCTCTCGGAGGGCTCATCTCCTCCTCCTTTTGCTTTTCTGCAGATCTTGGCTCCTCCATTCGAGGTGCTCCGGGGATATTCACCGTGCCTCCGTGTTAGTAGTTAGCAGCGCTTTGATTTTCTCCGTATCGGGATGAGTAATGCCCACCTCCTGAAACTCTTTGAAGTCATCCAGCACGGATTGGCTAAAGGGCCGTCCATCCTGGAGCTTGGCATCTTTGTTTTCCAGATAGATCGCTTTCGCCTTCTCGAATTGGTTATCGAAGAGATAACCGTGGGCGAGATTGCCCTTGATCATCACTGCATTGTCCGGCGACAACTCCAGAGCTTTGAGAGACGCCGCAATCGACTCACGAGGCTTGCGATTGAAGAGCTCATACCAACCGAGAGATGAGTAGTAGTCTCCGTTTTTCGGATCCAGTTGAATAGCTTTCTGTATATCGTCGATCGCGGCACTATACTGCTTCTTTTCAAGCCAAACGTCGCCGCGCTCCTTATAGAAATCGGCATCTTTCCCATCGAGTTCGATTGCACGCGTGTAATCGGCAATCGCGCCGGCTGCGTCCTTCTTTTGCTGTTTGGCGTAGGCACGGCTATAATACGCGACTGCATTCTTTGAGTCGAGCTTGATGGCACGGTTAAGATCGGCCATCGCGCCATCTAAGTCGCCCTTGGATCGCCTGGCGTTGCCGCGGTTGGTGTAGGCAGCAGCATATTCCGGAGCTAGCTCGATCGCATGATTGAAATCCGCGATCGCCCCATTGAAGTCATCCTTCCGCTGTCTCGCAACGCCGCGGTCGTTGTAAGCGACGGGATCTTTCGGGTTCAGTTCGATGGCGCGAGTATAGTCGGCGACGGCCCCGTCGATGTCGCCTTTGGTCTGCTTCGTGTAGGCGCGGTTGTAGTAGGCGTCGGTATATTTCGGATTGAGCTGGATGGCGCGAGTGTAATCGGCGATAGCCCCATCCGAGTCGCCCTTCTCATCCTTAGCGTTGCCGCGGTTGAAGTAGGCGATGGCATACTTAGGATCTAGCTCGATGGTGCGGTTGTAATCACTAATTGCTCCATCTAGATCGCCCTTTCTTCGCTTGGCGACGCCGCGGTCGCAGTAGGCTTTTGCGAATCTAGGGTCGAGTTCGATCACGCGATTGTAGTCGGCGATCGCTCCGTCTAGATCGCTCTTCTGCTTTTTGGCTAGGCCGCGGTCGTAGTAAGCGTACGCGTATTTCGGATCGAGTCGGATGGCGCGATTGTAATCGGCGATAGCTCCATCCAAGTCACCCTTGTCACGCTTTGTGTTGCCGCGGTTGCTACAGGCGACGGCATCTTTCAGGTTGAGTTGGATGGCACGATTGAAATCGACGATGGCGGCGTCGAGATCGCCCTTTTCTTGCTTGGCGAGGCCGCGGTTATTGTAAATCGCAGCATCCTTCGGAGCGAGTTGAATGGCCCGATCGTAGTCGGCGATAGCCCCATCTAAGTCGCCCGCGGCCTTTTTGGCTCCGGCGCGGTTGAAAAAATCTTCTACCGATGCTGCCGATTCCTTCTTCTTGCCTTTAGCGATACCGCGATCGACGTGGTCCGCAGCGGACCCTTCGCTTGCGAGTTTCGGATCCAGTTCTTTCGCGCGCTTGAAGTCTGCGGCAGCGCCGGCCTTGTCACCCTTGGCCTTCTTCGTGACAGCGCGATTGTAGTAGGCGCGCGCGTAATCAGGTTTCAATTCGATAGCCCGTGTATAGTCAGCTATCGCGCCATCTCGGTCGTTATTCTGGGCTCTGGCGTTGCCGCGGTTGTTATAGGCAGCGGGGTTAGTGGAGCCGAGCTCGATGGCTTGCGTGTAGTCGGCTATGGCGCCCGCACTGTCTTTCTTCAGCCATTTGGCTTGGGCGCGGTTGTAATAAGGGGCGTCATCTTTTGGATCGAGTTCGCTCGCGCGGGTGAAATCAGCGATAGCGCCATCCAAGTCACCGTCCTTACCTTTTTCTATGCCCCGATTAACAAGATCTGCGACCGACTCATCATCCGGTGGGGGGGCTTGTGTCGCAGGCGATGATGACTTCTCAGCGGCAGCGCGCGACTCTTGGCTCATTAACTCCGGGTCTAACTCCCCCGCGCGTTTCAAATCCTCGTTCGCGCCTGAGGCGTCGCCTTTTGCTTGTTTCGCGTCACCGCGATTCTTGTACGCGATCGCGAGCTTTTCATTGAGTCCGATGGCGCTGGTGAAATCGGCGATGGCTCCATCAAGATCGCCTTTGGCTTTCTTGATATTGCCGCGGTTGTTGAAAGCGTTGGCATTTTTCGGGTCCAGCTCAATCGCGCGATTGTAATCGCCGAGCGCGCCGTCAGCGTCTTTCTTGATGTTCTTAGCCAGAGCGCGGTTTCGGTACGCGATCGCATTTTTGGGGTCGAGCTCGATGGCGCGCGTAAAATCGACAATCGCGCCGTCATTGTCGCGCTTGCGCAGTTTCGCCAGGCCGCGATCACTGTAATAATCGGCAGTGTTGGGACTGAGCTCGATTGCGCGAGTCAAATCCGCGATCGCGCCATTGTTGTCTCCCTTTTGCAACTTGAGTGCGCCGCGCCTATAAACCGCCGGCTCAGATTTCGGGTCGAGATCAATCGCGCGAGTGCAGTCCGCAATCGCGCCGTTCATATCACCGTTAAAACCGCGTGCGCTGGCACGCTGAACGAAGCCTTCCGCGTCTTTCGGCTTCGGGCCCATGTCGAACTTGGATAGATCGATCGGTTTGTTCTCCAGCTCTTTCGGCGTTTCCAAGTTTTCCCACGCAGCCTCAGAAAGCTCGAAACCGCTCTGGGCAATCAAATATCCAAAACTGAACTTCACACGTTCGCTACGGACAGCCTTACCACCGGCTATGGGTAACGAGCCTTCGAAGCCGTGCAATAGCACATTCGAATTTTTGTCGTACAGCGGCTTATCAAATTCCAGCCGAACAGGAGCGCCCGTTTCGTTTGCCCCCCGCGCTTCGAAGAGCCACTGCACCCGGTGGCCTGCTTCCGATTTGTTGATGAGCTTTACCTCGCTCGGGGCAAAAGCCAACGCCGCGTCGACGAGTTTGACCCGGCCGTCGAGCTTTCGCGCCATTTGCTGATCAACAGGTCGTCCGGATTGACCCCAGTCTTCCGATCTTAGCCACGGCTTTCCATGCTGGCGCGCAAACGTGCCCGCGTTGCACTGGATGCGCTCTGGCCCGTCATCCGGATAACGCTGGTAGCCAAACGAGGGCTCGGATTCTGCAATCGCCGAGAAGTGAACGCCGGAGTAAAACTCGCGGCTGTATTCGAGATTATCAGCAACGATCTTCGCGTCCTGCGCCCGCAATGTTGACAGAACGAGCAGCGAACAACCCATCGACAGCAGAAAAACAACGGTGTTTTTTCTCATCAAAGTCATGGCCTACTCCTTCGATGGTACTTTCTTCTTTGAGATGATTTGGAACTTGCCGGTCTTCTCGTCGAACTTGGCGGTGAATCTGTAAGTAGCGTTCTTGCCGTTGGTGACGTGTTGTTCAAGCAACAGAACGCCCGGTTTTATCCAGCGAATCGGCGTTACCCACACAAAACGCACGTCGCCTTTGACATCGACTCCCAGCTCCTCCTCTCCGCCCATCTCGACAAATTTATCGCCACGCAGATGGTAAACCGTGGTCTCACTGGTTCGAGACATGTTGGCGTAAAACGCACACCACTTGGAATCCGGAGACCAAGTGAGGCTCATATCTACCGCGCTCCCATCCCATGGGAGGTCGGCGACCACCGCTTTCTCTGGCAACGAAACTAGCCCGATGGCTTTGATCGCTTGAGGAAAAATTTTCTCCGCATCTGCATTCTGGCCTTTCATAAGTTCCTGATTCGTCTTCGCATCGTACGAAATGCGCAGGGCAAACTTCTTGTCCGGCGAAGTATCGCGAATCTTTTCCGCCAGTGCTGGGTTCTGCGTCTCTGGCTGCTGGGCCGACTTGGTAGGCTCCTGGGCATCGCTCGGCTGCGGCAAAATCAGCAGGCAAGCAAGCAGACCCGATAATCGGAGCGTTTTCACGCCGCGAGATTAAGAACTTTGAGCGTGCATTGTCAATGCGTTGGTAGTTAGCATTGCGGCATGAACCGCTGCCGAATCGCAACAATGATGATGTGGCCGGACCCGCCTTCGGCGGGCAGCTCCTTCAGTGCAAGGCGAGACGCTCTGAATAAGAGATGCATGAGAAGAAGCTGGGCGATCCAGCTAGTTCGTAGAACCGGCTGCCGCTACGCGGCGCTTTGCGGATCGATCTTGCTGGCCGTTTCTGCTTACGGGGCAAATCCATTTCTCGATGCGCCGGATGATAAGCCCGTCTCCGCTAATTTTCGCGGCACCGAGTGGGGCGAAGAAATTCAGGAGGAGGAAATTCCGCTCACCGCACGAGTGGTCACAACGCGCGTTGCAAAGATGCCGTGGGGCGCAATTTTCAAAATCGAGTTCACGAATATCAAATCCCGCGTCAAAAAGCGCCGCAAAATTCCGCTCGACTACTTTATCGTCACAGATGATCGCATCGTTCTGTTGAACGAAGAGGACAATGACGCGGCCGTTAAGAAAATCTCAGCGCTGGATAAACCGCCAGAATTCGAGCCGGGCGACGTTTACGGAATTACGACTGGTAAATTTAACCACGAAGATGGTCCGTGGACCACGACGATCGAGGTCAAAGGGGACGAATGCACTTATCTTGCCAGCCATAATTCAGGTCATTTCAAAAAGGTTGTCTGGAAAAAAGGAGTTGGATTAGTTGAGTACGCGAGCGGCTACGGTGCGCACGCTGACGGCTATCGGCTCAAACGGACAACAACAACTCAAAACCGGTAAATTGACGCGAACTTTTCAGAAGCTTTAACGAATTTATGCGCTTCTTGCTTCAGTTACCGCCGCCGGTTTCATTTCTTATTGTCTCGGCGATTACCACCTTCTTCGCTCTGGTTGGACTTCACCTAGTGCGAAGGAAGTATTCCGCGGAAGTACTAAAGGAAAACCACGAAGTCGCGGCCATTATTTTCAATGCCTTCGGGCTCTTCTACGGCGTAATGGTGGCATTTGTTGTGTTTGTTACGTGGAGCGGATACGACGAGGCAACGAAAAATCTGCAAATGGAAGCCAGCGAGGCCCTCGATATTTTTCACAGCTCGGACGGATTTCCTGCCCCGGTCAATAAAACAATACGGGACGGATTAAGAGATTATCTCACTTCCGTTTATAAGGATGAGGTGCAAAGAATGTCACAAGGTGACATAAGCCTCTATTCCGGGGAAGCCCATACCCAGCTCACAGCGTTGTTTTATCAGATGGATGAGAAATCGATTCCCAACAGAGAGCTCTACGCCGAGTCGTTAAGGTGCCTAAATAAACTGGCGGAGTATCGCAGGCTGCGAATATTTGCAGGGAACAATACGGTGCCGCCCGTTATTTGGTTGGTCCTACTTGTTGGCGGTGTGTTCGCGGTGTCCTACACCTTTTTCTTCGGAATGAAGAACATCAAGGCGCAATATCTGATTACTACCACGCTCACGGTAACGATCACGCTGATTTTATTTTTGATCTATGTTCTTGACCATCCCTTTACCGGAACAAGCAAGGTAAGCACGGAACCTTTGAGACAGGTGATCGAAGAGAT
>QHPD01000039.1 GCA_003218975.1 Verrucomicrobiota bacterium
CTGCGCGAATGGTGTGGCGGAGCGGCTTGCGCTCCACCTTTGCGTAGCGCACGCCAATCTGCTGCTGACGTTCGACTGGGACGACGAATTCGCTCGGCTTTTCACCGCCCTTCATCTGTCCCTCTTTCATGCCTGGCATGCCGGGCATCCCTTGCATTTGGCCGCCCGGCGCCTTTTTCTCGCCGCCTTTTATTTCTTCTCCTTGGGGTTGGGGCGTAGCTTCGCCGCCCTCCTTCTTCATTACGGGCACGAGATCCATCGAGCAGATGGGACACTTACCGGGATCCTTCGAATGCACCGACGGGTGCATCGTGCAGGTGTAATAATCGACGTTGTTTGGTTTTCCCGTGGCGCCTTCCTTTGAGCAGGACGTGGCGCCGAAGAGAAGCGCAGCCAGCGTGACTAACAACGCGGTTTTTCGCATAAACAGTTTCATGGCGATTTCCTTCTTTTCGATAAGGCTTGCGCTGGCGAATAAATGTCTGCGCCAATGACTGCCTCCAACTCAGCGACGGCCATTTGATAGTGTGCCAAATGCTCGCGCCCCATCGCTTCGATGTCGCGCAGGTTGCGTTGTGCGCTGATCCAATCGAGAAACGTCGCTTTTCCCGACTCGTAGCTCAGCCGTGTCGCCTCAAACGCCTGCTGCGCCTGTGGCACAAGCTTGTCGCGGAAAAGTTCGACATGATGATGAAATGTCTCGATCTTTGCCACCTGATCGCGCAACAGCCGCAACGCTTCCTTTTGTTCGCGCTCGAGTCCTTGCTCGGCGGCTGCAAGATTCGCGCGCGCCTCGCGCACGCCGGCTGAGTATTTGCTAGGATTTACCCATGGAATTGTGAACAACACGCCAGCGTCGAGTTCACTCACTGTCTCGGCGGCATCATTGTAACGCTGACCTTTGATACTGATTGCTGGATCGGGAATCCATGCGCGGTGCGCTAGCTGAAGTTTTGACTTCTCGCCGTCGATCTTCGCGCGCGCCATCTGCACTTCGGGCCGTTGCGCCAGCGTGGTCGCGTGCAACCTGCTCACGGAGAGATGCGCGTGGTTAACAGTTGCCGTGACTGGCGCGCCAAGCGGCGCAAACGCGTCGCGATTCATGAGTGTGTTCAGTTGCGACTGTGCGTCAGACAAATTCCGCTCCAGATCCCGCCGCGCTTCCAGCAGCTTGCTATAGTCCGTCTCGGCAACGAGCACATTCGCCGCGCTCTCCAATCCAGTCTCGTACCGGGAACGGCTGATGTCGGCGATTTGTTTCAGCGAAGTGAGATTTTTGCTGTTGATCTCAAGTTGGTCATAAGCATTCGCCAGCTGGAAGTAAGTCGCGCGCGCCTTCGCGATCACATCGAGCTGCGCGCGCCGGACTTCTTCGAAGATTGACAACGCTTCGGCCGCGGCTGCGCGTCCTCGCACAAGGTTTTTTCCAGTGATCGGGATCAGTTGCTCGATGGCGAGCGTTTGATCCATGAACGCATTGGGCGGGACATCGACATAGCGGCGCACGCGCGATTCGCCAACGACTCGCGGGTCATCCCAAGCATTCGCTTGTCGTATCCGCTGCTGCGCTGCCTGCCAGCGGTTTTCCGCTTCTTTGATCGCCGGATTATTCTCCAGCACGGTGCGCGTGACTTCGCCTAGCGAGAGTTGTGGCGAAACAGCGGTGTATTCTCCGCCATTAGCGGTGATCTGGCTTCGAAGTAATAAAAATGTAGCTAATAAGACTAAAACAGTTTTTGTTGTTTTCATTGATCCAGGACTCCGGTTGAGACACGGGTATGCCAGTAAATAGGCACACCGCGGGCGTCAGCGTCCCTGGATCAAATCAGAAAAGTGCAGAGCAGCGCAAGCCGCGGCGGTGAGTTCGCCGATGGTGCTCTTGCATCAAGCCGGAACTGCTCAGATCTGGCTTCACAACTTGAGAAAGCCAGTGCGGTAACAAAGCCGGTTACCTTCAGTTGTTGACTGGAATCACCTTTCGCAAGCGGCTGCGACTGTGGCACCGTGTTCTTTGGCGATACCGCGCAACAGGTTTTGTTAGCGCAGCAACCTGACTGACAAGCTTTTTGACTTGGCGCGCTGGAGAGGATGCATGATCGCGCAGCAAGGCCCACCGGAGCCGTGAAAAGCGCGGCGGCCATCGCCATCGAAATTATAATCCTGCTCAGCATTGACTTGCGTATAGCACAAGTTAGACCGCGCGTCGAGGAGAGCGTTCAGCGCCTTGTTGCTCTTACTCGTGCTCCTGCTCGTGATCGGGGATTACAATTACGAGCACGAGATGTTTTGGGTCGCCCCTGCAACGGGCCTTTGGTCAATCGCGAAAGCTTTCGAGGTTGCAACCAATATGTTAGTTGTAATTATGGAGGGCAGCGAAAAATGATCCACAAGGAGGAAGCCATGAGAAATGAAAATTTAGAGTCCGTAGCGAGAAAGCTTGTCGCCCCCGGCAAGGGGATCTTGGCAGCCGATGAAAGCTCGCCGACGATCGAAAAGCGATTGAAGAGCATTAGTGTTCCTTCGACGGAAGAAAACCGGCGGGCATATCGCGAAATCTTGTTTACCACTGCCGGGGCGGGCGAATTTATCAGCGGCGTGATTCTCTTCGACGAGACGATTCGGCAGAAGACTCGTGATGGTCGCACTTTCGTCGAAGCGCTGGAGCAGCAGGGGATCATCCCTGGAATCAAAGTGGACAAAGGCGCCAAGGCGATGGCGAATTTCCCGGGCGAGAAAATTACCGAGGGTCTTGATGGATTGCGCGAGCGACTGGCGGAATATCGGCAGTTGGGAGCGCGCTTTGCCAAATGGCGCGCAGTAATTGCGATTGGCGAGAAAATTCCGACACGCACATGCATCGAGGCGAACGCGGAGGCCTTGGCGCGTTACGCGGCGCTTTGTCAGGAAGCGGAGCTGGTGCCAATCGTCGAACCGGAAGTGCTCATGGATGGCGCTCATACAATCGAACGGCATTTCGAAGTAACCGAGCAAACCCTGCGAAGCGTTTTCGATGCTTTGGCCGAGCACCGCGTCGTGTTGGAAGGGATGCTGTTGAAGCCAAACATGGTCCTTTCGGGAAAAGAATGTCCGCAGCAAGCTTCAGTGCAGGAAGTTGCCGAAGCTACGGTGCGCTGCATGAAACGCGTGGTGCCGGCCGCTGTTCCCGGCCTTGTCTTTCTTTCCGGCGGTCAAACTGACTTGCAAGCTACCGAACATCTCAATGCGATGAATCAGCCGAGCGACCTGCCATGGCAGTTGAGTTTTTCATTCGGGCGCGCTTTGCAAGCTCCTGTGCTCAAAGCCTGGAAAGGCGATGCGGCGAATGTGCCGGCCGCGCAGCAAGCGTTTCATCATCGCGCCTTGTGCAATAGCAAAGCGCGGTTCGGCAAATACAGCCAGGAAATGGAAACCGCGAAGGTAGCTGCATGAAATCCGGCCTCATAATTGTACGACTGTTCATCGCAATATCTGTTGCGTGCTTTTTAACGGCGGCTACATCGCTCTTCGCCGAATCCCATCCGCACCCACCAATTCAAAGATTGCCACAGGTAACAACAACGTCCCTGCAGAACACTCCGACGCAGCAAGTCAGCACGGTCGATATTTCTGCGGGCATC
Source organism: Verrucomicrobiota bacterium (assembly GCA_003218975.1). Taxonomy (GTDB): domain Bacteria; phylum Verrucomicrobiota; class Verrucomicrobiia; order Chthoniobacterales; family UBA10450; genus Udaeobacter. The sequence continues at coordinate 3,618 of QHPD01000039.1, forward strand.
AAAAGGCATATCGCGAGCACTCGCAAACAATCCAGCGACAAGAGGTTTCACATCAACTATCAAGGCAAGAATCTCGCGCTCGATTTGATTAAGATCCATGACGAACAGCTTTCCAGTCTAGGAGGCGGCAAATATTTCGCCTGTGTGGATATGAAAGCTACGGACGGCACAGTCTATGACATTGATTTCTTCATGGCCGGACAGCCGGGGGGCATGAAGGTCACGGAAACTTCTGTCCATAAAGTCAACGGCAAGCCGCTTTACAACTGGAAAGAAGAAAACGGCGTTTGGAAGAAAGTGCGGGTCTCGTAAGTGCGAACGCCGGAATCCGTTGCGATCCGCGTAATCCGCGGTCTGGGTAAAAACCGGGTTGCGCTGCGCGACATGAAATTGTAGGGCAGGCACTCCGCCTGCTGATTTGCAGCGTGGCAAGCGAGACGCTTGCCATACCACGATTCGTCCGCCGTTTGCTTGCCAAGCCCGTAGCTTTAGCGAAGGCTGGTCGCGAAATGCCGAAGATATTCTTTATTACTACGGCGATCGATTACACCAATTCGCCGCCGCACATCGGACACGCTTATGAAAAAGTGCTGGCCGATGTGATCGCGCGCTATCATCGGCTTAAGGGCGAGAAAGTTTTCTTTCTCACCGGTGTCGATCAACATGGCCAAAAAGTCCAGCAATCGGCTGCCAAAGCCGGCACTCCGCCATCGGAGTTCGTCAAAGAGATTACGCAAAAGTTTATCGATCTCTGGAAGAAACTCGGCGTCCGCTACGACGAATGGGCCGAGACCACGAGCGATCGTCACAAGAAAGTCGTTCAAGGAATTTTGCAACGGCTGTTCGATGCGGGGCAAATCTACAAAGACAAACAGGCCGGCTATTACTCAGTCCGTCAGGAACAGTTTCTAACCGACAAGGAACGCGGCCCCGACGGCCAATTTGGTCCCGAGTGGGGAGAAGTCGAATTTCGCGAGGAAGAAAATTATTATTTCAAGCTAAGTCAGCACAAGGAATGGCTGCTTCGTTATCTCGAGGAGCGTAAGGACGCCGTCATTCCCGATTTTCGTCAAACCGAATTGCGTAATGCAGTTGGGCGGCTGAGTGGGGATCTTTGCATTTCGCGTCCGAAATCGCGGCTCGATTGGGGTATCGAGCTACCGTTCGACAAGAATTTCGTCACCTACGTCTGGTTCGATGCGCTGACGAACTACATCAGCTTCGCCGGTTACGATCCCGGTCTCTCAACTCTCAAGTCTCAACCATCGACTTTCCGCGACAAATGGCCTGCTTTGCAAATCATCGGAAAAGACATTCTCGTTCCGGCGCATGGGATTTACTGGCTCATCATGCTGCACGCAATCGGCTTTCTCGACGAACAAATGCCGCAGTTGCTCGTTCATGGCTGGTGGAACCTCGGCGGCGCTAAGATGAGCAAGAGTGCCGGCAACATTATCGATCCATTCGTCCTGGTCGATAAGTACGGCGCCGACGCGCTCCGCTATTATTTGATGAGCGATATCGCAACCGGAAAAGACGCGGATTTTTCTGAGGAGCGACTAATTGCTACGTGCGACAGCGATCTCGCAAATGTAATTGGTAATTTGGTTAACCGGACATTGAACATGGTTATTCGATATCGTGACGGTCGGATAACTCATGTTAAGGATAAAGATCTTGCTCCCGGTGGCCCAGGATCGGTTGAACTGCAAAAGCTAGTTGAAGTTGAGGCGCCGCGATCCTTGGAGGTCTACACACAGGAAATGACTTCCTTTCAAATCACAAAAGCTGCGGGGATGGCGGTAAATCTGGGGCTCTATGGAAACGGAATTGTCGAAGTCACTGCGCCTTGGCGTCTCGCGAAAGATTCGTCGCAAGATCGAAGACTCGACTCTGTCCTATACCATCTCGTCGAATTAGTTCGCGTCATTGCGATTTTGATTTCGCCTCTGCTGCCGCGAGCGGCGCATGGAATTTTCGATCAGCTGAATTGGAGGATGGACCTTAGCGGAAAAGATGAGCGATTTGCACTCGTGGATGCAGAGTGGGGGAGATTGCCCCACGGGCATGTCGTTGGCAAACCGGTGCCGTTGTTTCCGAGAATCGAGGCGGATTAATTAACCACCAAGAACACGAAGGGGCACGGAGTGGAATTTAATCCTTCGTAAGCTTCGTGCCGTTCGTGGTGATTGATGGGATTACTGTTCGCATTCTTCGAAGGCGGCGGGCTCGCCGTGCAAATGGGCGAGAACTTCGCCGGCGAAATGCAGTGAGCCCGTAATCAAATTCGGATTTTGTTTCGCGCGCGCGAGATCGAGGGTTCCACCGAGAGACGGCACAATGGAGTGGGGGAGTGATGGAGTAATGGAGGATAAAACTTTTGCCAATGTTTCCGGCGGAGCGGCGCGTTCACTGCGAATTTTTGGGAGAAGAACCGAGCTTGCGATTAGCACAAGCTCTTCACAAATACCGCGCAAGTTTTTGTCGGAGAGAACCGCTAGAATAAGCGTCGCGCGCTGATCACTGAAAATTTCGCGCCATGTTTTTGCGAGAACGCGCGCGGCACTTGGATTATGCGCACCGTCGATGATTGTGCGCTCGTCCCACTTTTGAAAACGGGCGGGGCATTCGACGGTAGCAAGTCCGCGCGCAATCGCTTTGTCGTCAATGTCGATGTTTGCCGCATGAATCGCGGCGATTGCGACCGCGGCATTCTGTTTTTGGTGCTGACCGGGCAAGGCAATTGGCGAACAGTCGTAAGATTCGGTCACAAATTGCAATGGCGCTTCGCACTCGGCTGCACGAGCACGGATGACTTTTTCGGCTTCGATTTGTTGCGATGAACATACAACCGGGATGTTCGACTTAATAATCCCAGCTTTTTCAGTCGCGATTTTTTCCAGCGAATCGCCAAGCCATTTCTCATGATCGAAATCGATCGGTGCAATGGCGGACACATCGGATTGGACGGCGTTGGTCGCATCCAGGCGTCCGCCCAACCCCGTCTCGAGAATCACGATATCCAGCTTTGCTTCGGCAAAATACTTCAGGGCAAGCGCAGTTGTGACTTCGAAAAAAGTCGGATGCGGATCCCAATCGGCGATGAGATCACGAATTAGGGTTAAACCATTCGCAACTGCGTCTTCGAAGATCATTTCGCCGTTCACACGAATGCGTTCCCGAAAGGTCACGAGGTGAGGGGATATGAACAGAGCAGTGCGATATCCTTGCGCGCGGCAGATCGAATCGATCATGGCACAGACCGAGCCTTTGCCATTTGTGCCTGCGACGTGAATCACGCGAGTCCCACGAAGATCGACAGGCAGCTCCGCGAGGAGTCGCCGGATGTTTTCCAGGCCGAGCTTGATCCCGAAGCGCTGGAGGCTGTAGAGCCAGGCGAGCGCCTCTCGATAATTCACGGCGTCACGACAAAGTAACTGAGCAACCGGCTGATTTGCTCGCGCATTTTCTTCCGATGTACAATCATGTCGATCAAACCGTGCTCCTCAAGAAACTCGGCGGTCTGAAATCGCTGGGGCAAATCCTGGTGAGTGGTTTCTTTAATTACGCGCGGCCCAGCGAAACCGATCATGCTTCTTGGCTCGGCGATAATAACATCGCCTAACGAGCCGAAGCTGGCCATGACGCCAGCCGTAGTAGGATTCGTCAGAACTGAGATATAGGGAAGTCTCGCTTCCGCGTGGCGGGCGAGTGCGCCGCTCGTTTTCGCCATTTGCATCAAACTCAACATTCCTTCGTACATCCGCGCGCCGCCGGAAGCGGCAACAATGATCACCGCGCAGCGTTCGGCAGTTCCGTATTCAATAGTGCGGGTGATTCTCTCGCCAACGACCGAACCCATCGTTGCAGCGAGAAAGCCGAAATCCATGACAGCGATTGCGACTTTATAGCCGTCAAGAATTCCGTATCCGCTGATCACAGCGTCGAGCAAGCCGGTGCTCTCTCGATATTTTTTGAGGCGGTCTTTGTATGTGACCATTCCCTGGAATCGCAATACGTCCACGGATTTCAGGTCGGCGTCCATCTCCACGAAGGTCTCCGGGTCGAGCAGATTCTGTAGCCGTTCTTTCGCCGGTTGCGCAAAGTGATAATCGCATCGCGGACAAACTCGCTGGTTTTGGACGAGCTCGATTTCCGGCACGACTTCCGCACAGCCGGGGCATTTCTGAAAAAGGCCGCGGGGAATCTCACGCTTCCTTCCGCTTTCTGCCTTGATTGTTGGCTTTTTGAAAATGGGCATGGGATCTACGCACGCGCCGCCGTTGCGGCGTGAACAGAGATTGCACCCGCGCGCTTCAAAACACGTGCGCACTCACTCAAGGTGGAGCCGGTCGTCAGGACATCATCGATCAATAGCACACGCAAATCTCGCACGTTCGCGGTTTTTCGTAAACGAAAGGCATTGTGCAAATTTTCGATTCGCTCGGCGCGATCGAGCGCCGTTTGTGTGGTCGTGTAGCGAATGCGTTCGAGCAACGGCTTCGATGGGACGGATATCTCCGTGCTTAACAATTTCGCAAGCAAACTGGCTTGATTGAATCCGCGTTCTCGTTGTCGGGTCGGATGGAGCGGCACTGGCACGATGACGTCGAGACGGCGACCGCGCAGCCGCTCGTCATCTAATGCCGCACGCAGCCAGCGCGCCACGAGATGACGCAGATAAATTTGGCGCCCGTATTTAAAGTCGTGAATGATCTCGCGAACAATCCCGCGACTGCGGTATGCCGCAACGGCCGCGTCGTAATGAATGGTGCGATGCGCGCAATTGGCGCAGGTGAACGCGCCCGTTATGGCGCCTTCGAACGGCTCGGTGCACTTCTGGCAAAATGGCGCGACGATGCGGATAGCTTTTCCTTCGCAGTGGTCGCACAGATACGCGTCCGCTCGAATATTTGCTCCGCAGATTGTGCAGACCGGTGGATAAAGAAGCGATACGAGCGCACCTAATCCACTAGACTGGGCGAGAGCGATCATATTTTAACCAGGTTCGCATTACCAGCCACGTCAAGCCCGCTACGCCAAGGGGAACAATGCCCACGAGCAGATTCTTTCCCAGCCAGGGGAAGGCAAGCATTTGCTGACGCGCCACTCGGCTAAAAGTGCCACTACCAAAAATCCAGCCGGCATGCAGGCCAATGGGCAACCATAGCGAGCGTGTGAGCACGCAGGCATCGGCCAGAATCCACCCGATTAAAAATAAAGTCATGAACGCCGCGCCCGCCATGGTCACATCTCCAAATTGCTCAAACGAGTGGGCAATGGAATTGAAACCTGAAGTCCACGTGACGATTGTCGAAGTTTGAGCCGGTGCCTTTAGAAAATGAATTACGGAAAAGATCGCTGAAGCTACAAAGATCGACATGTACCGCCGGCCAGTTCTTAGCAAAACACCCAGAACGATCCCGCGAAAAAATGTTTCTTCGATGAATGGAACGGTTACGGAAGCGGCAAGCGCCTTGCCGAGCGGGACCCAGGCGAAGCTGTGCCGAAACGCGTAAATTCTAAGTGCGATTAGCAAAGCGCCGCAGCAGAGGAGGGGAATCGCCGAGAAAAGAATGCCCGCGAAGAGGTCGCGCCCCCACCGTGAATTTGGCGCGAGGCCAAGATCGGCTGCGCTTCTTACATCGCTGATGTATAGGAACGGCCAGAGCAATGCCGCGGCAGCAATCAATAGCGCGCGGTGAAAAAACGTTTCGAAGTTGTACTTTGCGAGGAACGGTAACAAGCCATGCGCCGCTAGGGAGTGGATCATCCAAAAGAGAAGAGGAGCCAGAAGCGCTCCAATGAGAATGGTGGCAGCGAAATAGGCTGCTAATCTAGCTGCGTCTTTCAAGCGGCCTAATGTAAGGTTTTACACCGATGCCGAGTCAACACATATGGACCGAGAAAGATCGCGATGGAATGAAGCGCGAAGTGCGTGCCACGAAATTCGGCGACAGGTGGCGGTTTCAATCGAAAACTGCCGGCGATGTTGACTGGACATATTACAATCACCCGTTACTCGAGGATTTACTAAGGCTAAAAGAAATTCTCGTGCGAAAATACCAGCGGCGGCGCGCCTCGGCCGAAGACGTCGCCTCGATTGAGAAATTGATGGGGGAGCAAAGTGGCCATGACTAATCAGGCGGAGCGCGCAAGCGAGACGCATGCGCTCCTGAAGAAAGAATGACTGAGTGGAACACAGAGGAACTCATCGCCGCGGACAAGCGCTTCGTTTGGCATCCGTTCACCAACATGCGGGAATGGTGCGCTCCTGAGCATGAGCCGCTCGTTTTAGTCGAAGGGCGGGGGGCGATTTTGCGTGACAGCCGGGGCCGCGAATATATCGATGGCAACTCGTCGATCTGGACAAATATCCACGGTCACAATCATCCGCACATCAACGCGGCGATTCGCCGGCAGCTTGACCGCGTGGCGCACACTTCATTTCTGGGCCTCACTAATCCGGCTGCGATCGAACTCGCACGCGCGATTATCGATCTTTTCCCGAAGAACTCCTTGAGCAGAGTCTTTTATTCAGATGATGGTTCGACAGGAATTGAAGTTACCTTAAGGATCGCCGCGCAGTATTGGCGGTTGCGAGGTTCCCGAAAGCATCGGTTCATCGCCTTCCAGAGCGGTTATCATGGCGATACCGCAGGCGCAGGCAGCCTCGGTGCGTTCTCCATGTTCCAAATCCGACCGGCCCATTGGAGTTTTCCCGCCATTCAGGTTCGAGACGTGGCGGCGCTGAATGCCCTCTCGGCGACTGACGTGGCAAACATTGCGGCACTTGTGATTGAACCGTTGATACAGGGCGCGGGTGGGATGCGTCTTTGGCCGTCGGGGACCTTGCGGGCCGTTAGGAAATGGTGCGACCGGACTGACACATTGTTGATTGTGGACGAAGTCATGACCGGTTTTGGGCGAACGGGCCGAATGTTTGCGATTGAACAGGAGGAAGTCATTCCAGACATGATGGTTCTGGCTAAAGGCTTGAGTGCAGGATATCTTCCGCTCGCTATTACTTTGATAACAGAAAAACTATTTGCCGCTTTTGATGGGTCGATTGCTGATGGCAGAGCCCTCGCTTACGGCCACAGCTACACTGGGAATGCAGTCGGCTGCGCCGCTGCCAAGGCTAGCCTTGAGATTTTTCAAAACGAGAAGGTCTTGGAAGCTTTGCAGCCGAAAATCCGGCATCTGACAGTAGCGCTGAAAGATTTAGCAGGGCTTCCTAGAGTCGTCGAGGTGCGGCAGTGCGGGTTTATTGCAGGAATAGAACTGGACGAATCGAAAGATACGGGGCTCCCGAGCTTTGCCCCGAATGTCTGTATCCGGGCACGAAGCCACGGCCTCCTCACACGCCCAATCCGAAATGTCGTCGTTGTGATGCCGCCGCTGTGCATTACGATTGCCCAACTAACACAAGCCGTAGAAGCGCTTCGTGCATCAATCATTACCGTGTGGAATCGCGAAGCAGCGAAGAACAGAAATGTCGAAAAAGCTACGACTTGATCAACTTCTGGTCGAGAAGGGCTTGTTTGCGAGCCGCGAGCAGGCACGACGCGCGGTAATGGCGGGCGATGTGAAGGTCGGCACCCAGATTGCTGCGAAACCATCTCAGCTTCTCGAGCCAGATGCTACGATCGCATTGAAGCCGACACCAAGATACGTCGGACGTGGAGCACTGAAATTAGAAAGTGCTCTCGATCATTTCAACATAAACGTGCACGGCAAGACTGCGCTGGATGTCGGCGCATCGACGGGCGGTTTTACCGATTGTTTGTTGCAGCGCGGCGCTGCAAAGGTTTACGCGGTGGACGTGGGCCACGGCCAGCTGGATTGGAAACTTCGCAACGATCCGCGCGTGATCGTGCTCGAGAATGTCAATGCGCGATTTCTTTCGCACGAACAGGTTCCAGAGCTTATCGATCTTTGCGTGATCGATGTTTCATTCATTTCGTTGACTTTGATTTTGCCGAACGCGTTCGATTTGCTAAGCACGAATGGTGTCATCCTGCCACTGATCAAGCCACAGTTTGAATTACAACGTGCAGACGTGGGAAGCGGCGGAATCGTTCGTGACCCAGCGTTGCACCAAAGGGCGCGAGACAAGATCGTTGCGTTCGTGACCAATCTCGGTCATATCGTGACCGGAATCGTTCCATCTGCTATCAAAGGCGCGGACGGTAACCAGGAATTTTTCGCATGTCTCCGAAAACGATTGGGTTGATCGCGCATACAGGCAAGGTAGGCGTTGCCGATCTGGTCAACAGCATTGTCGAAGAGTTTTCTCGCTTTTCGGTATCGATCTTGCTTGAAAAAGAAACAGCGTCCATTGCTGGAAAGAAGTCTGGCCATTCGATGGCTGAATTAGGCGCGGTCGCGGATCTTCTGGTGGTCGCCGGCGGCGACGGAACAATTCTGCATGTGGTCGGACAGCTTGGTGAAGTCATCAAGCCAATCTTCGGCATCAACGTAGGCTCGCTCGGTTTCCTGACGTGCGTGAGTTCTTCCACGTATCGCGAGGCTGTGGAATGCATCGCCAAGGACCGAATCAACTTTAGTCAACGAGCACTTCTCGAAGCGCGAGTGAAGCTACATGACAAACAAACCGCGAAGATGATTGCGCTGAACGACGCTGTGTTGAGCCGGGGTGAATTGTCGCGCCTAGTACTCCTGCGCACGCGTGTCAACGGTGAACCGCTAACTGAATTCAATGCCGACGGCTTGATTGTCGCGACGCCGACCGGTTCCACCGCGTACTCGCTTTCGGCAGGTGGACCAATTCTCGATCCCGAATCTGGCGTATTCGTGATCACGCCGATCTGTCCACACGTTCTGACTAACCGATCGATTATTGTCGCTGAAGGATCGACCATCGAAATCGAGGCGAGCGATCCGGAGTACCCAGTGTTCTTGACCCTAGATGGCCGTAAGCCGATCCATGTCGAGCGCGGATCAATAGTCACCATTCGCAAAGCAAGGAAAACGCTTCGGCTGGCCTCATTGCCCGACGCCTCATTCTTCAGCGTAGTCCGGCAGAAATTGAAGTGGAGCGGGAGCAACATCTGAGTGGCGTGTTCGCGCCGCGGACAGCTTTGCCAATTAGAGCAGCGCGACTTTCGTTACCCGCACCTGTAGTGATAAGGAACGGACTTCTTTTTCTTTGTATGTTTATTCGAGAGCTGATACTGAGGATTGCCTATGAACCTTTCGAGCCTGCCGGATGGCCGCATCATAAATCTCGATCACCTCACTTATGCGGAGCGGACCGGTGACTACGTGATTTTACATTTCAGTGGTGCGGGCGAAGGCGGGTCCGGGTCGATCATCAGGCTTAAGCAGGGCGAAGGCGCAAGGCGGGTTTGGGCCTGCCTTACGGAAAAATGCACGGTGAAGATCGAGACGCCGCGTTGAAGGCTGCCTGCCAGTCAATGTGGGACTTCAGCGATCTTATCCAACGTGTGTCCCTCAGTCGATGATTAGATACCGGCAATCCTCCAGCTGCGGGACATCTTGGCGGTTGGGGGTTCATATCGGCGCCTGCGTTCTGATAGCTCCGCGCGGATGGTTTGCCAGGGGGGCACGCTCCTCAGGAGTTTGGATGTTTGGTAACCTGGTGGGCGCCCGGTCCTCAGATAGAAGCATCTCCAGTGGTTATGGGTGCGTCAGCGTGGCGCTCGTGCTTGGAATTCTTGAGCTTAGGCAGGTTTTTATCGTGTTATTGTGTAAAATCTCGTTGTCCGGCGTAGTGGAGATAAATACAATACCGCAAGTGATCCTCAAGATCCCACAGAGCATCAATGACGGTGTTGATTGGGCCAACTATGTCATTGCGCACTGGTGCCCTGGAGCACCATTTCCGCGGACCCCGCGCGAGTTCCTGAAGTAAGCTTTCGCTATAGAGAAGCCAGGGATCGGCATTCTGGAGTGTGCAATGCGGTCGGGTTCGGTCATTGCCGTGGATACTGTCACCGGTGGGGTCGAGAGGTCGAAGATTAATCTGGCCAGGTCTCTAGTAGTGCGTTCATCAGGGCGCAGGCGTCGATTGGATGAAAGCGGAATTTCATCCAAGGAACGAGTAACCGTCGTCGCTGCTGTTATTGTCAACGCAGACAAAGAACTGAAGGCCGTAGAAGAACGCGTTGAGAGCATCATAGCCAAATACGTTCCCGAAAAATACCAAGAGGGATTTTCTTTCCATGCTACAGACCTTTTTCATGGCGGCGGACGCATCTTTGACCGTCGCCAGTACCTTCTCGAAACCTCACATGAGATTCTAAAGAAACTTCTTCGCGTTACTGGCGAATTTCGTTTGCCAATCGTTTACGGCTACTCCGAGAAGACATCTCTCCTAGAGCTTTTTAAGAAAGTCCCGCCAAGGCACGCGGCAGCAATTCATCACGCGTACACTTATTCGATGTGCGTTGTCGCAGCGGAGCGGTACATGCGGGAAAAGGCGCAACAATCAGAGCTTGCGAGCCTTGTCGTCGAAAATAACGACAACTCTCAAAAAGCTATCAAAATGATTCACGCTTTGATGCGAAGCAGAAACTTGGATGAGGCATCTCCGGCACTTGTTTCAGACCTAAAGCAAATGGCTCCGGGTTGCCTGCCGATTACGAAGATTGTTCACGGCGTCTATTTCGCCTCAAAGGAAGATTCAGTAGTTCTCCAAATAGCTGATGCCTGCGCATTTACCATCCGCTGCTTTTTGGAGGAAAAGCCGGGAATCGGAGAATTTCGTGACGTGCTCACTGGCAATAATCCGCAGGCTCTAAAGCGCGACGAAAGTAAAGATTTCGCAGGATACAACATCCTATGCTCTTAGATGTGGCCGTGGTTCGCAAGGTACTCTCGGCCTTTACGCCTAAGAGCATACGTCTCATCGCCGATTTCCACTATTGCTCCATGATACCCGATCATTTCGGCTGCCATTAAGTTGTCACGATGATACTCGGCTTTCACTTTAGAAAGGCTCAAATACCCCGCGATTTGTTCTATGCGAAGTCCAGGTTGTTGCGCGAGAAGTTGCAAGAACTTAACAGCAGTTTCGTCGAGTCCGCTCGTTTGTGGGCGAAGGCGCTCAAGCTGCTGTTGAAGGTCTGCCACCTTTTTTTTGAGGTCCGCCGTCTCCGATTCCGATACCTCAAGCTTACGAGTGAGAACTGCAACATCGTCTCTAAATATAGCGACCTGCTTCTCTTGAAGATCAATTATATCTTTTTTGACTCCGGCATTTCTGAGCGCATTTACGACGCTGCCCGCGATCTCCTGCCAGTTCATACCGAGACAGTAAATCAGGAGGCCGATGCCTCTTACAACCCAATAATTCGACAAGTATGCAACACAATCGTATATGTAGATTCATGGCAGACCGTGACGCTAACAAAGAGGCTCTCGATCAAGTCGATCGCGCTACCGAATCCGAACCTGTCGAAGGTTCCGATCTTCTGGAGTCGCCCGATCTTAAGCGCCAGTTACGCGAAGCCAAAGAGCGCCTCAAATCCGGCGAAGCCACTTCGCCAAAAGCCGGTCGAGAAGGCCAGAAAAGTTAGGTTCCCGCTTCTTAGCTCGCTCAACGTTGGCTTGAGTAAGGGTCAGCGTGTACGGAGCTTTCCCTTCTGGCTTTCTGCCAGCACCCTTTCGCTTGCCGCCTCTTTGTTTCTTTGCCATTTGAAAAAATATGTATTTTTTCTATTGACTAATTTTGAATCTATACGTATTCTTTCAAATAGTCAAACACATATTATGGCGAACAAAAGACTCTCCAAAGAAAGGCAGGCTTTAGTTTTGGCGGCGCTCTGCGAAGGCACGCCGATTAACGCGGTCTCGCGGATGTTCAAGACAGGCAAACACGCGATTCTCCGCGTCATTCGCGAAACGGGCGAAGCGTTCGCAGATTATATGGACGCCAACTTTCGTGATCTTCCATGCTTGCGAATCGAGATGGATGAACAATGGCAGTACGTCGGGGCGCACGGAAGCAGGCTAATAAATCAAGAACAAGAACGAGGCGATTTCTGGCTTTGGTGTTGCATCGACGTGGACACGAAGTTGGTCTTTTCGCATAAGGTCGGTAAGCGCGATTGGTGGACGGGAAACAGTTTCGTTGAGGACGTTCGCAACCGCGTAAAGCTTCCCGTCCAGATCGCCACGGATAATCACAGGCCATACGCTTTTCACATTCGCCAACATTTCGGCTATGAGGGCTACGCCTACGGAACCGAGACAAAGGTATTCGGCGAGCCAAAGCTGCCAGACGGCACGCTGGCGCGTCTAGGACGCAATGAGGGCGTCCGCAAGATGCAGACAGCGGAGCGCAAGGCGGGTGGTAGGCTCGCCGGACTTAGAAAGCCTTACCACGAGCCACGTAGAGCGCGCATTCCTGACCGTACGGCAGGAATTGAAGCGGTTTGAGCGTAAAACGCTCGGCTACAGCAAAAGCTTGGAAATGCATAAGCTGGCGGTCGCGCTGCATTTCGGCGTTTACAATTTCGTTCGCCAACATCACACGCTCGGAACCACGCCAGCCGTGGCCGCTGGACTAGAAGAAAAGCCGTGGAGCTTAGAAAAGGTCGTGGAAATGACTGAAGCCTATTGGTTTACGAAAAGGCAACCACTCTAATGTCTAATTTCAAAGCCGTCGATCCCGGTCGTCAGTTCAACGCTACCGCCGTAATTCACCGTGACTGGTCGATTCTTTATTGTTCCAGTTATTGCCAGCACTAGCCATGCAAAAGCGAGTGAGGCGATCAGGGCGGCAATTGAGGCAGTCAGTTTGGGTAATGAGTTCATGCCACAAGTCTAGTAGGTGCGACAAACGGATCAATCGGCACCAACACCCGTCGATTTTATATGACATATATTGTCTGATGTTGTGTGAATGTGTGAACGCCGAGCCAACCGTAGTTTGGTATTTCCGCCGCCCTCCTTGCGAAATGCCTTTCGGGAGGTGCATCCTGAGGGCAATCGGTGCAAGAGGCACATCATTTGGCCCCCTTGACGTTCCAGCGGCCAGTGTTAGCATCGGCGACAAT
>QHPD01000043.1 GCA_003218975.1 Verrucomicrobiota bacterium
TGGCGAGTCCCCCATGTGTGATTTTTATGAGGCGCGCCTCATGGAACTCTTACACTTTGACGCGAAGGGGCTAAACTGAAACGAGAGAAGCAAACTATGAGAACTCACCGTAAATGAACAAACTCATCGCGCTTACTGGCTCAAGGGCGTCCTTATCCCGGCTAAGGGAGGCAGAATGAAATACAAAATCAAAAGCTTCGTACTCGGCCTAAAAGAAGCGCGCCGGGTATGGTGTACCACCGTTTACGGTCGGCCCGCTAGAAACGCCTATAATATGGGGAGGAAACTCTCCACTGGGTTTATGGACCTATTGAAGTTGAGAATGGGTTGAGACTGGAATAACGGAGGGAGCCGTCCGCCGGACAAGTAGCGATTTGTAAAGAACTTTACGGCTCTTTGAAATCTCCCGCTGGGCTCGTGCGTTTCGATCACGTTGCCAGCTTCATCGTAAACGCCAATCACAGCATCATGTGATCGGCAGTAAAACTTCGCGTAGCCGATTGCATTCCCGATTGCGTTTGGCTCGGCAAGGAGATTCGCCGTAGTCTGCGGACCACTGACCAGAAGCTACCGAAGCGAAAGCTGGTGCGTCCCACTATCTAGGTGTACGGAGGTATGCACACAGCTTTTCGTACAATGCGAGTTGAATATGACGATCTTCCTCGTTAATCTCATTCAATGTAAGTTGGTCGGGAGACATCTGGCTAAGGTTATCGCGTAGCGCTTCAACCCGTTGCAGCAAGTCCTCGCGTTTACCCTGCAAAAGATATCCAGGGGGAACTGTACTTTCAAAGGAGTTAGCAAAGACCACAACGTTTACGCCAGGCCGAAGTTGATACTGAGGGCCACCCGCCAACATTGGTGTTTTGTCATCAAAGCTTGAATATTCGATAATAGCCTCACGAGGACTCGTGGCAGGACCTCGCACGACGGCTGAGACGCTCACGATTGCCCGTGCTTTGATGTCGAACTTCGTTCGCATCAGCAAGTGTACTTCTTTAACAGAGCCAACGTAGACGACAGCCGCTTTTCTCCGAACAGCTTCTATAAAGCTGCGCATGTTGGCAGCTGTCACTTGGCTGGTATCAGTCGATATCAGGAGGGATGCCAAGACCAGGGTAAATCGAACAAAGCTCTTTCTGTTCATACTACCTTTTATATTACCTGCCTCCTAACGAGAAGGATCTCAGCTACCGTCGGCGGGGTCGGGCGTCTGCAACGTCGATAAACTGTTTCATAAATTCAACCCCTATGCTTAGGTCGTTTTTAGAGAAGAGGTCGTCTTCGATCAACTTCAAATACTGGTTCACGTAGAACATATCGGGCGACCTCGAATTCGTGGCCTCGGAACAGCAAAAGTGTCCAAGAAGTGTCCAAGCAAGACTTTCTGCAATCTCGTAAAACCGGCGATCTACGAGGGAGCCGGCAGTCGGATTCGAACCGACGACCTGCTGATTACAAATCAGCTGCTCTACCAGCTGAGCTATGCCGGCACAGACGCGGCGCACATTACCGCGCCCCGGCGTCGCAAACAAGCTGTCGATTCGTTGCGCCGCGGTTAATTCCTTACGCGAAGCGCTCCGAGCGACGCGATTGTCGATCTTCTCCGCTGTGGAAAAATGCCCGCGATTCCATTGCGCCGGCCTCAGTTGGCGGTATTGCTCCTCTGTGCGGTCGGTTATAAGTTTTACGCATGAGCGCCGCGGAAGTAATCGAGCAGTTCAAAGCCCTGCCTGCCGAAGAACGGGCGAAAGTGACGAAATTTGTCGTAGAAAACGATGATTCCTGGATTCCGGAATCCTTTAAGCAAGGAATGGCCGACGCCGAGGCCGGACGATTCGCGAATATGGAAACAATCCTCAGCGGAGCCAAACCGCCGTCACGCGCGGCGAAATGAAATACCGGTTCAAGCCGACCCAACAGTTTTGGGAGAGCTTTTACGCACTTTCATCCGGTCAGAAGGATTCTACCCGGCGGGCATGGAAGATTTTCAAGGAAAATCCCTTCGACCGGCGTTTGCGTGCTCACAAATACACAGGCTCTCCGCCCGGTACGGCCGCACCATTTACGCGGTGGAAATTGAACCGAATCTGCGCGCTGTGTTTTACATCGAACACAATGTGGTTGTAACGGTGGACATCGGTACTCATGATCTTTATCGCTGAGGCATCAAAGCAATCATTCGTCATCCTTTCACATTGCCGATCGGCGTGAATCGCACGACCGGCTTGCTGATCCCGGCGAGTGCGGTTGCTTCGATCACTTCGTCAATATCCTTGTAAGCGGCGCCAGCTTCCTCCGCCAGACCCGCCCACGAAGTGCTGCGGATGTAGATGCCGCGCGCTTCGAGGTCGCGCTGAAGCTGTTTGCCGTGCCATTGTTTGCGCGCTTTGGTGCGACTCATCGTGCGCCCGCTGCCGTGCGCGGTGCTGAAAAATGTTTGTGCGCCGGATGCTGTGCCGAGGAGCAAGTACGAGCCAGTCTCCATGCTCCCGCCGATAATTACTGGCTGGCCAATGTCTCGGTAGCGCGCCGCGATTTCGTTGTGGCCCGGACCGAATGCGCGCGTTGCGCCTTTGCGATGAACCAGCAGCGTTTTTTCTTTTCCATCGACACTGTGCTTTTCGAGCTTGGCCGTATTGTGCGCCACATCGTAGATCATCCGCATCCCAAGGTCCTCTGCGCTCCGACCGAAGATCTTGGAAAAAACTTCGCGAATTCGGTGAAGAATTACCTGCCGGTTTGCGAATGACATGTTGAGTCCGCATTTCATCGCGGCGAAATAATCGCGGCCCTCGGGCGACTCGAATGGCGCGCACGCCAGTTCGCGGTCGAGGATTTTGATGCTGTATTTGCTCTCCATCACTTTCAAAAAAATCTGAAGATAATCCGTCGCGACCTGATGTCCGAAGCCGCGGCTGCCGCAGTGGAACATCACCACCACCTGGTTCGGAATCGTGATACCGAATTTCGCTGCGAGCTCTTTGTCTCGCACGTCCTCGGGCCTAACGACCTGCACTTCGAGATAATGGTTGCCGCTGCCGAGCGTACCGACCTGGTTGTAGCCGCGATCGATTGCTCGTTCGCTAATTTTCGCCGCATCCGCGCCGGAAATGCAGCCGGTTTCCTCTGTAACTTCCAAGTCTTCTTTCCAGCCGTAATCGTGTTCAACGCACCAGCGCGCACCCTGCTCCACGACATCGCGAAAGTCGTCGTGCGACAATTTCAAAAAACCATGACTGCCCACACCGGCCGGCACGCGTTGGAACAGAAGGTCGACGATTTCCTTTAGACGCGGCTGCACATCATCGAGCGTGAGGTTCGTGATGACCAGCCGCATGCCGCAGTTGATGTCGAAGCCAATACCACCGGGCGAGATGACGCCGCCCTCGTGAATGTCCATCGCCGCCACGCCGCCGATCGGGAAACCGTAGCCGCTGTGGCCGTCGGGCATGCAAAGCGCGTACCGGCAGATGCCCGGCAACGTGGCGACATTGCTGATCTGCTGATAAACCGCCTCGTCCATTTCGCGCACCAGTTTTTCCGTAGCGATGATCCGCGCCGGTACGCGCATGCCCTGCTTGTAAGTCGCCGGCAATTCCCAGACGGTATCCGAAACTTTTCGCAGGTTATCGATGATGGCCATGTGAAATGCCTCAACGGTACATCGTTTTCAAAGACCTTGGCGGACGATCAGCAGCATTACGTTGATCGCCGTCTGGAACAGCGTCTGATTTCCGCAAGATCACTGCGCGATTTTGACGCCGCACTGTCGCGCACTCGTAGAACGCGGCAGCAATGACGCTCCCGCTTTGAGAAACGAATCGACCCACAAGAACACATCTTCGTGTGATACGACGCGTCTCATGCGTTTCATACGCGCGCTGCGTTCGGCCTCGCTCATCCGAAACGCTGTCAAAATCGTATCGGCCATTTGCTCGACATCGTAAGGATTGACCAGCACCGCGTCGCGCTTGAGTTGCTCAGCCGCGCCGGCGAACTGGCTCAGGATGAGTACGCCATTTTCCTCGATTCGGCACGCGCAATATTCCTTGGCTACGAGATTCATTCCGTCTTTGAGCGGC